>JAZUFB010000328.1:0-3207 GCA_045640475.1 Clostridia bacterium
CATGGGAACCCTTATGTCAAAAGTATACTGGTTCAATGTGCATGGGCTGCCGTTAAAACAAGAAACTCCAAATTTGCTAACTGGTTCTGGTCTCATTCGGCAAGAATTGGTCGAAAGAAAGCCATCATTGCGGTTGCCAGAAAATTGCTTGTGACGATTTATACCTTACTTGAAACCGGTGAAACTTATAATCCGTTGGCAGCTTAAACCATATTGATCTTATTGCCCTGATCGCAGGGTTTGTTTGCCAACCCTATTTATCAACAGGACGGGTGACGTTTCCACACAAAACCGTCCCCTGTCTCCTTATTTCTTCATTTGCAGGATGATCGTGTGGGGATACTCCGCGTTTTCCTGTTCAGCGTAGCTGATCTTTTCCGCGACCAGGTCAAGGACTTTGCCGGAGAGGGGATCCATGTCCTCTACCTTGGCGACTTGACTTCCGGAATAGGCGAAGCGGGTTTCCAAAGCGCCGCTCTTTTCGGAATAGGATACGGTCACACGGAGCTTGTCTTCCTCGCTCAGCAAGGGCACAAGGAGACCGTTCAGGACCTCTTCCAACGCTAACTGCAGATAACGCGCGGCACGGTCACTCAAACCCAGCCGCAGGGCGAACTGGGCCATGCGCGTGTTCAACAGTGCATAATCGATATCCTTCGGATCCAACTCTTCCTCCAGCAGCTTCAGCCGCTGGACGAACTGGCGGGTCTTTTCTTTTTGCGGATGTTCGAAGATCTGCTCCGGGGTGCCCTGCTCATAGATCACACCTTCATCCATATAGAACACACGGGTCGATACATCCCGCGCAAACTGCATTTCATGGGTCACGATCAGCATGGTGAGACCCTGACGGGCCAGCGCACGTATGACCGCCAGCACTTCGCCCACCATGGTCGGATCCAGCGCGGAAGTGGGCTCGTCAAAGAGAATGATCTCCGGATTCATGGACAGGGTTCGGGCAATGGCGGCACGTTGCTTCTGGCCTCCGGAAAGTTCATCCGGGTAGGCCAGGGCACGGTGCTCCATGCCGACGCTTCGGAGCAGTTCCATGCCCCGGTCATAGGCGTCCTGACGGCTTTCACCCAGCAAGGTGACCGGTCCCAACATCACGTTTTCAATGATGTTCATGTGCTCGAACAGGTTGAAGCTTTGAAACACCATGCCCATTTTACGGCGGATCAGGTGGACTTTTGCGTTTTTTCGGGTGATGGACTCCCCGTCGATCAGAATCTCGCCGGAAGTCGGGGTCTCAAGCAGATTCAGGCAACGCAGCAGCGTGGATTTTCCCGTGCCGGACGGGCCGATGATCGAAATGACTTCGCCTTTTTCGATCTCCGCGTTGACATCCTTCAGCGGGGTCACGCCTTCATAGGCTTTGGACAGATGACGAATGCTGATCATTGCATTTTCACCCCTTTCACACCGCGATGGACACGGTCGGGCTTCAGTTTGATCTCGATCCGGGACACCAGATGTCCCAATAACGCGGCCGCGGCAAAATAGATCACAGCCGTGGTGATCAACGGGAAGAGCGCGTCATAGGTCCGGCTGCGGATAATGTCGCTCATTTTGGTCAGATCCTGCACGGCGATATAGCCGACCACCGAGGTGGATTTGAGCAGCGATACCACTTCTCCCTTGTAGACAGGCAGGAAGTGGAGCGCGGCCTGCGGCATCACGATGCGGAAGAAAGCGTCCTTCCGGGTGTAGCCCATGGCCAGCGCGGCTTCCATTTGGCCCGCGGGCACAGCGTCGATGCCGGTACGCATCATTTCGGACACATAAGCCGCGAAGTTCAGGGTGAAGGCTACCACAGCCACCGTCAGTCCCGAAACAGAGGGATCGGTAAAGATGACATAGTATAAGATCAGCAACAGCACAACGATGGGCGTACCCTGCAAAAGACGGATATATCCTGTGGTCACAGCAGTGCAGAGCTTGCTCTTCCGGCGGCGCAGGAGGCAGATGCCGAAGCCCAGCAGCGTGCCGAAGATCCCGCTCAGCACGGAAATCTGCAGCGTGGTCCACAGACCCTGCAAAAGCAGTTGCCAGCGGTCTTCCCGGATGAAAGTGGCAACAAAGCTGTCCTTCAGCGAAGTCAGGAAATCGGGCTTTTCGATGGGACTGCGCACGATCATGACGGATTTCTCAGTCGAATACGGCGTGGTAAACAACACTTTCTGAGCGCGTTCATCGCTGTAAGTGACTCCGTTGGCGACGACATCCGAGCGGGTCCCCAGACTGGGAATGAGCGCGTCAAAGTTCATATCGATGACTTCCAGCCCATAGCCCATTTCACGGCAGAAGCGGGTCAGCAAGTCGATATCGATGCCGACCATGCTGCCGTTGCGGACAAAATCAAACGGGGCATAACCGCTTTCCGTGGCCAGACGGACCGTTCCGTTTACGGGCTCCAGGGACTGATAGTCGGTCACCTGATGTTCCGTATCGTTCGTGAGCCATGCTTCCGTTATGGCAGTCAGCGTGCCGTCTTCCTTCGCACGGGCGAGAAAATCATTGAGCTCTGCCTGCAGCTTCAGTCCGGCATCCGTTTTGGCCATGGCCATGCAGATGTCCAGTTCATCCAGCTGCTCCGGCAGATAGGTGATGCCCTCCGTGCTTGCGATCAGCTCGCGCGCGGTGACTTCGCTCGTGATGAAGCCATCCAGCGCGCCGTTTCTCACCTGGAGGATCATATCCGGAAAGGACGTGTAATAAGAAATATCGCTTTCTGGGAATTGCTCACGGCAGAAAAGATCATAACTGCTGCCGGTCTGGACGCCCAGGCGGATATGCGGGGCATAGAATTCTTCAATTGAAGTGAAGAAATGCTGTTCGTCGCCCAGCGCCGATCCGGGCAGGAGCGTGAAACACAAAAGGAAAAGGAAGAGCAGACAACACGCGATCTTCACAGTTGTCTTTGGCCATACATTTGGAATCATGGAAAAGGCCTCCATTTAGTGGCTTTTGCAAGCGTAATGGAAATATGGAATGATTGTTGCCTATATCATAGCAAAAAGACGGGAGAAGCGCAATGATTGCGGTCATTGAAAAAAGGAGACAGAGAACCGTCCCCTGTCTCCAATGGCGGGCATTGAAAAAAGGAGACAGAGAACACCCATGCCAATAACGCAGGCACAGACAAAGGCATGGAAACAAGGCGACAAAAAGGGCAAAAAGTGGTATAAAAAAGCCAGGAGAGCGAGG
>JAZUFB010000329.1:0-49962 GCA_045640475.1 Clostridia bacterium
TCTTTATCCACATGGATCACGACATGACCAAAGCACATTATATCTCCTTCATCGCCGCTGTCTCCCCGGACCGTCTGCAAATGGTACGTCTCTATCCGGAAGGCCCCTGTGAAGCACGCTTCCAAATGCGCGGTGTCAAGCGTTTCCTGTTCTGTTGCAACCGGGATGGCCTTTTCAGTCTCAATGTCCCGATCAAAAAAAAATAAGGCCGGACGCATCCGGTCTCACTCCCCCCTTTGACAGGGGCGCTATATCTGCCGGCGGATCTTTCCATCCGCCGGCTTTTGATGCTCACAAAAGTCCAAAATGGCGTGCCAGCAGGTCACGCACAGCCACCATATCATCTCCGGTCGGGTCATCACGTTCCAGGGTAAAGAATCCGCTTTCCGCGTACTCCCGATAGTGTTCCTCGCTGTTGATGCGTTTCAGGCATTCACGGTAGTTCTCCATCACCTTGTCCGCATCCTCGCAGCTTTCAATCACGCTGAGAATAAACTGCTTGTCCGGATCACTCCGGTCAAAGAAACGCTCCACGCTCACGCTCTGAGGAGAAAGCATGACCGCCACATGATCGTAATCCGAAATCTGCTTCAGCATCGGGATCGGGATATTGGTATCCACGATCACTTTCTGCTCTGCGCCCAGGGCAATCAACTGCGCAATTTCGATGCTCGCGGCTTCCTTCGCGCTGTCCGTGATCCACTGTTCATACTTTTTGGGACTGCGCCTCACAAACTCCTCCCAGTCCTTCATCTGTTTGAAGTAGCAGAGGTTCGGCTGCAGTTCAGGATCGGCGATCTTGTCCGCGATTTCCATATGATAGTTTTCTCCACAGAAAACCATATCGTATTCATCCGCCAGCATCCGTACCATTGTGGACTTTCCGGCATAGGCCGTTCCGGTAATGAAATAAACGTTCCGCAGATAGTATTTCAGAATATTGTTATCGATGTTCAAGGGGGCATCACTCCTATCAATTGAGATTCAAGAATCAAAATGCAAAGATGCGCACAAAGCCCATGTTTCAAAATGCGCGATCATTCACTTTTACTGTCAGGACCTTTTCTGGTTTTTATCATACCATGGTTTTTTCATCCGGTCAATCACCGTACAAGGAACCTGTTCATCCTCCCGTGATCTGTGGTATACTGTTTTCACACAACCTTTCCGTTCAATCCATCCAATCAAGGAGGTTCCTGCATGAGTACCGTTTTTTCCGCACCGCTTTCCTGTGAACGCTGGGGCCTGTACGAGATCGTCCTTCCCGGTCCCAAAGCCGGCAACCCTTTCACGGATGAAACACTTTCCGCCATCTTTACAAGCACGGCAGAAACCGTCACAGTCCGCGGTTTTTATGACGGAGAGAACGTCTACCGTGTCCGTTTCATGCCCTCTCACGAAGGCATGTACCGTTGGAAGCTCAATGCCTCCTTCCCCATTTCCACAGACGAAGGGACCTTCCTCGTTTTCTCTCCCGCCGCGGACAATCACGGTCCGGTTCATGTACAGAACAAATTTCACTTTGCTTATGCGGATGGCACACCCTACACGCCGGTAGGAACCACCTGTTATGTCTGGCATCTGCAGTCCGACAAGTTGATCCAACAGACGCTTGACTCCCTCCGCCATTCCGGCTTCAACAAGATCCGCTTTTGCGTCTTCCCAAAGCATTATCTCTATAATCTCCACGACCCGCGGTCTTTCCCCTACGAAGGCACGCCTGTGGACTGTCGGCTCCTGAATGAAGAAAACTTCAACGATTTCAACGGCGCCGCTCCCGGCAATTCTTGGGATTTCACCCGTTTCAATACCGAGTACTTCCGCCATCTGGAGTCCTGTATTCTGGCCTTGCAGTCACTCGGTATCGAAGCGGATCTGATCATCATGCACCCGTATGACCGTTGGGGTTTTTCCCGCATGACCCAGTCGGAAAATGACCTGTACTGGCATTATCTGACCGCCCGGCTCTCCGCTTTCCGTAATATATGGTGGTCCCTGGCCAATGAGTATGATCTGCTTCCCGCTATGGGTGATGAAGATTGGGAGCGTCTGGCTGACACGCTGGTTAATGAGGACCCCTATGGGCATCTCCGCTCCATCCATAACTGCTTCGCGTTCTACGATTTCACCCGTTCCTGGGTCACCCACTGTTGCATTCAGCGGCAGGATCTGTACCGTACCGCTGAATATACAAACGAATGGCGGGAGCGTTTCGGAAAGCCTGTCGTGCTGGATGAGATCGCCTACGAAGGCGATATTCCCTGCGGATGGGGCAATATCACCGGCGAGGAAATGGTCCGCCGTTTTTGGGAAGCCGCGGTCCGTGGCGGCTACCCCGGTCACGGAGAGACCCTGCCGGAGGGCGGGAAGATCCTCTGGTGGTCCCACGGCGGCCCATTGCGGGGTGAAAGCTGGAAGCGGGTTACCTTTCTGAAGAAGATCCTTTCCGAAACGCCCGGCATCGGTCTGGCGCCGTTCCACGGTGAATGGGACGATGTGGAAGCGATTCCCGAGGATGCCAGCGACGCCGCCCGTACCGGCTACCACCTATATTACTTCAGCTTCATGCGGCCTTCCGTGCGTGATTTCCGTTTTGAGGACGGGCGCGCGCGCCGTGTGGAGGTCATTGATACCTGGAACATGACCGTAGAAGACCGGGGCACTTTCACAGGCCGTTTCCGTGTTAACCTTCCATCCCGCCCCTATATGGCCATCCGCTTGCGTTTTGCCGACGAAAAGGAGGAATGACCTATGAATCCCGTACGCATCACCGTCATCCGAAAGGCAGACTATAAAGATCTGCAGCAGCAGTATGAAAATCCCATCCAACATGCCTGTGACCTCACCGTCGGTCAGGTTTTCCTGTCCAACGGTTGGGATTGTCCTGAAGGCCTGTGTTCCAGTGCGTGGGAAAACCTGTCTCCCTGGGTTCGCGCGCTCGGCACCGGCGGACGGAACTTCTACGGCGGTTGGATGAAAGATCCACGCACCGCAATGATTTCCTGTAATGACGGTTTCCGCCCTGTCAGTTTCCTGCTCGAAGCGCTGGACTCGGAACCCCCGAAAAAGTAAAAAAACGAAGGACGGACTCCATCAGGTCCGTCCTTCATTCGTATTTAGGAGTTAATTCCCATCTGTACTTTGGGGTTGGATGATCTTCAGAGATACATTGTCCACCGTCACGGTGTAGGGGCACAGTGTCGGATGTCCGCCAAGGTTGAACACCATTGCCACATTGCCGTCCGTAGCTTTTTCCATTTTGAAGCTACAGGTGACATGTGTTGTTTCCGTTCCCACGAAAACATTCTTGGAATAATAGCCCTGATAGGTTCCATAATCCTGTTGGAACGTGACACTGAAGCTGATATTCTGATCCGCTGTCACATCAAATTCCAACCGGTAAACGACTCCTTTTTCGAGCTGCAACGGTTTGTAGGCAGGTTGGACCAGCCAGCTGTCCTTTCCGCTTTGGATCACCTTGGCTTCAAAGCCATGCTCCTTGCAGGCGATCTCCGCCGAGGCACCGGAGCCGGTGTTGACCCATGAAGTCCAAAAATCGCTGTCCTCGCAAAGATCGTCGGAGGGCTTTTTTTCGTCCGGTGTCGCCCACTGCTCGGTCGGTTCGCCTTTCGCGGCTGCCACCAGCGTCCGCACCAGGGCTTCATTGGTCACTGTAGCCTGCTTGCGGCCAAACAGCTTGAACAGCGCGCCATTGTCCCACCAGACTGCTTTCAGCCCCAGTTCACGGCATTTGGACACATAATAAGCCGCCCAGGAAAGGATCTTGTCCATATTGCCCTTGTTTTCCGCGCCAAACTCGCCGATCAGCACAGGGGTCCCCTTATTCACAAAAGTCTGTTTCAACCCGTTCAGTGCGGAATCGATGGGACCTTTGCTCCAGTTTTTCACGTTTTTCTGGTTCCCGTCCGTAAAAGACCAGGGTTGATACACATGTGCGCTGACGATCAGGCAGCCTTGCGCGGGATCCTCGGGCAAAGCAAACCCGCTCAGCACATCGATTCCGGGGCCCGCGCAATAGGTGTTCAGTACCAGCACGCGTTCAGCGTTTTTTTCGCCGGAAGCACGTACTGTATCCACAAACAGTTGGTTCAGGTCGTTGGTCACTTTCAACGCACGCTTGTCCGATCCGTTCCAGACATTCTGCTCGTTCAGGATCTCGTTGAAGCCTTCAAACATCAGGCGTTCATCATACGCCTTAAACCGTTCCGCGATCTGCTCCCACAGCTTCACAAAGCGGGCGGACTTCACTTCGTAGTCCTTCTCAGAGGCACGCAGCCACCCCTTATCGCCGGTATCGTGGTGTACATTCAGCAGACACACGGCGCCTGTCGCCAACACATCGTCCACGACCTGCTGCACGCGGTCCATCCACGCCGGATCTACCGTGTCATTCTCATCCATATGAGTATACCAGGTCACCGGCACACGGATCAGATCAAAACCGTTATCATAAACGGTCTGAAGCAGTTCCGGCGTGGTTTTCGGATTGCCCCAGCAGGTCTCGGCTTCCAGTCCTTCCGCACCTTGTACTGCCTTGTTGAAGCTATCCAGCGTATTGCCAAGATTCCATCCGATCGTGATCCGATCCAGCATGGCCTGAGCAGGTGTTTTCACCGGTTCCGTCCCTTTATCCTCAGCCACTGCACAAACACTGCCAAGCAACATGCACAGTGCAAGCAGAGCGCTCAACCATACTTTCATCCCGTGTTTCATCCACAGTTCCTCCTTGTGACCCCAAGACTTCTTCTTTGATTGTAGCAGACCGTGCCTCCACAATCAAGGGTGGAACACTCACAGTCAGAGCCGAACATTGGCCTTTGATTGCCCGGTGATTTTCCCGTGAAGTTCTGTTTTCATTGCATTTTTACGGTATATCGTCCGTATTTGGCCCGTTTTTCCTTGCGAAAGGAGCCAGCACATAGTAAAATAATGACAAAATGATGTCAAACGGGGTTTTGATATGTGTAACGCGGTTTTCCGGATCAATCAAGCCGGCTACGTAACCTCTCTTCCCAAATTCGTGGGCGTCCTCCGTGCCGGTACATTGACGATTACAGACAGTAATGGGTGCAATGTGCGCCAGATCCAGGTCGATTATCCTCTCTTTGATGTTGCTTCCGGTGATCGGGTTTCGCTGATCGACCTTGGCGATCTTCCCGCCGGTCAGTACACCCTTTCGATGGAAGGTGAGTCCCGTTCCATCACGGTTGCGGACCGTCCCTATCCCGATCTCCTTCGTGCCCTCATCAAAGGTCTTTACTACCAGCGTTGTGGCACAGCCCTTTTGCCGGAGCATGCCGGCGTGTGGACGCACGCCGCCTGCCATACTGCGCCCGCCCGTCTGTATACCGATCCCGATGTCCGCATGAATGTGCAGGGTGGCTGGCACGATGCCGGCGACTACGGTAAATATGTCGGTCCCGGGGCGATCACTGTCGCCCATATGCTTTATACCTACATGATCTATCCGGGGGCTTCCCTTTCCGGCCTGAATATTCCGGAATCCGGGAACGGCATCCCCGATCTGCTGAACGAAGCCCGTTACGAGCTGCAGTGGATGCTGAAGATGCAGCGATCGGACGGTGCAGTCTACCATAAACTGACCACAAAAAACTTTGCCCCGTTCGTTATGCCCGAGCAGGACACCGAAACCGAATATGTCATGCCCGTTGGCCAGTGCGCCACTGCCGCTTTCGCGGCCTGTATGGCCCTGGCTTCCCGCGTCTGGAAAAACATTGATTCCGATTTTTCCGACAGGATGCTTCAGGCCGCTGTTTCCGCATGGAACTGGCTGGAAAAGAATCCCACCCTCATCCCGTGGAAAAATCCGGACGATGTCCATACCGGTGGTTATGGGGACAACAGCATGACAGACGAGCTGTTCTGGGCCGCCTGTGAGCTGTACGCCGCCACTGGCGATAAAGGCTACTTCGACGATGCCGAATTCAATGCCCGTCAGATCGATATTTCCCAGATGGGCTGGCGTGAGACCGGCGGTTTGGGAACCATCTGTTGCCTGTTCACCATTCGCACGCTTCCCGAGCCGGAGTTCGGTGTCTGGCTAAAGGAGCGTTTCCTCCGTGCGGCGGACCGTGCTCTTTATACCGTCGACCAATCGCGCTATGGTACGGCTCTTGCGACCACGGATTATATCTGGGGCAGCAATCTTCTTGTCCTCAGCCGCGGCATGATTCTGGCCTGTGCGTGGGAGCTGACCGGCGACCGCAAATATCTCACCGGTGCGCAGAAGCAGCTGGACTACCTGATGGGTCTCAACACGCTGGATGTCAGTTTTGTGACCGGCTTTGGTGAAAATCCCTTCATGAATCCCCATCACCGTCCTTCCGGCGCGGACGGCATCGTCGATCCCGTGCCCGGTCTGGTCTCCGGCGGTCCCAACAACCGTTTCACCTATCCCCATACCAAGGAAGTTTTCCCCGAGGGGACGCCTCCCGCCCGTTCCTGGCTGGACGAGCTGCCCTCCGCGGATACCAACGAGATCGCCATCTATTGGAATTCCCCCGCGATCTTCCTGGCCGCCTGTCTGGATTCTCAACAGTAAAAACATTGGGAGCGGATCCTGCGATCCGCTCCCTTTTTATGTCGTTTGATGATCCAGATCAGAATCCGTGGTGTCCGCCACCGCCACCGCTATGGCCTCCGCCGCCACCGCCGTGGCCGCCATGGCTGCCTCCGCCGGAGGAAGATTCATGGTGCACGGTCCGTACCAGTTTTCTGGCCAACAACGTCGTTCCGGCACCCGCCGCGACCATCGCGGTAATCTTTGTGGCTTCCGTGATGTTATGTTTCTTCAGCGTTTTGCTGACGATCAGGAAGCAGATCATCACAGACAGACACAGGCCGATCAGTACATTGCTGACATACTTCATAGGCCGGGCAAGTTCGATGCCCTCCAGGTCCGACGCGATCTGCCCGAAGGCCTGTACCGCGCACTCGCCATACTGTTTTCGGGATGCCCATTTGTACACATTGTCCGTCACCGTATTGGCGTCCGCGACGCTGAACACATCCAGCATATCCCAGCCCGCGTAGGCGCAGATATTACGCGTGCCCATATCGATAAAAAATACGATATAGCGGTCATGGCCAAACGTGCCGCGTCCCCACTGACGCGCATACTCTTCCACACTGCCCCCACCGGATTGCCGGGTCAGGAAGCCCGCGTCACAATGGACTGTCACGCCCTTCATCGCGTCAAACACATTCCGGAACTCTTCCGTTTGCAGCAAACCGGCATTGTCTTCGATCACAGCGCGATATCCGGTTTCGCTGTTTGTCTCTTCAAGCCGGTCTGCAGCCGCGCAGGACAGGATCCCGCAAGCCAGCAGTAAGGCCATCAGCAAAGCGATCCACTTACGCACGGTCGTCACCTCCCGTATGGCTTGTAAACTGCGGCATCGGGTTGGAGCATCCGCGATTGTACAGGTTCAGCATCCGCAGCAGCGTCCACAACACGCACGCGATGCACAACACCGCGCAAGCCCAGGTGGGCGCGTCCGCGCGTCCAAAGGGATTCAACACCAGAAGCAGTGTGCTCAGCACCATCACGGCCAATGTCACATACACGCTGGCCGGCTGTGCGGCTTTCTTTTTTCTTCCGGTAAAGATCAGCAACGCTGTCACAACGGTCAGAACCACGCAGACAAAGCTTGCGAAACCCTCATCATTCAGCAGGGAGCTGATTCCGTTGGTGACATCCTCAAGATATGGCAGAATCTTGATCATGATGAAACCAAAGATAGCAATTCCAGCAATCACAGGAACCGCGGAATTGCTTCCGCCAGTCGTTTTCGCGGTCTTCGCCCGTTTGTTGGTCGTCTTCAGCAGGCTTTGAATATCCGCGCCGTCGTTCTTTCCACCGCGTTCCCGGTTCAGGATGTTCTTCAGCCGTCCGTTGACCGCCAGCTGGGAGAAAAACGCCAGCACCATGGCGATGCAAAGCGTCAGTTCCGGCTTTGCGGTCAGGATGGCGTTGAGCAGCAGGAATACCGGCACAAACACGATCAAAGCCAGCAGGCCAAAGCGCGGAATATCCATCGGCAGATCCGCGGCCATCTTGCCTGTCACGGCATTCTGGACCGCGTACAGCATCCGGTCACCGTTCCGTACGGACATAAACCAGGTCGGCACCAGCAACGTGGAATCATACTCAGCTTGCGTGTTCGGCATCAGGGTCTGCTGCGCCTTGGCCGTATTGTAAGTCAGACCGTCCTTCAGGTCGGTCACCACATCCGTCACACCGCGCCGGATCGCTTCCGCCTTCGCGAAGTTCGTATAAGCCTCATGTTCCATGTCGCTCTGGTCAGCATAAAATCCGCTGATATACGCGGGAGAAAAATTGCGCGCTTCTTCCGGAGGTACATTGGAGATCTGTTCACTCAGGTTATCCGGCATCTCCACAGAGGCGTCATGCAGGATATCCTTATAGCTGTGGTTCAGGGAGATCTGGGAGGAATAGTAATAGGTCGTATCGCCCTTGGTCTCCTCTCCATCCACGGTGGCAGTCCCCGTCACGTGCGCATGGTAGTTGAAGTAGGGCACATAAATACCGCGGAAGCTGTCTGCCGTCACATTTTTCAGTTTGTGGTCCACAAAAGGATTTTTGCTGACCATCTCGCGGTATTTTTCAAAGCATTCCTCGCGTGTGATCTTGAATGGAATGATCTTCTCGGGTCTTTCCACCTGCTCGTTCCGTTTTTCCAGCATTACTTCCGCACCGCAGTAGCTGCAGAAGGTCGCCGCCGCCGCATTCATGGCGCGCAGCTCCGCACCGCACTGCGGGCAGGTCAGCAGATCCACACTGAAGGTGGACTCGCTCTTCCAGTTTTCGCGTTTGTCCGCGTCCGCGATGGCTTCATGCCTGTCGCAGCGCGTACAAACCAGGTCTTCGGCTTTGATGTCATAGACCATCATGGCGCCACAGCCGGGACAACCGTACATGCTTTTCCCTCCTTACCGGATCCGGTATTCTCCGCCCAGCATCATCAGGCAGAAGAAGTACAGGCAGTTGTCGTAATATCTGCGTTTGCCCGTTCTAAGGGGTGTTTCCCAGAATTTCTTCAGGAAGTCTTTTCTTGCCGCGCTTTTGGACGCGATCGATGCCGCGCCCAGCACGGAAATGATCGCCACCGGATGCATCGCGGGTTCATCCGCGGGTGTACCGTCCAGATCATAGGCACGCAGATCGTCGAGGTCCATTTTCGCAAAGGTATCCTGCAGGCGGGTCACCACGTCATCCAGCGCGGGATCCGACCCAAACCACAAATGATCCAGCGCGACGTTCTCCGCCACACGATACGCGTCGGAATAGTACGCCCAGGGCTTGCCGAACATCAGGCGGGTCGCGCCGGAATACTCGGTATATTCCGCGCTCATGCCGGTCACAGGGTCCGCGGACAGAGCAATAAACTTTCGGGACGCTTCCGCTGCCGCCTTCCAGAAGGGACGGTCCGCCTCGTCCGCCCACAGGGCAAACAGCTCATAGAAGTGTGGCAGATGATAGCTTGGATCGGTAAACAGGGTCTCCGGCACAAAGCGGATATAGTGGTTGTCCGGATCCCACATCGGTTCGCCGCCCGGTACCATTTCTTTCTGGTGTACGCAGTGGCGCAGGATCTCCCGCGCCTGCGCGGTATAGTCAAAAATGCCTTCCCCATTGCCCCAGCGGCGTCCCGCCAGGAACAGCGCCATAGCAAAGTATTCCTCGCCGTCCGGTGCCGGGCCCTGCGCGTTCTTCGTGCCGTCCAGTTTGGTGCTCCAGGCAAAGTAGCCTTCATAGATCCCATCCGTCTGGCGCATATAGCGCGTGGCAAAGGTCCACAGACGGTCAAACAGATCCTGCCGGTCCATCTGCACGCACATCATCATGCCGTAGCTCATGCCTTCCGTGCGGGCATCAATATTCCCGGTATCCACCATGCACGCGGCATCCGCGTCCACTGTGTGGAAAAAATTCTCCTCAGGGTCAAAAAAGATCGTTTCAAAACTCTGGCGGATCTTTTCCTTTACCGCTTCGTCGGAGACACCGATCTCCGCGAAAAAGTTTGGATAGTTACCCGTCACAAACGCGCTGTCACTCATGGTCTGTCCCTCCGTTTCATTCCTTTTTCGCTGTACGTTTCTTTGTTGTGCTCTTCTTATTTTCTGCCGGACGTTCCCGCCCAAGCATTTTTGCCAGATACTGACCCGTAAACGAGGCTTCACAGGCGGCCACCTGTTCCGGCGTTCCTTCCGCCAGCACGGTGCCACCGCCTTCCCCGCCCTCTGGGCCCAAGTCAATGATCCAGTCCGCCACCTTGATGACATCCAGATTATGTTCGATCACCAGCACACTGTTGCCGGCGTCCGTCAGGCGTTGCAGCACCTGGATCAGCTTGTCCACGTCCGCCATGTGCAGACCCGTGGTCGGTTCATCCAGCAGATAGATCGTCTTGCCTGTCGCCTTCCGGCTCAGTTCAGTAGCCAGTTTCACGCGTTGCGCTTCGCCGCCGGAAAGGGTGGTGGACGCCTGGCCCAGCTTCATGTATCCCAAGCCCACATCCTGCAGAGTCTCCAGTTTCCGCAGTAGTTGCGGCTGGTTTTCAAAGAAGGTCACGCCCTCTTCCACAGTCATATCCAGCACTTCAAAAATGTTCTTTCCATGCCAGGTCACTTCCAGTGTTTCCCGGTTATAGCGATGTCCGTGACACACGTCGCAGGGAACATAGATATCCGGCAGGAAATGCATCTCGATCTTCTGAACGCCATCACCCTGGCACGCCTCACACCGTCCGCCCTTCACGTTGAAGGAAAACCGGTTTTCCTTGAATCCGCGTGCTTTGGCTTCCGGAGACATGGCAAACAGTTTCCGGATCTGGTCAAACAGACCCGTATAGGTGGCCGGATTGCTCCGGGGCGTCCGCCCGATGGGGCTCTGGTCGATCCGGATGATCTTGTCCAGCTGCTCCGTGCCTTCCATACCGTCAAAGTCGCCGGGCCGTGTCTTGGCACGGTTCAGTTTCTTGGCCAGATGTTTATAGACGATCTCGTTCACCAGGCTGCTCTTGCCGGAACCGCTTACACCGGTCACGCAACAAAATACGCCCAAGGGGAACTGGACATCGATATTCTTCAGGTTATGTTCCCGTGCACCCAGCACCTTGATCCAGCCGGCCGGCTTACGCCGCCGTTCAGGGATCGGGATCCGCTTTACGCCGGAAAGATATTGGCCCGTCAGGCTATCAGGGCAAGCCATGATTTCCTCCACCGTACCCTGGGCTACGATATGTCCGCCGTGCAGACCCGCGCCGGGGCCCACATCCACGATATGGTCCGCGTTCATCATGGTTTCCTCGTCGTGTTCCACAACGATCACGGTATTGCCAAGATCCCGCATGCGCTTCAGGGTCGCGATCAGTTTCGCGTTATCCCGCTGATGCAGTCCAATGGACGGTTCATCCAGCACATACAGCACACCCATCAGGGCGCTGCCGATCTGCGTAGCCAAACGGATCCGTTGGGCTTCACCGCCGGAAAGGGACCCCGCCGCACGGCCAAGGGTCAGATATCCCAGACCCACGTCGTTCAGGAAGCCCAGCCGTGCATCGATCTCCTTCAGGATCTGTTTCGCAATCAGGCTCTCCCGCTCTGTCAGTTCCAATCCGCGGAAGAATGCGCGACATTCCGCCAGCGGCATCGTGCTGATTTCCGGCAGGCTTTTCCCGCCTACGGTCACCGCCCGTGCTTCCGGCTTCAGACGCATCCCCAGACAATCCGGGCAGGTCTCCTCGCACATATATTCTTCATAGGTCTGTTTCATGCTGTCCGACGTAGTTTCCTTGTATCTTCTTTCCAGCGTCGGGATCACGCCTTCAAAAGGTGTGGCATAACTGCTCGCGCCACGCGCGCCCTCATAAGTGATCGTCACCTTTTCCTTGCCGGTGCCATACAGGATAGCCTGCATCCCCTTTTCGGAGATCCCGCCGACAGGGGTATCCATGCTGAATCCGTATTTATCTCCCAGCGCGGAAAAATACTGCGCCGCGATACCGCCATCCTCGCCGGTGTTAAAACCCACGGCCTTCAGTGCGCCTTCCCGCAGGGAAAGGCTCTCATCCGGGAAGATCGCGTCCCGCGAGATCTTCATCAGCACACCCAGACCGTCGCAGGTCGGGCACGCGCCAAAGGGACTGTTGAAGGAGAACATCCGGGGCGCCAGTTCCTCCATGGAAACGCCGCAATCCGGGCAGGCGTAGTTCATGCTGAACAGGGTTTCGCCCGCGTCAAACAGATCAGCGATCACCAGGCCGGCAGCCTGTTTGGTCGCGGTTTCCAGCGAGTCCGCCAGCCGTTTGCGGAATTCCTTGTTGTCGCGCACGATCAGACGGTCTACCACGATCTCGATCGAGTGTTTCTTGTTTTTATCCAGTTCCGGCGCTTCTTCCAGCTCCACAGGGGTCCCGTCCACGCGTGCGCGGACGAAGCCGTTTTTCCGAGCTTTTTCAAACACATCACGGTGTTCGCCCTTGCGTCCCCGCACGACCGGAGCCAGGATCTGCATACGCGTCCCCTCCGGATACTTTGCAATCGCGTCCACCATCTCGTCCACGGTCTGCTTGCGGATCTCCCGTCCGCACTGCGGACAGTGGGGCACGCCGATGCGGGCCCACAAAAGACGCAGATAATCGTGGATCTCGGTCACAGTACCTACGGTAGACCGGGGGTTCCGTCCCGTGGTCTTCTGGTCGATCGAGATGGCCGGACTCAGACCGTCAATGGAATCGACATCCGGTTTGTCCATCTGGCCCAGGAACTGTCTGGCGTAGCTGGAAAGGCTCTCCACATATCTGCGTTGACCCTCCGCGTAGATGGTATCAAAAGCCAGGGAACTTTTCCCGGATCCGGAAAGCCCCGTGACGACGGTCAGTTTGTCACGGGGGATCGTAATATCCACGTTTTTCAGGTTGTGCTCACGCGCACCCCTGATCACGATATTCTCATTCATCTGCAGTCAAACTCTCCGTTATTCCGCGGCTTCTTCCTTCGCCGCGGCTTTCTTCGCCTGTTCGTTGGTGTCGATCCGGTTCCGGTACACCACAAAGCGCTGGTACAGGAATTCCGTCACAAAGTTGATCAGCATCGTGCCGATCTCCACCACATAGTTGTTCATCAGGGGCTCAGCCGAAGCTGCCGCTCCCGTAAAGGGATTCTCGCCGGTCAGCGCCGCTGTCCACCAGGTGGAGAGGGGCGTGAACACCAGATAGTACAGCGCCACCAGCAGCATGCAACGCTTCAGGTCCGCGTCACTGCGGAAGGTGTACTTGCGGTTGAAAGTGAAGTTCCAGATCACGCTCAGCACCAGCGAAACCAGGTAAGCCAGCCACGGTGCCCAGTGCAGCACTTCAAAAAACAGCGTATAGGTGCCGATCTGAATGATTCCCGCTGACGCGGAAAACAGGGTAAACTTGATCACTTGCCAGAGATCTTTCTTTTTCATCTCAAAGATTGCTCCTTCCGTTCCGTGCCTGTTACACCAGTCTCAGCGCCGGTGCGGCGTTCAGCGTCAGATCGGCGCATTCGCCCTTTTTCAGACGGTAATACGCTGCCGAACCGATCATCGCGCCATTATCAGTACACAGTTCGATCCGCGGCATATACAGCGGAACGCCCAACCGATCGCACATTTCCTTCATGCTCGCCCGCAAGCCCCGGTTGGCGGACACACCGCCCGCCATAGCCATTTTCAGCCCCGGCAGGGTCGGCTTCAGATCCCGCAGCAGCAGTTCGCTCTTTTCGATCAGCTGGCTCACCACCGCGTAGCGGAAGCTGGCCGCAAGGTCCGCTTTCGGCAGTTTTTCCCCGCGTTGTTCCATCTGATGCACGGTGTTCAGGAAAGCCGTCTTCAGTCCGGAGAAGGAGGTGTCATACTTTCCTTCCGTTTTCGGCTTCGGCAGCGTAAAGGCGTGAGGATCTCCCTCCTCCGCCAGTTTGTCGATCCGCGGGCCGCCCGGATAAGGGAGTCCCAACACGCGGGCTGCCTTGTCAAAGGCCTCGCCCGCCGCGTCGTCCCCGGTCTGGCCCAGCAGTTCATAAGTCCCGTAGTCCGTTACCTTCACCAAATGGCTGTGTCCGCCGGAAACCACCAGACAGACAAAAGGCGGTTCCAGCTCCGGCCAGGTCAGGTAATTCGCGGATACATGCCCTTCGATGTGATTCACCGGGATCAACGGCTTTCCCGCGGAAAATGCCAGTCCCTTCATACAGTTGACACCCGTCAGCAGCGCCCCCACCAGACCGGGACCGTAGGTCACCGCCAGCGCGTCCACATCCTGCAGGGTGATTCCCGCTTCTTTCAAAGCTTCATCCACCACGCGGTCACAGGCTTCCGTATGGGCCCGGCTCGCAATCTCGGGCACCACGCCGCCATACATGGCATGCAGGTCGATCTGGCTGAACACGATATTGCTCAGGATCTCGCGTCCGTTGCGGATCACCGCCGCGGCAGTCTCGTCGCAGGATGTTTCCAGTGAAAGGATCCGGATGTCATCCTTATCCTGCAATTCCCTGATTTGTTTCAGAGACGCTTCGTAATAGTTCATAGTTCTTTTCTCTCCTTTGGAGAACCGGCTTTGCTTTGGCACACAATCATCGGCACCGTGACCGCCGTCAGGATCAAAAGCCAGATCCCCGCGCCAAGTACGCCGTACGCGACAAAGAATTCTTCCGGCATCAGGCGGATCAGAAGGTCCGTTCGCGGGTCCAGCAGCCACAAATCATTCGTGAATGCCAGATGATGGAAGGTCGTAAACAAACCGTCAAAATCGATCAACGCCCAGATTGCGCCCGCTGCCACCAAGGCAGTGAAGATAGCGGTTCCGGTCAGAAATCCTTTCCGGAAACGCGTCCGGTCCCCGTTTCGCAAACCCAGCAAGACCCACAGTACCAGCAGTCCGGCCAGCGCCAGCGTCACGATCCCATCCAGCCCGATCAGGTGTTGACAATCTGTCATATGCGCCGCTTCATAATCATGGAATCCGATCCATTCCGCCCCGCCGGAGGTGAAAATGTACTGGAATTCATGGATCCTTCCCGCCAGGAAGTCTGTGATCATCCGGGCCATTCCCGGATATTCGGCGGCCGGCAGCAGGGAAATCTCCGGCGGCGCGTAGCGCGTCATCATCCGTTCCATCAGCGGCGCAAAGCATGCCAGCACCCATACGATTCCCGTCAAAGCCGCCGCGGCGAAGCAAAACCCCGCCGCGGCTCCTGCCGGACTATTCTTCTTTGTTTTCATTATTATTGCATCTTCAGATAAGCCGTTACAAAGCCTTCCAGGTTACCGTTCATCACGTCGTCAATGTTGCCGCTTTCATAGTTGGTGCGGTGATCCTTAACCATCGTGTAGGGTTGGAAAACATAGCTGCGGATCTGGCTGCCCCATTCGATCTTCTTCATTTCGCCCTTGATATCGGCCATCTGCTGTTCCTTCTCGCGCTCACGGATCTCCAGCAGCTTCGCCTTCAGCATCTTCAAACAGGTCGCACGGTTCTGGACCTGGTCGCGTTCGGTCTGGCAGGCCACCACGATACCAGAGGGGAAGTGTGTCATACGCACGGCGGAACTGGTCTTGTTAACGTTCTGTCCGCCAGCACCGCTGGAGTGGTAGGTATCCACACGCACGTCCTTCATGTCGATCACAATATCGTCTCCGTCATCCTCCAGCATGGGCGCCACGTCCAGTGAGGAGAAAGAGGTGTGACGGCGCGCGTTCGCGTCAAAGGGAGAGATACGCACCAGGCGGTGCACGCCCTTTTCGCCGCGCAGATAGCCATAGGCATGGTCGCCGGACACTTCAAAGGTCACACTCTTGATGCCCGCTTCATCGCCGTCCAGCAGGTCCAGTACCTTCACATTGAAGCCCATCCGCTCACAATAGCGGGTGTACATACGGTACAGCATCTGGGTCCAGTCCTGGGCCTCGGTTCCGCCGGCGCCGGCGTGCAGGCTCAGCACCGCGTCGTTGTCGTCATAGTTGCCGCGCATCATGGTTTCCAGTTCCAGCGCGTCCGCCTGCTCCTGCAGGGCAGTCAGTTCCTCGCCGACCTCGGCCACCATGTCTTCATCATTTTCTTCCTCAGCCAGTTCCATCATGGTTTCGATGTCATCCGCGCTGGAAAGCAGTTTTTGGTAGTGTTCCAGTTTGTTCTTCAGGTTGCCCACCTTCTGGTTCACCCGGGTGGAGCGCTCGGTATCATTCCAGAATTCCGGCTGGTTCATTTCCTGGGTCAGTTCTTCGATCTGCTCCTTCATGTGCTCTACGTGAAGTGCCTCGCCGGAGGCCAGGATGCTCTTCCGGATCCGCTGAATGTCCTGTGAATACTGTTCCAGTTCGATCATAAGTCTTCTCCTTATTTCTTGTCGTCATTATGCGTTCAGTTTCATTCACGTTTCTCCCGACGTTACCCGGGATCCCACGGGAAAAGGCGCTCCCGACCTCTCGCTGTTTTCGCAAGCGAGAAACCGCTGTCGGCCCCCGCGTTTTCGCAAGCGAGAAACGCTCGGTTTCATTGCACGTTACTGCCGCAGCAGTTCTTGTACTTCTTTCCGCTTCCGCAGGGGCAGGGATCGTTGCGGCCCACTTTTTCGGAGGGCTTCACGCGGCGGGGCTGTCTCGGCGTATCGCCGGCCATGTGCGCCTCAGTCGCCTGCGGTTTTTCTTCGTGTTGCGGGGTCACGCGGATCTTCAGCTGGTACAGTTTTCTCACCGTGTCCTCACGGATCAGATGATTCAGCTCCTCAAACATCCATGCGCTTTCGATCTGGTATTCTGTCACGGGGTTCTTGCCGCTGTAAGCACGGAAGCCGATGCCGTCACGCAGCTGATCCATCGCGTCGATATGGTCCATCCAGCGACGGTCCACAGAATCCAGCAGCATCACGCGCTCGACCTCGCGCATGTCGATCTGCAGGTCTGTCAGCATCTGTTCACGCTCCGCGTAGAATTCCTTCGCATCCTGCTTCAGGGCATCCACAAAGGCTTCCTTGTCTTCTTCCTCGATCATCGCGCCCTTCAGGCTCTCAACCGTTCCGTGACGGTTGCACAGGCCTTCCAGATAGTGGGAGGTCTGGTCCCAGTCCCACTCGGTCGGGTCTTCGCTGTTACACCAGTGCTTCATGGCGTAGTCGATCACGTGGTCCGGCATCTTTGCGATACTCTCGCGGACATCATCGCCGTGCAGCACACGCTGGCGCTGACCGTAGATCACTTCGCGCTGCTTGTTCATCACGTCATCATATTCCAGCACGTGCTTACGGGCTTCATAGTTGCGGCCTTCAATACGCTTCTGGGCGGATTCGATCTGCTTGGTCAACAGACCCGCGGTCAGGGGGTCGTTATCCCCCAATCCCACACGGTCCACGATCATGCTGATGCGTTCGGAACCGAACAGCCGCATCAGGTCATCCTCCAGGGAGATGAAGAACTGGGTGGAGCCGGGGTCGCCCTGACGGGCGGCACGGCCGCGCAGCTGGTTATCGATCCGGCGGCTCTCATGCCGTTCGGTACCGATGATATGCAATCCGCCGGTAGCCAGCACACGTTCATGTTCCACATCTGTCTGCTGCTTGAAGCTCTTCAGCAGTTCGGCATAATGGTCACGGGCGTCCAGCACTTCCTGCGGCACATCAGTAATATGCCCGGTGGCCGCCTCGATCAGTTCCTCGTCCAGGCCTTCCTGGCGCATGGCCTTCCGGGCCAGATAGTCCGGATTGCCGCCCAACACGATATCGGTACCACGACCGGCCATGTTGGTGGCGATGGTCACCGCGCCATAACGGCCGGCCTGCGCCACGATTTCAGCCTCACGCGCGTGGTTCTTGGCGTTCAGCACTTCATGCGCGATGCCTTTCCGTTTCAGCATGGCGCTGATCAGTTCGCTGATCTCGACGCTCACGGTACCCACCAGAACAGGCTGGCCCGTCGCGTGATGCTGTTCGATGGCCTCGATCACGGCATTGTATTTGGCCGCTTTATTCTTGTAGACGATATCTTCCATATCCTTGCGGATATTGGGTTTGTTGGTCGGGATCTCCACCACGTCCAGCATGTAGATACCCTGGAATTCAGCTTCCTCCGTCTTGGCAGTACCCGTCATACCGGAGAGCTTCTCGTACATACGGAAGTAGTTCTGGAAGGTAATGGTAGCCAGCGTCTTGCTTTCGCGCTCAACCTTCACATGTTCCTTGGCCTCAATCGCCTGATGCAGGCCTTCGGAATACCGGCGGCCGATCATCAGACGTCCGGTGAACTCATCCACGATGATGACCTGGCCGTTCTGCACCACGTAGTCCACATCCCGCTTCATCAGGGCGTGGGCACGCAGAGCACAGTTCACATGGTGATTCAGTTCGCTGTTTTCCGGATCATTCAGGTTCGTGATGCCAAAGGCGTTTTCAACACGCTGGGCACCTTCATCCGTCAGCACCACGGCCTTTTTCTTCTCTTCCACCTCGTAATGGGTGTCACGCTTCAGGGCGCGGACCACGGCATCCACCTTATCGTACATCTCGGTGCTCTTCTCGCCCTGACCAGAAATGATCAAGGGGGTCCGGGCCTCATCGATCAGGATGGAGTCCACTTCGTCGTCGATGG
The DNA here is from genome assembly GCA_045640475.1 of Clostridia bacterium. Classification (GTDB taxonomy): domain Bacteria; phylum Bacillota; class Clostridia; order Christensenellales; family Aristaeellaceae; genus Aristaeella. The sequence continues at coordinate 18,671 of JAZUFB010000329.1, forward strand.
CAAAATGATGGCCGCGCTGCACCAGGTCGCTCTGCTTCTTCACCATGTTGTCACGCAGATAGTCGAAACCCAATTCGTTATTGGTGCCGTAGGTGATGTCGCAGGCATAGGCCTCGCGACGCTCATCGTTCTCCAGGTCGTGCACGATCAGGCCGACTGTCAGGCCCATAAAGCGGTGGACCTTTCCCATCCATTCGCTGTGGTAGCGGGCCAGATAGTCGTTCACGGTCACCACATGGACGCCCTTTCCGCTCAACGCGTTCAGGTAGGAGGGCAGGGTAGCCACCAGGGTCTTGCCTTCACCGGTCTTCATTTCGGCGATCCGGCCCTGATGCAGCACGATACCGCCCATCACCTGCACGCGGAAGGGGCGCATACCCAATACACGGTAGTCCGCCTCACGGATGGCCGCAAAGGCTTCCGGCAGGATATCGTCCTCCGTTTCTCCCTTGGCCAGACGGTCTTTGAATTCCTGTGTCTTGGCGCGCAGCTGATCATCCGTCAGCTTCCGGTATTCCCCGTCCAACGCGTCCACAGCATCGGCAATCTTTTCAATCTTTTTCAACTGGGCTTCGTTGCCGCCGCCCAGCAATTTCTTCACAAACTCAAGCATAAGTGATCCTTTCCGTACACGGCCCGGTTTCCCTGTCGAAACAGGTATAGCCGTACAGGATAGTATACCATTTTCCATCCCTTCCATGCAAGAAAAACCTTGTCTTTTCCCTTGTTCCAGCCCACCGTTTTTTCGTCCAACGCACAAAAAAAACGGTGCCGTGCAGGCACCGCCATTCAGAGGTCATTCCACTGTATTATTCACCATTCCGTCCAGAAGCTCATCGGCATCCTTGTATCCGGTAATCAGACGAAGGATCTCCACCGCGCCCGCGACGTCTCCGGCGTCCGTCAGGGCTTGGGCCTGAAGGTATCGGGTCTCCTTCACCTGTTCCGCCGCGTTCTGGTAGTCCCCGGCTGTCATAAAAGCTTCCACAGCGCCGTTCCAGTCGCCCTGTTCACGTTTCGCTCGTCCTTCGGTCATATACAGGTTCGGAATGTTGTAAGCCAGGCTATCGTTGATTTCCGCGGCTTTGGTGTAGTCCGCCAAAGCACCTTCCCAGTCACATGCCGTGCGTTTTTTTTGCGCCTCATGGACGTAGCAATCGCTCAATTTCCATCGACTGTCCAGATAATCCCCCAATTCCTCGTAACGTGGAATCGCGTTGTCATACTGGCCCGCAGTGTACAGTTCGTTAGCCCGGTTGTAGCGGATATATTGGTTCATTACAACAGTCGCTACGATCACCGCGATGACCCCAGCCAACACGCCCCCCAGGATCAGTACGCGTTTCTTGGTGGTGTATCGCTTATCCGCTTTTTTGGCCAGGTAATCGTTTCTGATTCGAAAGCTTTCGTTCGGTTTGTTTTTCATGTTTGTCTCTCCGCTTTTTTACTGTCTTGTAAAGGCATAGATCCCGATCGCCGCGGCGATTGCCAGGTTCAGCGAGTCGATCCGGTCGTTGCTTGGAATACGGACCGGTTGTCCCAGTGAGGCAAACTCAGCGGGCAGTCCGCTCCCTTCATTTCCGAAGATCAGAGAATACTGTTCAGGCTTCCCTTTTGCCAGGGCCGTCTCAAGCGGCACAGAAGAATCCAGCATAAAGGGATAGCATGCCCGATCCGCAAAGGTCTGCCGGTAAGTCTCAAAATCGTCATACACCTTCACCCGCAGGGAAAACAGGCTGCCCATGCTGGCTCTCACGGTCCGCGGATCAAACGGATCCACACAGGGGCGGATGAGCACCAGATCTTCGATGCCAAAGCCAAGCGCGGTGCGCATGATCGTGCCCACATTACCGGCGTCCCCGGGGTGATGCAGCACCACATGGGGCTTTTCGGGGCGCGGCTCGTCCTCAAACTTGGCAAAAACAGCAGCCGCAAAGCAGTTTTCCTTGCCGGAGATCCGTGCCAGCGCCTTGTCCGCTTCTTCCACGCGGATCCTTCTTTCTTCCGCCAGGGCAACTAATTTTTCAACGCCTTCCCGGTCTCGGCTTCCGCTGTGGACCAGCAGACGTCTCACGCTTTCCGGCCGGTGGAGCATACACTCCATGGAGGGAAAGATCCCCGGGGCATAACTGTAATCCAGGTCGGAACGGTATGGTGACAGTGAAGGCATGGTTCTTTCTCCTCCGGAATCCGATAGTCTATCCGTATTATATGTTTTTTTCCGTTTTCATACAAGAAGATTCTGTTGCCATAGACTGCTCTGCATGCTATCATTAAACTGATAATCTTTGGGATTTTCGTAATGGAGGTGTTCCATTTGTCATTTGGACAGATCCTGCTGATGCTGATCTATCTGTTGGGCGGCCTTGGAATCTTTATGTTCGGCATGAAGATTTTGGGAGAAGGTTTGGAAAAGACTGCCGGCAGCAAGCTGAAAGTTCTGTTGCAGACCGTCACGCGTAATCGGATTCTTTCCGTGATCTGCGGTATCGTGATGACGATCTTGATCCAGTCCTCCACCGCGACCACAGTCATGGTCGTCGGTTTCGTCAACGCGGATATGCTCACGCTGACCCAGGCCATCGGTGTCATCATGGGTGCCAATATCGGCACCACCGTCACTCCCCTGCTTCTATCGCTGGAAGGGTTGAATCTGGGCCTGATCCTCGCGTTTGTGGGCTTCCTGCTCTCCTGGCTGCCGGACAGCCGGACGCTGCGTACAGTTCGTGAATTCAGTCCCATCGTCATGGGCATCGGCCTTCTGTTCATCGGTATGTCCAGCATGAGCTCCGCCATGGAGCCCCTGCGCGAATGGGAAGGTTTCAGCATCGCGATCCAGAGCATCTCCAATCCTCTGCTTGGCGTGTTGCTGGGCATCATCCTCTGTATCGCCCTCAATTCCTCCGCCGCCTGCGTCGGTCTGTTGCAGGTTCTGGCCGCGGAAGGGCTGATTCCCCTGCGCACAGCCATGTTCGTCCTCTTCGGCACCAACATTGGCACCTGCCTGACTTCCGTCATTGCCGGCAGCGGCACCGGAACGACCGCCCGTCGCACCTCCATCGTCCATCTGCTTTTCAACTCGATCGGTACGATCCTCTTTGTCACGGTCGCCTGTCTGGTTCCGTTCGATCAATGGATCATCAGCCTTGCCGGACCGGATAACCTGAAGCTGCAGATCGCACTAACCCATATCATCTTCAACATCAGCACCACGCTGGTCCTGCTTCCTTGTGCCGGTCTGTTGGAAAAGCTGGCCTGTCTGCTCATCAAGGACAAGAGCGCCGAAAACAGCGAGATGCGCCTCCGTTATTTCGACCCGCGCCTGACCAAAACACCGCCCTTTGCTGTAGCCCAGCTATTGCGTGAAACAGAGCGTATGGGCGAAATGGCGATTCAAAATTTCCACGATGCTTTCTCCTGCTTCGATGTTTGGGACGAGGAACTGGCCGCCAAAGTGACCGAGCGCGAGGACGTTCTGGACTACCTCAATCATGAGATCGGCCGTTGCCTCACTGATGTCAAAGGTCTGGACCTGAATGAGAGCGACGGCAAGCTGGTCGGTGCCCTCTTCCATGCCATCAACGATATGGAACGTGTGGGCGACCACGCCGAGAACATTCTCGAATCCGGTCAGATGAAGCATGATGAAGAAGTCAAGTTCTCCGCCAAAGTCATGGCCGAGCTCAATGATATGCGCGACCGTGTTTCTTCCCAGCTGGACAACGCTATGGAGCTCTTCCATGATCCTGTGAAGTCTGCCGCCCTCCTTCCCGGTGTGGAAGCGGGCGAAGAAGAGATCGACCAGCTGACAGAAGCCCTGCGTGCCCATCATGTGGAGCGTTTGAAGAACAAGAAGTGTTCCGCGAAAAACGGTATGTTGTATCTGGATATGCTCACCAATCTGGAAAGAATCGGCGACCACGCCGAGAACATCGCCACCGTGCGGTGATCTTTTCCTCGGTCTTTATCCGCATCAATGCATATAAATAACGGAGCCGTGACGTTCATTCGTCACGGCTCCGCTCTTTTATATGGATTACTGTTTTCTGCGTCTTGAGAACGTTCTGGCGTCTTCCACGCGGGTCTCGCGTTCTGCAGGTTCCGTCTGTGCGTTGTCCCCGTTATCCGTCGCCTGCTGAGGTTCTTCTGTCGTTTCCAGCGGTACAACCGTTTCTGGGGCCTGAGGCGGATCCGCGTACAGTCGTTTGAGCGTTTCTGCCATCAGATCACTGTCCTGCACATTGTCCTCGCGGCTGATCATCTCATCCGCGTCGTCCGGTTCCATTTCTGTGTTTTCCTGCGTTTCCAGGGCATCATAGATTTCACTGCGATATTTCCGGTCTACTTTGTTTGCGTAATCACGGCTGGAGTTTCCACGTTCCATGTGATCCTGTGCCTTGTTGGAGTGAACCTTCCGTGCGATGCGGCGGATCACGCCGATCAGGAGCAGAAGGAACAATCCGGCGGATACACCGGCCAGCGGCAAGCGGATCTTTTTCGCAACATCCTGGATCGTATCCATCATAGGATCGTTCTGCGGCACCGGCGGGGTCGCCATCACAGGCCGCGGCGGCGTCACGATGGGAGCTTCCGTAGGCACGGGCGTAGGCGCCATATGCTGCACTACAATCGTGTTGCTGGGGAAGGTGATCGTCTGGCCCAGCTCATCTTTACAGCTTGCGACAAACTGGTACGTGCCGGCCATGCTGACCATGGTTTCCCGGGTAAAGGACCGACTTTCACCGGCGGGGATACTGTCAAAGTTGAACAGTTCGCGGTTGACAGCCTTTACCGATACGTTAGTCGCTTCCACGGCGCTGTCATTGGTCACGGTCACCGTAAATTTCACCAGTCCGGGCACCGTATACACCACATCGGTGTCCGCCTGCGCATTCACTGTCAGACCGATCTGCTTGGTGGGATCAATAGCGATCACGGTCACCGTACCGGACGCGGTCTCCACAGGGGTTCCCTCGCCGTTCACGGCGGTCACGTTGACGCGGATATCCTGGGTTTCTGTTACCGTCAGTGCCTTTTCAAAAGTCACCGTCTCGCCCGCGTTCACAACGCCGTTTTCTACGATCGTACCCAGCGCGTCACTTGTCACATTCACGCCGGTCATCTCGGTAGAACCAGTGTTTTTCAGGGTCACAGTCATGTTGACAGTATCCCCGGGCGTACCTCCCTTTTTATCAGCCTTCAGGGTGGCGGAAAGATCGACCTTGCCATATTTCACGGTCTGCGGTTCCAGTTTTTCCGTATAAGTCTTGCCGTTGGCCTTGTAGGTGATCGTACCCGCGCTGGTCAGGTCCTTGTCCTCCATCTTCACGGAAAACTTATACGATTCCTTTGCACCCGCGGCGATTTTTTCGATCTTGGCGCTGGTGGTGGACACGGAGCTGTTTTCCTTGATGGTCACACTGGTAATGTCGGTGTTCCCGTTGTTTGTCAGCTCATAGGCCACGGTCACTTCCTGCCCCTTCTGGGCCAGCGTGGGCGTTACAGTGCGGTTGATATCCAGTTTGATCTGCGCACCGCTGTACGTGATCCTTCTGCCGTAAGACTTGGATTTGCTGACCAGCTTACCGTCATTGTTATAGTAGGAATACCTGACCTTAAAAGACAGTTTTCCGGCTTCCAACTGCGCCTGATTCACTGTCCAGGTCACGGTCACGGGCTTGCTGGCCCCGGGAGCCAACACAGCGTCACCGAATTCTTCGACCTTGGTCCCATCCGGATAATAGAGCGTCACTGGGCCCGGCAGTTCGGCATCACCGGCATTCTTGACGGTGATGGATACCGTGATGGGTGTGGGCTCGGAAAATTCGCTCGCGCTCAGTTCCATCTGGAACTTCACCGGATCTCCGTCATCCTCATCCGCCGCGTAAGCACCGCAAACAAGCAGTACCATCATCAGCACAGCCATCAGAGCCATCAACAGATGTCTTTTGTTCATCACGTTCCGGGACTCTTCCCCAAAGAGTCCCCGCCTCCCTCCATATATGATGCCGCTCCGTCCCTTTTCAGGACCTTCCCGGAGCCAGCCTAATCATCTTCAGGATACAGATACACTGTTTCTATCATATTTTACTCGTGAATCCTCCATCCTGTCAAGTCCGCACATAACCCGTCACGGACACTACGGTTCACAAAAGAGACCCCCCTTTCCCGTGTACGGGAAGGGGGTCGGGGCATAGGCCCCTTATTTGTCATTCCGCGATCATCTCCAGCACATAGGAAGCAAGGTTCCGTTCACTCAACTCCGGAAGCCTCTCGATCTCCGTTTCATCCACACTTTCCCATCCCATGCGCTTAAAATATCTCACCTGCGTACGGGAAGTCAGCATTAATCGTGTCTGTTGGTCCGTATCCCGCGCATACAATGGCTCATCGCAGAAGTTCGTCTTCAAATACCATTCCTTCGCTTCCTCCGCAGACTCCGCTTTTTCCCAGGATATTGGCGTATTCAGATCATACGGACCGTACTCACAACGGAAAGCGACCACATCACCGGTATCCATGAATCCGCCTTCAGCATAGTCGATCCACTTCTGCGCATCTTCCCCCAGCAAAACGTTCAGCGTGTTCACATCACTGGTATGCACTGTATAGGTGCGGTACTCCTCGATGTATCCGTTCTCCCCATAGCATGCAAAATCCAGTCTCAACACCGTCGGGGTATCCAAATCGTCCATCGTCCGGTTCGCAAGGTCCTTTTTCAACGCTTCCTTCACCGGTTTTTCATCTTCCGGATGTCGTCGTATTTCGTATCGGAAGCCAAAGGTTTGCTCAAAATCCGTATAGGGTAAACCAAAAGAATTGATCATCGGTTCAATGGACATCGTTGCTTCATCCGGCACGATTTGCGAAGCCTTATAGTCATCTCCGTTGATGATCACTTCCCACAACGGCCGCGAAGCACGCTTATCAGAAGGCTGCGTCCATCCCCGGCGTACGGTTCCTTCTTCGGTCTCGAAAGTCACCAGCATCGCATTGGCATAGTCCTGCCGGTAAGGTTTCTCGTCCCGTCTTTCAATCGACTCATCCCGCATGATTCCGGCCAATTCCATAAAAGCGTCAATGCTTTCTTTGCTTTCCAATCGAACCGAAGGACCGCTTCCATAAGCATATTCCACCGCCTTCAGGTTTTCCGTTTCCGGCAGCCAACGAACAAAACCGGTCACGTCCGCCCGCAGGCAGAACAAGGTCAGAAAGATTGCCGCCCCACAGCACACAGGAACTGGCCAGTGTTTTGCCGTGACCCGGACACGCTGATCCAGTAACATCCGTGTCAGTATCCACACACAAGCAATGAAGATGACTGTGCAGATCCAGAGATCCCGTTCCCTTCTGGTAAAGACCTGAGCCACATACATACATCCGCTGACACCTGCCAGTGTCACCCATGCGCTGACGGGGATCTCAAGTGCGCGAATATTCAAAGTCCTTCCAACATTTTCCGGGCGGTTCTTCCGGTAAGCCCACACACTGAGGCCCGCGAAAAGCACGATTGCTGCCGTGCCCGGCAACCAGGCAAACTTTTCCGGATCTCCGATACCCTTGTACAGCGTCGCTGCAGGAGAGAAAGGCGTCAAAAGCCGTGAACCTCCGTTCGCCACCAACGGATTCAGATACCCTCTGCTGATAGCTGTCCAACAGCACACAACCACTTCTACAGAGGCCATGAAAACAGCTCCGGCCAGCACAGTCGACCAAACAGTTCCGCACACAGATACACATAGCACGCCCATCGTGTAGCCATACAGTTCGGTCATCAGCATCGCCGCGCATCCTCTGAAGAAGATCTCCGGCCTGAAGTACATTGCCAGCCCGTTTGTCCACACGGACAGGACATACAACGCAAAGCATAACACCGTAGGCAGGAGGACCAGAATGCCAAAGCAACAGGTACGCTGCAGCAGATCCTTCGTCCGGTCCTGTGGCAATTCAGCCATCATCATGGCTTGACGACGGGAAAACAAGTGTCGGAACAAGATCATCGCACTGCCAAACCCAACCGCTCCAAAGAAGGCAGCCAACGTTTCCTGCTGGATGGGACCGAAGTAAGCATAGTACCGGTTCAGCCGTTGGACAAACCAGTAGGTGCTATCCATACCAAGTCCGTTTTCTGTCATCACGCGAACGCTATCCGCCAGATCCCGCACCGTTTGAGTTCCCTGGAAAGGCACCAGCAAAAATGTAACGATCAGAATCGCAATGCCCAGAAACAGATTTCTCTTCAACAGCCAACCCATCGTCCTGTTGTTATTCTTTCCACGCATAGCCCTGTTCCTCCATTTCCAGTATGAACACTTCCTCAAGCGACAGCGGGAGGACCTCTGTATACACAGGATCAAATGCCTTCACCGCAGCCAATGCATCCTCGTTGCTTCCTCGCATAGTCAACACACGAAGTTTTCCCTGTTTTTGCGTGCGAAGTGGCTTCAATACGGCCAGTTGTTCGTCTGTCACTTCCTCTTCCGTGGCAAACTGGACCCGACACAGGCCACTCACAACACTCTCGATATCGCCCACCGTCAGCAGTTTCCCCTCATGCAGGAAACCAACACTGTCGCAGATTCCCTCCATCTCCTGCTGGTTATGCCCTGCCAACACAGTCACCGTACCGCGGTCGCAAGTTTCCTCACTCACCGTTTTTCGGAAAGTTTCCCGCATCACCGGATCCAGTCCGTCAAAAGTCTCGTCGCACAGCAGGACCTTTGGACGCCTTGCCAATGCCAGACTGACCTGCACCCGTTTCTGCGTTCCTTTGGACATTCCGCTGATCCGTTCGTCCATCGGCAAAGAAAAACGCTCGCATAATTCTTCCAGCCGTTTAGCATCATGATTGCGGAAATAAACCTGTTGATATCGACCCATTTCGCGGATGGTTGACCCATGCAGGAATGCCGGATCGTCCGACAGATAGCATACATCATTCTTTGTATCCGGCTCCCGGATCACATTCCGTCCTTCCAACCATACCTGACCTTTTTCAGGCCGGATGATCCCGCTCATGATCCGCAACAGAGTGGATTTCCCGGCACCATTAGTCCCCAACAACCCGAAAATATGTCCCGGTTCCAGTTCGAGGTTGATATCCTGCAGAACCTTACGCTTATCAAAACTTTTCTCGATGCCTTCTGTCTTCAGCATTTTTCCTCACTCCTCTCTCATTTTTCCCCAGTGGTTATGGGTTCTCCGAAAGAGCGATCCACCAGTTCACGCAATTGGGCCCCGGTGATCCCCATCTCTTTCGCCTTACCGATTTCTTTCTCCAGCAAAGCCAGCTGCTCCGCCTGCTGTTTCCTTCTCTGCTCATCCACCGCGGGTGTCACGAAGTTACCTTTGCCCGCGCGGGCATAGATCAATCCTTCCTGCTCCATCTGTCGGTAAGCCTTTTGGATCGTATTGGGATTGATGCCAAGTTCGCCGGACAACTGCCGTACCGATGGAAGCGGCTCATCCGGGGCCAGGAAACCCATCGCGATCTGCCAGCGGATCTGCTGTGCCAATTGTTCATACAGTGGCGCTTTATTTCTCGGATCGATTACAAACACCCGGATCTTCCTCCCTTCATCCTGTTTGTTATAACTGTACTATCACAAATAGTACAGTTGGAGTATAACAATCCTGCTTCATCATGTCAACCTTTTTTTCGCTCCGTTTCCCGTGTATAATGATCTCATCGTCATCAAACCGGAGGCGAACCTTATGCAACTGTCCCATTCCGATGAAGTCTGGATCTGGGATCTGGACGGCACACTTATTGATTCCTATCAGGTCATCACCGCGTCCCTCGTCCGGGTCACCGAGGCAATGGGGCATCCTGTCCCCTTTGAGGAAGTCCTTCGGGAGATCAAGCAAGGCTCCATGAGTGTCTTTGTGTCCCACTGGGTCGAACGTTTTTCCGGAGACCCAGAGGCGTTTTATGCCTTGTACCGTGAATATACCCATGGTTTGGACGATACCATCCCGTTGATCCCCGGTGCGGCCGAAACGCTCCGCGGACTCCGTGACGCTGGTGCCCGTCATTTTGTCTACACGCATCGCGGAGATTCCAGTTTCTCCATTCTTGAGCGTAACGGCATCCTCCCGCTTTTTGAGGAGGTCGTCACCAGTCTCGCCGGTTTCCCGCGCAAACCTGCGCCGGATGGGGTCCTCTATCTTCTGGATAAATATAAAACCGATCCCGAACGTACTTTCTACGTAGGGGATCGGGAATTGGATGTGGGATGCGCCGTTGCCGCGGGTGTCCGTGCCGTTCTCTATCGGGAGGAAGGTTCCTTCGTCCTTCCAACCGGCGCTGAGTATAAAGTGGTCTCGCGTCTGACAGATCTGCTCTGATTTTTTACAGCAGAGACATCAGTTTTTTCAGTTTCATCACGTCACCCTTGACGCCAACTTTACCAAACAGCAAAGCTTTCACCGGGCTCAGTTTTCCGTTGATCATATCCAGCAAAGATTTTTCGTCCGCGGTCACGGTACATTCCGCCGCGGCGTTTTCATTTCCGCTCACGATGGCGAGTCCGTTCTTCAGTTCCACGCTGTAGTTTCTGCCATCTTTCAATTTCAGGCAGAAGGTGCCGTCGTTTCCCTGCAGTTTATCCTGCATCTGCGCGGCGATTCCGGGAAGATCCCGGGCAAATTCATCCACAGAAGCGTATTGTTTCATGGTTGCTCCTCCTGTTCATATCCCATCTGAGAATAACCGTCCGTCTGCTGATAGCCATCCATCTGCTGATAGCCGTCCATCTCCTGATAGCCGTCCATTTCCTGAAAGCCATCCATCTGCTGATAGCCATCCATCTGGGAATAGTCATCCATCGGCTGATAGCCATAAGCCGACTGGCTTCCTGCCGTCGGATCTGCCATCATATCTTCCATCGTCATCTGCACTGCCGTCTGCGCAGCCGGTTTTCCGGTCCGCCTGGTGGGCTTTTTTTCTGTCTTCACGCGCAAATTTTCCGGAAGGCTTACCTTTTTCTTCTTCCCGATCTTTGTGCGGATCATGGTCATGGTGTCTTCCCATGTATACGGTGTGCACATGATGCTCACACGCAGCCACGCTTTGGGCGCGTAGAAAAGCACCATGCATTTTTCCGGCCACAACTGTACACGGGTCACATCTTTCCAGGCGATCTCCTCGACCCGCACCACCGGTGCCTCCGCCGACTCGGCTTCCGCCGGAAACCGGAAGCGGGCCAGCATCCGGATCTTTGTCGCCTGTGGCACGCTCGTCGTCACATGGATCCCACGGCCGTCCACGACAGTGTCCAGCGTTTCCCATCCACGCAGCAAAAGCAGGATGAATATCACCAGCACGATCACGCAAAGCAGGATCAGGATCGTCCGGATCAATCCGGCTTCCAGCAGGCGTACCGTCGCGCCCGCGCCACCGGAGATCCATTCTGCAATCAGGATCAGCGCCAGAATGCCCATTCCCCCCGGCACCACCAGACGCATGATCTGGTTCCAGCACATCCAGTCCTTCACGGGCAAACGTTCGGTCCGCCAGGCGGTATGGACAGATATGGCAGCCAGTTTCGCGCCGCAAAAGGAGCAAGTCTCCCCAACCGGCACGTCTTTGGCGCATTTTTTACAGTATGCGGTGATTGCCATTTTCCTTCGATTCCTTCTGTCTCATTCCCGCGGATCAGAAATTGGATCCGTTCCAGCCCCAGTCCGCGCACTCCTCGTATTTCACATAGGTTCTGTCACCGGGTACCCCCAGCACTTCCTCCGCGATATCCGTCAGGGCAGCGGTCAGATCATTCTTGGCTTTGGCCGGCGCGCTGCCGTAGATCTTGACTTCGATCATCGCCGCGGGGTCCTTACTGTTTCCCTGAAACGCCATCGGGATATTTCCTTCAAAAGACAGCATCAGCCAGCTTTCGGTCTTTCCGGGCAGCAATTCAATGGCTTTCCCCATTCTCTGTTTCAGCAGTTCCTGTTCTTTTTCACCGACTGCGCGGTTGGTCTTTGTACTGATATAAGGCATAAGCGTACCTCCGTTATTTCTGTTTTTACAGGAATATTGTACCCTGCCTGTTCACGTCTGGCAAGTCTGTTTCCCGCGCAGCCGTTTTTCAGCCATTCGCAGGCGCGGTCTCTTCTCCGTCCACATCCGTCCGGGTGATGTTGACCGCCCATTTGTTGCTATGGTAGTGTTTGAACACCCAAGGCCATTTTACAAACTCATCCGTGCACAAAAGCAGGTAGACCGTGATCACCGGCAGTTTCAGCACAAAAGCCGCCAGGAAACCAACCGGCAAAGCCCAACCCCACATATCGATCGTGTCGCACCAGAAACCGAAGCGCGTATCCCCGCCCGCGCGGAAGACTCCTGCGATCAGGGTGCTGTTGACCGCGGTCCCCATGATATAGAACACGTTGATCCAAAGCATGATCCGCAGATATTCTCTTGCCTGATCCGTCAGGTTTGCGCCCGGAACAATGATCGGGATAGTCGCCATAATGATCAGTCCGCCGATCACACCGGCCGCCACGCTCAGCCACAGCAACACCCGTGAAGCCCGGATGGCTTCTTCCGTCTCGCCCCGTCCGAGGATCTGGCCCAGAATGATACCGGCTGCGCTGCCCAGTCCGTAGCACAGCACACATCCAAGGTTTCTCACCACGCCCACAATGGCGTTGGCCGCCACCGCGTCACTGGAAAGATGGCCCAGGATCGCGCTGTAAAGAGAAAACGCGACGCCCCACATCAGGTCATTCCCGATTGCCGGGATACACATCCGTTTAAAATCTTTTTCCAACAGTTTGTGATGTTCTCCGACAGTCTTCAGGTTCAGCTTTACGGTCTTGCTGCGTGCGGAGATCCCGAAGCAAACGATCAGCTCGATCGTGCGCGCGATGACGGTAGCCAGCGCTACGCCCTCCACATCCATCTTCAACACCAGCAGGAACAGAGCGTTCAGCGCCACATTCAAAAGCAACGCCATCACTTCCACCGCGGTGCAGATCTTCACTCTTCCGGTGGAACGCAGGGCGGCCAGATAGATCGTCGCGATCGTCCACGGCAGGATCAGTGCGGCATATACGCGCAGATAGCGTGCGCCCAGTCCGATCAGCACAGGGTCCGCGGTAAAGATCTTCATCAGAAGTTCCGGAATCAAAAGACAACCTGCGATGGAGATCCCGCCAATGATCAGTGCATACCGGATGGCGATTCCCTGCGCCCGCTCGATACTGGTCACATCGCCTTTACCCCAATATTGCGCGCCCATCATCGTCATGCCTGTGCCGATTCCAAACAGAAACATGAAAATAATACCGCCCGCCTGCGAAGCCAGTGACACCGCGGACATGGATTCCTGGCTGACCATATCCATCATGGCCACATCCGCCATGTTGACCGCGGAATCCAGCAGGTTCTGGATCACAATGGGCAACGTGATGACAAATATATTCCTGTAAAGCGCTTTGTCCGCCTTAAAGCCGAATCGTTTCATCGTATTACACCCTTTGCCTTTTCTGTTTCATCGCTATTATACTGTGATTTGCAAACGTTTACCATGGGCAAATTGGCACGACAAACGCAGCAAACTGTGTTATAATCATCCCAATGAATTATCCTTTTTCCCACGCGGACCGTATGTACAGATGGACACAACCACAAAAGAGAAGGGAGAACATCAACATGGACGAGAAAATGCTTGAACTGAACACTGAAGAACTGGACGCGGTCGTCGGCGGTGCTACCACTGGTACCACCCAAAAAGCCACGATCGTCAAATGCGATGCCGCCAATATCCGCGACGCCGCCGGTGGCGGCGCTGTCATCGGCTCTGTCCGTTGCGGCAAAACCGTCACTTTCCACAAGTGGGCTACCAAGGAATGGGCCAAGATCACCTACAATGGCATCAACGGCTATATCTACAGAGATTACATCTCCGTCAAATAAGCCACTAAAGGGGTATCAAAAAACCGCTGGCGTCTGCCGCGTTTTTTTGCTGCCCTTTTTATATGTTTATCTGCACATACTGTCCGTTGCCTGACGGATCGCCGCCGTCACATCCGCGATCATATCGGGATCCCAGGTCTCCGCTTCGTTGCGCAGGAAAGAAGTCTTATCCTTTCTGTTGTCAAAGACGCCAATGGGCACCAGATATTTCCGGCCCCAGGCTTCAACGGTCACCGTCCCGCTCTTTTCGGAATGGTCCATCAGCCAATGCATATCATCGCATCCGTAATCGCCCAGCATCACGGACATCGGCACACCATGGTGGAGATTGGAGCCGGGATCATTCGGATCGGCACGGTCGTTGTTCTTTCTGCGGGATTCCTCGGGCGTGACCCAAATATACAGGATAGAGGCCTGTTCCAGGATCTCCGGGCAAAATTCCGGCAGGGAGTACTGGTACCCGAAAGTCCCGGTCAGGGGCAGTGCGGCGCCATCCGGTCCGCCACGGGCGCATTCGATGATCACGGTCTTGTTTTCAAAGCTTTCCGGATAGCCGGCGTGCTTTTCCTTCAGCATCGCGGCGGCTTCCTTTTCCAATAGCGTAGCCAGCCGGTCCAGGATGTCTGTGCGGAGCACACCCAAGCGGATCGGGATGCCGGCGGCAAACCCGGCGCGGTCAATGCGGTCAAACAGCAGACGCGCGGCGGAATCCGGCTGTGCGACATTCCGGTTCATCAGGTCATGATAGTCCTCATTGAGCAGATGGCAAAGCGTTCCCCAGTCCCGACCGTCAATGAAGGGTTCCTCTCCCGGATAGAAGATCCGGGGTTCCCCCATCGCCTGCAGTTCGTTGTCAATGCGCCGCATCATATGCACATAGGGGAAATCGTCCAGTTGCAGGGTCTCGCCAATGTGGAATTCATCCCGCAGCACGGCAGGATCCATGTGCGCCATAAAATTGCGGACTTCGGATTTTCCGGAAGCCGGAAGCGCCATCAGAAGGACAACGGGGAAAACAGAATTGCTCATAGATCTTCTCTCCTGTTCACGTTATTCAACACAGTGATATGTGCTCGTTTCAGGCAGCATCACCGGCGAATGTTTTCTCATGTATTCCAGTACCAGCGTAGTCAGTTCTGTCCGTATTTCCCGTACCACGGGACAGGCGGTATAGAACTCGAATCCGCCCGCGCCGCCGGAGCGGAAGTTGTTCATCACCAGTTCGAACGCATCCTCCGGCCGAACCGTTCGGCCCCCGACCGTCATTTCCGTGACCCGGTCACCAACGGGGCGGTTCAGATCAAAGGTATAGTGCACACCGGAAAAATAGTCATAGTTGAAATGCCGTTCACACGGTTTCAGAAATTCCTCTGCCACACAAAGGGCTCCGTCCGGCGTCCGGTCAAAATACGAGGCACTCTTTTCCAATGCGGTCTTCAGGATCTTCCCGTTCACCCGCCGGACGACCAGCGTATTGGCGTAGGGATAGTTTACCGTCAGATCCCTCAGCGTCATTTGGGGACCAAAGGACTTGAGCGTATTGGAAAGGCCCGTGCAGGACAGTTCCGCGCCGGAAGCCTCACGCTGCACCAGATTGAACAGGTCTGCAAGAGCAGCGCCGTGAAGCGCCATCTTCACCTTTCCCTCCGCCACAAACGGCCGGTCCAGTTCGCCGATCACGGTATCCAGATACGCGTCCATTTCCCGGTAGAGTTTCAGCCGTTCTCCTTCCGGTTCATAGGGGCGTTCCGGTTCGACCAGTTCAGAGGTGAAGTGTCCCGATTCATCCAATGTGACCGTCGCGGACCGTACGCCGTTGCATCCCACCTGCACCAGAGGGGTCCCTTTCCAGTTGCCGGAAGGGATCACCGCGTGCTGATGCGCCGTCAGCAACAGATCAAAAGGCAGTTCCTCACATAAACGACAGGCAAAATGCTCGTCCGTATCGGAGATCAGACGGCCATCCGTCAGATCACGCTCGACTCCGCTGTGGATCAGACCGATCAGGACATCCACGCCTTCCGCCTGCACTTCCCTCACGGCTTTCCGTGCGCTTTCCAGCGGCGGCAGGAACCGGAACCCTTTCAGGTTTTCAGGCTTTTCCCATCGCGGCACCCAGTCGGTACACAATCCGATGATCCCGACCCGCAGGCCGTTCTCCATCGTTTTCACGCGCCAGGCTTTGACCGGCAATTCCTGCTTTTCATCCACGATATTGGCGCAAAGGCACTCCGCGTCCAGCTTCTTCAGCGTTTCAACCAGATACGCTCTGCCATAACTGAAGTCATGATTTCCAAGCGTCAGAAAATCATACTGTTTTTCATTCATGGCCTCCACAAACGGGGAGGGTTTCCCGCGTGAAAAACAATAATCCGTCAGCGGTGTTCCCTGCAGGGCATCGCCGCCATCGATCACCAGCGTATTCCCGTCCTTCGGAAAGCACATGGAATACAGTCCCTGCCTGCACGGTTCCGGCGAGCAAAAGTCGGTAGCGTACAGATACCCGTGCAGGTCAGAGGTAAAGTGAATCGTCAGTTTCTTTTCCATTCTGTTTCCCCAAATTCAGCCGCGGGTCAAACGTTTGCGGATGCGGGTAGAGAAGAGCTCGATCACCAGCATCAGGACCACGAGTGCCCACAGATAAGAGCCGACCATTCCCCAACGGCTGGAGTTGATGCACTGGATCAGGGGCGCGCCGATGCCGCCCGCGCCAACGATACCAAGCGTGGTGGCATCCTTCATGTTGATGTCAAAGCGATAGATCACGGTGGAGATAAAGTTCGGAATGATCTGCGGCAGGATACCGTAGCGGATCTTCTGGAACGCGTTGCATCCGGATGCGTCCAGGCTCTCCAGAATACGTATGTCGATATCCTCGATGGCGGTGATGTACATCTTGCTGATCATACCGATGGAGCAAACGCTTTGGGTTACCACGCCGCAGAACGCGTTCGGTCCTGTCACGCGGATCCAGACCAGGGCCCACACAAGGCTCGGGATCGTACGGATCAGCAGGATCACGGCATTGAAGATGATTGCGACCGGCTTCGGAACGATCTTGTCACAGGCCAGGAAGCTGAACGGGATCGCCAGGATACCGCCAATGATGGTACCCAGCACCGCGATGGCGATCGTCTGCAGCAGCTGGTAGCCAACGCCGTCGGTCGTCACATTCAGGAACGGGAACGCCAGATTGCCGTTTTCGTTGAAGTTGAACAGCAGTTTGCCGTCCGGATGGGTCAGGCCGTATCCGACGCCCTGTGCCACGGTAATGCCCTTCTTGGCCAGGCCTTTGAATTCCAGTGTCGTCGCGCTCCAGCCCAGGATCGCGACCACTACCAGCAGGATCAGGGTATAGACCCACCATAATTTCGGGCGTGCCTCGTAAGCTTCCTGGATCGTCCGGAAGGAGACGGCTTGTTTTTCTTTCTTTTTCATTCGTCTTCCCTCCTCAGCTCAGTTTTTTGCGCAGATACTGTGAGGTGTTTTCAATGATGAACACCACCACAAACAGGCACAGGAGCAGCATGCCCAATCCGTGATAGTCACGCCAGCCCACGCGTTCGTTGATCAGCAGGCCCAGGCCGCCGGCTCCGACATAGCCCAGAATGGCGGCCGCACGGATATTCATTTCCAGACTGTAAAGGCAATAGCTGAGATAGGTCGGCAGGATCTGCGGGAAGCACGCGGTACGGAAGGACTGATACTTGCTTCCGCCGGCACTCTCCATCGCTTCATACGCGCCCATATCAATGGTTTCAATGCTTTCATACATCATCTTGGATACAACGCCAAAGGTAAACACCGTAATGGCCGCTGTGCCGGCAAAGGTTCCCAGGCCGAAGATCAGGGCTGCCAGTTTGGCGATGATCAGCGTGGGCAGGGTCCGGATGATGTTCAGCAGGAAGCGCAGGATCCCCACAGAGACCCCGCTGCGGTTGATATTCGTGCTGGCGACAACGGCAAAAGGCAGGGCCAGCGTCGCGCCCAGCACAGAGCCGAGAACGCTCATCTTGATGGTATCAACCAGTGGATCCACGACTTTTCCGAAGTAGGACCAGTCCGGCTGGAACAGTTGGGCCAGGATAACAGTAAACTGGTTCCCGCGGCGAAGGATCACCCCAAAGTCAAATCCGGTCAGTTCCACGGAGGCCCAGATCACAAGGCCCAGGATGATCAGGATCAGCGGCATCCGGGAACGCGGTTTCATCACGGTATGTCCGTTGGACAGCGTGATCTTTTTTGGCTTAAAGACCCGATCAAAAAGAGGAGTCTTCAGCGTCTGATTCTTTTTCTTCATGTCCTCCTCCTCAATCTCCGGCCTTGGGGACTGCCGCGCCATTATAGATCGCGTCCAGCACTTCCTGCGTCACGGTATCGGTCGGCCCGTCATACACGATCTCGCCCGCCCGGATACCGATCACGCGGGTGGCATATTTTAGTGCCAGGTCCACATGATGGATATTGATCAGGATGGAAATATTCATTTCTTCGTTGATGCGCTTAAAGTCGCTCATAACCTGATGTGCCGTCACAGGATCCAGCGCGGCCACAGGTTCATCCGCCAAAATGATGGTCGGATCCTGGCACAGGGTACGCGCCAGCGCGACACGTTGCTGCTGACCGCCGGAAAGCTGATCGCAGCGGGTATAGGCCTTGTCCAGAATGCCGACCTTATCCAGCGATTCCAGCGCTTTCACTTTCTGCTCCTTCGTGAACAAGCCAAGCAGCACTCTGAAGAAACCCATATCCGGCACCATGGACGTCATCACGTTCTTCACGGCGGTGGAACGGGTCACCAGATTGAAGCTCTGGAAGATCATGCCGATCTTCCGGCGGAACTTGCGCAGCGATTTCCCCGAAAGCGTCATGACATCCGTTCCGTCAACGGTCAATTGACCCTCGGTAACGTCGATCATGCGGTTGATCGTCCGGATCAGCGTAGACTTGCCGGCGCCGCTTAGACCGATGATGGCGACAAACTCCCCCTGTTCGATATCCAGGTTGATATCTTTCAGTCCCTTCACGCCATTGGGATAGATTTTAGTGACATGTTTAAAGGAAATCAAAGCGGAATTCCTCCTCAATATGGATTTTCTCGGACTCGTATACAGGGAATTATACCATCATGCCCCGCAATTGACAATCCGTTCACGATTGTATACACAGTCTTGTTTTCATTCCGGATCTCCACAAAGCAGAAAAAGCCGGCTCCCGAAGGAGCCGGCCGGTAAGGCCCGATTACTGGAGAGCGGTCAGAGCCTTGCGGGAAGCATCATAGTCAGCATCGGTCGCAATCGCGTAACCGGTGTGGCTGTACACGCTGAAGATGGCCTGGCCTTCTTCGGTGTTGATGATGTTGATCAGGCTCTGCTGCATAGCGTTGATGAATTCGGGGGTGTGGATCTCGGGACGGGTTTCGCTGGTGGTCACGGCGACGGTGTCGTTGTAGATACCATCGGTCACACCGATAACATTCATTTCGTTCCAGATGGTGTCAGTGCGGCCCATGCCAGCCTTGCCGGTTTCATCGGCGCTGTCAGCGGCGATGTTCCAGGCATTTTCGTAGTCACGGCGGCCATCGGCGTAGCACACGATGACGTCAACCTGCTCAGCGGCAGCCTGCGCGAAAGCATCGGCATAGCCCAGCTGCACAACGTTGCTCAGATCGGTGATGCGCTTTCCGTCAAAGTTGTCCATCAGCCACATGGTGGGATAGATATAACCGGCGGAGGAAGAGGTGTTGCCAACAGCCCAGGTCGCGCCATCCAGGTCTTCCCAGGTCAGAGCTTCGCCGTTGTTCACTTTTTCAGCCAGCTTCTTGCCGTATTCGGAGGGGCCGGCATAGACCAGAGCGCGGTAGAAGGTCACCTGTTCATCCGTGGGCAGGGTCTTGTTGGCATCGCCGTTCCAGGTCTTGGGATCGGTGCTGTCGTTGCTCAGACCGGCGCGGGTGGCAGTCAGGATGACGTCCACTTCCTGGTTCTGGCTGTAGATGGCGTAGGTGCCGCCGGGCAGCCAGCCCACATCGATGGTACCGGCACACATGGCTTCACCGGTAGCTTCGTAAGAAGTACCAACAGTGATTTCCACTTCGCCGATGTCATAACCGAACTTGGCCATTTCAGCCTTGATCAGTTCAGGCAGGTTCTTGGTGCCGGTGATGATGACATCGGCATCCTTGGAGGGCACGAATTCGAAGGTGAGCTTGTCCATCTTGACGGTTTCAGCCATCGCGGACACGCAGCCGACCAGCATCAGGACGGCCAGAATCAGGGATACGACCTTTTTCATGGGAAAGACCTCCTAAAAAATATGATGGGTTAACCAGTAATTACCATCATACATAATAAATGTTACAGTTTTTAGGCGAGAATATAACGAATATCAGAAATCCAATGTATACAATGTTCTGTCTGTCCCTTCCCTTGTCACATACTGCAGTTCAATAGTATAATCGGAAGCGTCCGCAGTAACAGACAAGCGCGGCCCCACGAAAGGAACGAAAGCATGAGCAAGATCCTGATCACCAATGACGACGGCATCCAGTCTGACGGCATCATTCGCTTGGCCAAGGCTGCCCAAGCCTTTGGAGAGGTTTGGGTCGTTGCGCCCGACGATCAGCGTAGCGCGGCCTCCCACAGCGTCACGCTCCACAGCAGCATTTCCGTTCAGTCCGTCTTCTTCCCCGTTCCGGGTGTTCACGCCTATTCCTGCGACGGCACACCGGCGGACTGCGTCCGTCTCGGTGTTCTGAATCTTGTTCCGGGCCGGCCGGATGTTGTTTTTTCCGGCATCAACAAAGGCTACAACGTGGCGGCCGATCTGCAATATTCCGCCACAGTCGGCGCCGCACTGGAAGCCGTTTATCAGAAGGTCCCTGCGATCGCTTTCTCCGAGGATTTCGAAAGTGTCCATGAAGTGGCGGATCAATACCTTCCCCGTCTGATTCCGGAACTGATGCAAAAACCCCTCGGTGAAAAGCAGATCTGGAATGTCAATTTCCCCGGTTGCCCCATCGCGGAATGTCCTGGCATCCGGTACGATTGCCGCGTTTTCAACGGCGACTATTATCGCGACCGGTTCCACGCCATCCCCGGTCCTGACGGAACCATTTCCTTCACCCTGGAGGCGACCCGTAACCTGTCCGCCCCCGAAGGCACCGACCTCCGCACCGTCCTGGACAATACCGTCTCCGTCGGTGTGGTCACCAACATCACCTGAATCGTGCGCCGCCAGGCGCACTACAACACAGCCCGGGAAGATTCTTCCCGGGCCACTTTTTTTGTTGGCAATTGATCATCTCAGTTCCCGATCCCACGTATCCGATCAAAGGGGAACACTACGTTTTGTACTTTCCCGAGGATGTTTTCCCGCGGCAAGCAGCCGACCGCGCGGCTGTCATTGGAATTATTGCGATGGTCCCCCATCACAAAAAACTGGTTTTCAGGTACGGTGATCGGCCCAAAGTTGGCCCGGAATCCCGTCCGGTATTCGTCCGCGATATAGGGTTCCGGATAGAGTTCATCATTGACATAGAGATAACCGTTTTCGAGTCGGACAGTATCGCCGGGCAGCCCAACCACCCGCTTGACAAAGTTCGTGTCACCACGGCCCGGATAGCGGCAGATCACGATATCAAACCGTTCCGGATCTCCGCCAACTGTCCATTTCTTACTCTGTTCCTTCTGTTCGTCGTTCATCCAGGGCAACGTAAGCCAAACAGAAGTATACGCCGTCTTGGATGTCAGCATGACTTCCCCGTCCAACAGCGTATCATTCATGGAATCTCCATCCACTCGCACCGGTTCAAACAGGAAGGCTCTGATTCCCAAAGCCAGCACAACGGCAACCAAAATGGTCAGGATCCACTCAAAGATTTCACGCCCCACGGATTTCTTTTTCATATTCTGTTTCATTGCCATTTCTCCTTATGCTTTTTTACATCAAAAGCATTTGAGCGGCACTGACAGCGGGCATCAGCAAAGTGGCACATCCGGCAGCCACAGCAAGCACAAGCCGGATCAACGGGTGTTCTTTGCAAAGGTTTTCCGCGGCCTGATCCAGCACAGCCAGTTCATTCCCACGAAGCACGATTTTTTTCAGATAGTCCTCATTATTCATCATTCGCCGATGCTCCTTTCCGCAGTCTTTTACGAATACGGTACAAACGGACGCGCGCCTGTCCGTCACTCATTCCCAGTTCTTCCGCCAGTTCGTGGATCGGTCGGTCTTCGAGTGCGGATCCGATCAATAGCCTTTGGTCTTCTTCAGACAGTTCAGCCACAAGATGGATCCGATTTTTCCGCTCCTGTTCCTCCAGGAAAATGCTCTCGGCCGATTTGTCCGGGATCTCCGGAATCTTGTCCATCAGGATCGGACCCCGTTTCATTTTCCTCAGTTGATCGATGCAGATCCTCCGAACGATGACAGTCAACCAGGTATAGAATGCGTTTTGTGGGTCGTATTTCGTTCTGGAAGCGTATATTCTGGAAAAAGCCTCCATGACCGCGTCTTCCGCCAGCTGCGAGTCATGCAAGATACTGAAGGCATAGTTTTCAGCCGCTTTCCGGTATCTGTTCACCAGTTCTTCCAGCGCTGAAACATCATTTGCCTTCAGCCGGGCCATCCGTTCCCAATCCTCCATGACTTGCTCACCTGCCTTTTTCACTCCAATATACGCAAGCCGAAAAGCAATGTTACATCACATTGAAAAAAAGTATTTATGTATTTATTCAAGGTAATTACGTACGGCGAAGTCGATCAGCTTTCCGGCGGAATCCCTTTCAAACGGAAAGACTCGTCCAAAGTAAACAAAATAGATCAGGAGCGACCAGTACACTTCGTAACCGCCCCGGTCAAACTCCTCTTCAATGGGAAAATAGGTCATACATCCATTGGTATATCCGTTCAGATAAAAACAGTCATCGCGCAGTTTTTCCGCAGCCTGCAGAGCAAATTCATTCATGATTTCATACGGTACCCCGCACAGGCACCCTTCGCCGATCCGGAAATACTGCACTTCGACCCAATCCGATTGTCTCGTCATGTTTGCGTCGCGCAGTCGCTGTACTTCATTCAGCCACGCGGTTCCGTCAATTCCACAGATCTCATCTGCTTCCCGGGCGATCCTTCGTGCTGTTGCATCATCCGGCACATCGGAAAACAGTTCAATGCGTTTGGAATATGCTTTGATTGCGCAGTCTGTCGCAACGATAGCGCCGATCCGGCTGGCCACACCGCGTACGACTTCCTCCGCCATATCGATGAGAGCCGTTTGGGAACGGACATACTTCTCTCCTGTCGCGTCCACCGGTGTCTCCTCCGAGCAGAAGTACTTCGGGGCCACATTTCCGGCCGCGCCCTGAATCACCATGACCGGACAGTTGTACCGTTTCCCTGCCATTTCACGCACATCGCCAAAGTAGTCCGGAGAAACGGCGTTATTATCCCTTTTCAGCACATTTCCGTGTGCGGTCACACGCAAAATAATCAGCTTCAGTTTTCCGGAATCGTGCTGACAGATCTTCAGGATCCCCAGCCGCTGATCGATAGTCTTGCCGGTTTGTCTGCGGTTGACGCCGATATCGATCTCCGCGTTTCCCCATCCCGCACGGATCGGTTCGATCCGTTCCGCGGCTTCATTCACGGTCCTCAGGATCCGTTCACAGGTCATGGCATAGTAGCCCGTGCTGAAATCAGCCGCGTCCGGCGCGGCATGGGTATGCGAAAAGCAGACCATCACATTTTCGCGGTCTGTTCCGATGCTGTTCGCGGCTTTGTCCCGCAGTTTATTGGTCAGTTCCGGAGTAAATCCGAGGCTGTCAACAGTAATCAGGCAGGCTCTGCTTCCGTCTCTGTTTTCCCAGACAGTGGCCTGAGCCATCAGCTGTTTCAGCACGCCCTCGGATTGGTCCTTTTCTCTGTAAAACCCAATCAGCGGCATTGGTTTCTCCGGAGTGATATCACACTCGGAATAGCCGCATCCGGAAAATGCTTCTCTTATTATGTTCTCAGTAATCATTCATATCCTCCGGAGCATTCACCGATAGGAGTCCATTGCCAATCATCCACGCTCAAATTCATCCTTCAGGATTGAAAAGAACATCCGGCTTCTCAGGCCTGTTCTGTCACAATCTCCGTGGAATGCTTCATCCTTGTCTTGATATACACCACAAGCATCACAATGCTCAGCACCGTGCTGGCCGGAGCCGCGCAGCCGATGAGGAACAGGTTTGTCCCCACCATTCTGGAGAATAACCAAGTGGCCGGTATCCTTCCCAGAAAGGTCGCAATCAGATTCTGCGCCATATTGAAGGTCGTCCTGCCGCAACCGTTCAGCAGGGCGGAGAGGTTGAACGCGACTGCCGTCAGCATCCCGTCGATGCTGTAAGCTTTCATATACAGGCCGGCCATTTCAATCACTTCACGGTCATCCGTGAACAGGGACGGCAGGAAATCCGGGAACAGCAGACAGATCAGGAAACAGACCGCTTCGATCACGAAACTGATCCCGATCGCGTACCCCACAGCTTTATTCGCCCGGTCCATCTTGCCCGCGCCGAAGTTCTGCGCGACCACCACGGCCACGGAAGCGGAGAAAGCCGATTGCGGCATAAACATGAACCCGACGATCTTGTCCCCGATGCCCATGGCCGCGCTGGCACTGAGGCCCATCGAGTTAATGATCGCCGTGATGAACATGAAGCTGATGTTGATCAGCACGCTCTGGATCCCCATCGGGATACCCACTTTAAAGATCTGTGCCGTAACAGGCACGCTGAAGCGGATGTCCTTCTTTCCGAACGGGAAGGACATCCCTTTTTTCATAATGAACACCAAGCCAAACACAAAGCTGACGCCCTGCGCCACCACGGTGGCGATTGCCACGCCCGCGACACCCATGCCCAGCACACCGGTCAGCAGCAAGTCTCCCGCGATGTTGATCCCGCAGGCGACCGCCACAAAGATCAGCGGGCTTTTGCTGTCGCCCATCGCTCTCAGCAGTGCGCATACGATGTTGTATCCGATAATCAGCGGTATGCCCAAGCTGCAGATCCGCATATAGGTCGTCGCTTCCGCCATCGCTTCCTGCGGTACATTCAGCCAGCCCAGGAAGACCGGGGAGAACGTGGCCGACAGTCCCGCCAGCAGAAGGCTGACCGCCGCGAAGTCAATAATCAGGTTGCCGACCAGCTTCGCTGCCTGTCGGTCATTCTTCGCGCCGATGCTTTGGCTGACCAGCACTGTTCCGCCCGCAGACAGACCGATCGCCAAAAAGGTGAACAGCGACAGCAGCTGCGCTCCGCAGGCCACCGCCGATACACCGGAAGTCGCCCCATAATTGCCGATGACCAGCGTATCAACCGTTCCGTAAAGCGTCTGAAGCAGGTTGGAAAGTAAAAACGGTACTGTAAAGGCCAGCAATCCAGAAAGGACTGGCCCCTCCGTCAAATCGTTCTGACCTCTTTTCATTTTCTGCGGGTTTTCCTGTGACTTTTCAATCATCTCACTCACGGCAGTTCCCTCCAAACCCGCCTATTATACCATTTTCCCTTCATGATTTCACCCCCGCAGCATCCCTCTCTTCCCTGATTTCTTTACTAAATCAAATCCAATCCATCTTTATTCGAGCCGGAATTCACTTTTGTGGTATCCACCCTTATATTGAGCAGTCACCAGCCAGTCTGCGATATTCACATCATCATAGGGGTAAAACACTTTGTGGCACTTGACCCATTTTACCCCGTCAATCTCAACTTCTTTTGTTTCCCATGTTCTGACATAACCGATATTATCAACAGGGCCGACCCAAACATTGGGATGGAGGGCTGCGATCGAATCCTCCCGGACCCTGTACAGGTAGTTCAATGAATAAGAATACGGAATCAAGTACAGACGGACATCCCGCAGTTCAACACTGCTTTCTTCCTGCACAAACGAGTCCAATGCAAGGCATTGCGGCTCGACGACCGGAATTTGCGTCCAGTCGATCCGGACAGTGTCTTTCCGGATGAAAGAGCGGTCTGTATCAGACCTGCACTTTTTCATTTCCGGATCGCTGAGTGTTGCGAAAAGGGTGTTCAACTCCAGGTAAGTATCTTGCTTCAGTTCATCGATTTCCAAATCGGTATCGATGTCAAAGAAAATCATGATCGTTCCATCAGACTGAAGATACCATTCATTTTGGGTTTTCATACGAAGATCCATGGTTCTCTGTTCTTCTGTTGATATGAACTCCATCAAAGCCCAGCGTATGGTTTTCCCTGTAAGCGTTGCATATTCATCGACCGACAGGTCAGCATATTCTTCAGCCATATTCTTGAGTATATGTCCAACAGGCACGTCCCTATCTACCAACCCATAAGCATAGGGACACAGAAGCAGATCATTCCGTTGTGGAACAGCATGGATAGCCAGCACGATGTTTTCTCCTGCAGTCACGGCCTCCACCAGTTCAAACGAGACATAATCATCTTTCGCCAGCAGGATGGACGGTTGTTGATTCCTGTCCGTCTCATTGATTCCAAGCCACCCTGCAATACTGGTCCAGTTGCCGATTGCCAACGCGGCAGAGGCCATCAGGATCAGCACAAGCATGGCCGTGATCAGAACGCGGGTCGTTAACCGATACTTCCTTTTTCCCGGTTGATCCAATCGGCTGAAGATCGCGTTTGCGTTCGATTCCTGGTTGTTCAGAAAATCCAGTTCCTGATCAAGCGAAGCCCGGATCTGCCCGGACAGGTCATTTACGTCACCCTTCTTCATCAACAGTCAACTCCTTTTTCAGATGTTCAAGCGCATGCTTGCAGCGGAGGCTGACCGCTGCCTGAGAGATGCCCAAAACCTCCGCGGTTTCCGAAGCGCTTAATCCCTGACCGTATCGCAGGACGATCACTTCCATTTGTTTGCGGGGCAGCTTCATGATTGCGTCAGAAAGTTCAAGCCGGGCGTTTCCCGGTTCAGAAACAGGGATCTTCAACTGTTCGGGGTCCAGTCGACGGTTCATATAGCGGAACCACGCGCTTCTTCTTTGGTCGCGACAATAGTTGACCGCAATTTTGATCAACCAGGTTCTGATGGTGGATTCACCCCTGAAGTTGCCAAAGTTTTGATACGCCCTCAGAAAAGTCTCCTGCGTAGCATCTTTGGCATCCTCTGTGTTTTTCAGATACAAATAACAAATCCGCAGAATCTCCTTTTCATGGTCACAGATAATCTGTGCCAGCCATTCTCTGCGTTTTTCCTCATCAAGCAGGTTTCCTCACCGCCTTCCCGTTTCTTTACTTATATAGACGATCAAACAAGGGATAAATTAAGTCTGGCCCTATTATAAATGATTCAGTAATTTTGCAAAAGAAAATGAGATCTGTCGAGTATGATCGACAAAAGGCCACGGTCGAACTCGAAATAATAGGCTTTTGCCATATTGGTCAAAAGAAAAAGGCCTGTCACAACATCGCTTCAGAAAGAAGCTGCTCTTGCGATAGGTCTCAAATTGGTCACAATGGTTCTGACAGGATCACCCTGCTGTCCACATTGCAGGCAGCATCAGTCTGGAATCAAAGGACAGATCCTCCACGGGGATAAGCCAACCATAATAATTTTGATCGCCGACAGGGACTTCACAGGCAACCCAGACAGTATCCGTTGTCAGATACTGTCCCCAGCCGGTCAGATTGCCCTCTTCATCAAGGCTGCTCAATATTTGAACTTCAGTTCCTTCCGGGACCATGGGGATATCTTCATCCAAAACGATCTGCCGGTCCGGATCAAGGCGATAAAGCCGGATTCCGTCCGTTTTGTTGATCCGCGCCTTGGTCGAAATACTGCCCTTCCCGCTCTCTTCCACAAAAGCCTGCTGGATATAAAAATGGATCTCCTGATAGGTATCCTCATCCACCCAGGTCCTTCCTTCGCAGTAATACAGCGGGGTCTTTTTGTTGCCGGTCACACCGAGGATAAACAATGGATCCGACTGGTTCACAGTACCGACACTGCTGCCGCTCACGATTGCGCTGGGTTGTTTGAGCATCCCCCATTGCGGGATAAGCAGCGGTTCTCCACCAGTAGAGAAATCAAGATAGTCATCCCGGATATATCCGCTCACGCTTCCATTTCGCACCCGATGCCATCCGTCTCCGGAATTGTGATAGTCAAAAATCAGACGGACTTCTGTGCCGGGATACAGTTTGCCTAGCGAGGTCGAATTGACATCCGCGTCTTCCCGGACATTGATGGCAAGGTCCGGTCGGTCGGAACGTACTCTGGCATGGCCCAGGTCATCTGACCAGGCGATCTTCTCCATGATGCAGCTTCCATACAGGATCTCGTTGTCCTGAAGAAGGGCTTCCACATGAACATAGGTTTCATCCACCGTCCCCAGAACGTGCAAACAGGTATTCTGAGGGATCCGGTGCTCCTGTCCCTCCAGATCGATCAAAGCGATGCAGCCATCCGATTCAGGATATACAATGGTCCCGACAGGCGGCTCTGTGGCGACCGGAATAGAATCAAGCAAATAGGAACTCATCATCCAGCCGGTCCGCCCGCCGATCGTCACATGCATCCAACCGTTCTTTTCTTCGTCCGCGGTATAGCGTGTCCCGGTATAATATTGGCCGATAACATTCCCCTTGGGTGTCTCGCGCAGTTTCACTCTGGCATCAACATCCTGCCCGGCGACATAAACGATCCCTTCCGCGATCGGCTCCGCCTGAACCGAAACGATCCCAGCCAGCAACAGGATGATCAACACAAACAGGACACAGTATCTTTTCATGGTTTTTCCCCTTTTGTTAATCGCAGTATGCCACATTCGAAGCACCATATGATAAACGCGTCGGATTCCGCATTTCATCCCGCAATCACCATCTGTACCATTTCAAAATCATACAATACGATGTTTCTTTCTGTTGGATGCTCCAATTCTTGATGGCACGTCACAAGATAAAGAACTGCCAAACGGACTGATCATCCCGTTTGACAGTTCATCATCGTTTGCTCAATTCCCGGATACCCTTCTGATGGATCCCGCAATATCTACCGTTTCCGTACGGGTCATATTCATCGTCGTGACAATGAAATACCGGTCCTCAAGATTGACAACCGCCGTATTGTATTTTCGTCCGTCCTGATATGTCTTTTCAAAGAGAAAAGCGGACTTTCCGTTCAGATTCAACGGTTCCATCGTCGCCCCGTTCGTATCGATCCAAGCCCGGCTCTGGGGATCTTTTTCCTCAAGCGTGATCATATGATTGGAATCATCCCATAGATCCAAAGCACCGGAATTGCCGACATCAACAGTTGTAAAGCCTTCAGGGATCCGGGTCGGATAATACTCCCCTTTCCAGTCAGAAGGAATATCAAAAGATTGGTCCTCATCGTAATCCATACTGATTTCCACGCCGGAAGGCTGCATATCGATGATCAGTTTATAAACATTTTTCCTGAACTGGGCACTACTGGCCAAAACGACCGGGAAAGCCAAACATACCAGCAGCACAACGCAGGCGGCAATATTGATCATTCGTCCCAGCACCTTCATTGTGTGACTTTTGGATGATGTCACGTTTTTGCTTTTTCGAACGATCGGGTGGCATTTCTGCCAGACAGACGTCATTCTTTCATCAGAAATCCTGTTGATTTCACTGTCCGGAATATCCGTCAGTTCTGAAAGTTCATTTTCTTCTTCCTGCTCCAGCACCAGTTCTGTCAGCAGATCAATGTATTTTTCATTGGAAAGGATCGGATTCTGCTCTGTCATCCTTCTGCCTCCTCTTCCTGATACATCACAAGCAACTTCTTTTGCGCGCGTCTGACATACTGGCTGACGCTTTTCTCGGAGATTCCAAGGACTTTGGCAATTTCCGCATCCGTCGCGTTACTCACTTTTTTCATGCGTAAAGCCTGCTGTTCCGCAACCGGCAATCGGCCGATCAGTCTCCGCACCTTCCGGATCTCCTCACGCAGGATTACTTTCTCTTCTGTGTTCATGGGATCCGTTTTGTTCTGTGCTATATCTGAGCCGATCGAATCAGTGATGTCTATTTGTTTCTTGTTGAACAACCCGCGATTGATTGCTTCATTTCGGACAGCCCTGGCAAGATATTTCCGGATCTCCATATCCGGCAGATCCATGACACGATCCCCCTGCCCAGCCAATCGGACCACAACATTCTGAACAACATCGTCTGCCTCGTCGGGAGAAGCACAGCATCGATTCGCAACGGCAAGCATATATCGGCCATACTTTTCCCATAACGCTTGCAAGCTATTCGTCTGATGGTCATCCATTATCATCAGAAACAAGCCTTTTCCCTCCAGATAACGATTTCTTCAATCTTGGATCATTGAGCACTCTGAAAGAGATCCTGCCACGATGCCGGAGCTTCCCCAAACCACTGACTCATCTCTTCATCTGTCAGTCGATAATAGGATTGTATCATATCCCACAAAATGCCCCGACGTTTTCCAATGGAATTGTGCATCCGCAAGATCCGCCTCTGCCAGTATTCATAATACGCATAAGGTTCATTGGGCACCGACATTATAATAGACTGATTATCCTCATGCGCCCACCGGACACAATGCAGCATCATTTCCTCACTTACACGCATAACCAGCGGATCCAGAATACCATTCATCCTGTCAATCGTACAATACTGGAAAAGCTTCCCCAGCTTCTCCATAAAAAGATCTTTGTACTTGGGGATCTTCATCAACGATTTGAATATCGTATTATCGATCTTCTGTTCACCCATGCCTTGAACCTTGGCATAGGATTGCACACTGTTATATTCTGAATTGAACAATGAATATTCATTCGACCAGCTCATCCATTTCCATCTGCCCCCGGGAACCCGGTAAAAACGTTCTACACCCATATTACTGTTGCCCACAAAAGTTTCATAGGCAATCCAGTCCAAATAGCTGTCAACATCAATATTCGTTTCAAGATAGGCCAGGTTTTCCTCGCTGTCACAGGGCGGATTGTCGGCAAGAGTGCGGATGATTTCTTTATAGGTCGGCTGATCCTTCTGGATCGTTTTCCAGTCGGCTCCGGACGCGGCTTGATCAACACCTCCGTTTCCGCTTGCTACGCAGATCCCCTGTTTCTCCGTTTGCGTATACCAGGCGATCCATTCCGCGTCTTCCAGTTCTCCAAGCGCATACAGTCCCCAATAGGCTCCATTCAGGTAAACCGCTACAGGCCGATATGCCTGATGCAGCAACGTTGAACCATATTGATCCAGCAGCTCAGAAAAGAACATCTCCCTCAAATGGGTATCCAGATTATCTCCCCGGCCGGTGCTCAAAAGCAGGCTTCCGAACGAATCACGCTCGCGGTTATCAAACAGTTTCCCTG
>JAZUFB010000330.1:0-20814 GCA_045640475.1 Clostridia bacterium
TGTGGAGGCAGAATTTGGGGAAGGGCAGCAACTCCACCTTTTCGACGCAGGGATGCGTGTTGGCAACGGCCTTCAGTTGGCGTACGGAAGCGGGGGTGTCAGTCTGACCGGGGATGATGACGCGGCGGAGCCAGGTGGGGATGCTGCGCGCCTGCGCCTCGTCCAGAAAGCGCTCCGCGGTCTCCATTTTCTGGCCGGTATGGAGGAGATAGCTTTCGGCGTCCGGATATTTGTGATCCAGCAGGATCAGATCGGTGACCGCCAGCAGCGCTTCCACGTCTTTGTTCCACAGGCAGCCTGAGGTGTCCAGCGCGGTGTGGATGCCGTGGGCCTTCAGACGGGTAAAGAGATCCGCGACGAAGGCCGCCTGCAGCAGGGGCTCGCCGCCGGAGACCGTGACGCCGCCCGTTTGGGCAAAGTAGTTTCGGAAACGCAGGATCTTCATCACCAGCGCTTCGGCTTCGGTCTCTTCGCCCAATGCGGGGTCCCGGGTCTCGGGGTTGTGGCAACAGGCACAGTGAAGCGGGCAGCCCTGCATGAAGACCACGCACCGGACACCGGGTCCGTCCACGGTGCCCAGACTTTGGAAGGAATGAACACGGCCGGTCATGATCACACCGCCGTATGGAAGGTCCGCATGATCACTTCCCGCTGCTGCTCCCGGGAAAGCTTGACAAAGTTGACGGCATAGCCGGAAACGCGGATGGTCAGGTTCGGATAATCCTCGGGATGATCATAAGCCTTGAGCAGGGTCTCACGGTTCATGACATTCACGTTCAGGTGATGCGCGTCGTTGAGGAAGTAGCCGTCCAGAATGGAGACCAGATTGGTGACACGTTCCTCTTCCGTGTGCCCCAGCGCGTCCGGCACGATGGAGAAGGTATTGGAGATACCGTCGGAGGCGGAGGAATAGGGCAGCTTGGAAACGGAGTTCAGGGACGCCAAAGCACCGTTTACTTCGCGGTTATGCATGGGATTGGCGCCGGGGGCGAAGGGCTCGCCCTTCTTACGTCCGTCGGGGGTAGCGCCGGTCTTTTTGCCGTACATCACATTAGAAGTTATGGTCAGGGCGGACAGGGTATGCTGGGCACCGCGATAAGCGGGGGTCTTCTTCAGCTCGTTGTGGACCATGGTCAGCAGATTGACCGCAATCTCGTCCACGCGGTTGTCATCGTTGCCGTATTTGGGGAAGTCGCCCTCGGTGATGAAATCGGTGATGATGCCGTTTTCATCGCGCACGGGGCGGACCCTGGCATATTTGATGGCGGAAAGGCTGTCCGTGATGACGGAGAGGCCGGCAACGCCGAAGGCCATCAGACGCTCGACATCCGTATCGTGGAGGGCCATCTGGGTCTTTTCGTAGGCATACTTGTCGTGCATGTAGTGGATGCAGTTCATCGTGTTCACATACAGGCGGCAGAGCCAGGTGAGATAGGTGCGGAAACGGGCGACGACATCGTCGTAGTTCAGCACGTCTCCCTGCATCGGGCCCATCTGCGGGCCGATCTGGGTGCCGAAGACATTGTCGGTGCCGCCGTTGATGGCGAGGAGCAGCAGCTTGGCCAGATTGGTGCGCGCGCCGAAGAACTGCATCTGCTTGCCGACCTTCATGGCGGAGACGCAGCAGGCGATGGCATAATCGTCGCCATAGCGGGGACGCATCAGGTCGTCGTTTTCATACTGGATGGAGTCCGTGTCCGCGGAAAGCTTGGCGCAAAAACGCTTGAAGCCTTCGGGCAGGGAATAGCTCCAGAGGACGGTCAGGTTGGGTTCCGGCGCGGGGCCGAGGTTATACAGGGTGTTCAGGATGCGGAAGGAGGACTTGGTGACCAGCGTGCGGTGGTTCAGGTTCATGCCGCCAACGCTCTCGGTGATCCACATGGGATCGCCGCCAAAGAGCTCGTTGTATTCGGGCGTGCGGAGGTGACGGGCGCAGCGCAGCTTGAGCACCAGATCGTCCAGCAGTTCCTGGGCTTGTTCCTCGGTGAGCAGACCGGCTTTCATATCGCGCTCGATATAGATATCAAAGAAGGTGGAGGTGCGGCCGAAGGACATGGCGGCACCGTTCTGCTCCTTGTTGGCGGCCAGATAGCCGAAATAGGTCCACTGGATGGCTTCGCGGGCGTTGGCAGCAGGGCGGGAAATGTCACAGCCATACATGGCGGCCATTTCCTTCAGTTTGCCAAGGAAATTGATCTGCTGGTACAGTTCTTCCAGCAGGCGGATGTTATCCACGCTCATGAAATCTTCGCCGACGCGCTGCTTATCCTTTTTCTTTTCGGCAATCAGCACATCCACGCCGTAGAGGGCTACCCGGCGATAGTCCCCGATGATGCGGCCGCGGCCGTAGGCATCCGGCAGGCCGGTGAGCAGCGCGCAGTGGCGGGCGGCTTTCATTTCGTCGGTATACACGCGGAAGACGCCGTCGTTATGGGTGGTGCGGTAGGTGAAGTATTCCTCGATCTTGTCGGAAAGCTGATAACCGTAAGCTTCGCAGGCGCTGCGGGCCATACGGATTCCGCCGAAGGGATTGACGCCGCGTTTCAGGGGTTCATCGGTCTGAAGACCTACGATGAGGTCGTTTTCGCCATCCAGATAACCGGGCTTGTAGTTGCACAGGGAAGAGACCGTGGTGGTGTCGACCGCGAGGACGCCGCCTTTTTCCTGCTCAAGCTTTTTCAGTTCCTCCAGGCGGGCCAAAGCGTGCTTTGTCCGCTCGGTGGGACCGGCGAGGAAACTGCTGTCCCCGGTATAGGGCGTATAGTTTTTATCGATAAAATCCCGGACATCGATCCCGGTCTTCCAGACACCGTCTGCGAAACCGTTCCACTGTTCAAACTGCATGAGTAACTCCCCCTTATTCTTACCTGCGCTTCTCCGGCAAAAAAAATCCGGGCACCCCCTGCTTGGAGGCGCCCAGACGGTCGGCATTTTTGGATCCGTTCCCGGGGCACTGTGTCACTTCACATTCCGTCAGCACCGGGAGGACCGAAGCTTTTGCTTCCTCGGTATTGTAAGCCGAATACGGCAGTTTGTCAATATCTGTGATGCAAATGTTCGTATTATTGTGAATAATTCAATAAACAGAGAAATAAATGTTCGTATTTTATACCTGCGTTTGCTTTTCTTCGCAGGCGCGGATCGCGGTGATGCGCTGATCCAGCGTGGGATGACTGTAGGTCAGACGGACCAGCAGGGGATCCGGAGAAAGGTCAGAAAGCTCGTTTCTGGCCAGGAATTTG
Organism: Clostridia bacterium; assembly: GCA_045640475.1. Lineage (GTDB taxonomy): Bacteria > Bacillota > Clostridia > Christensenellales > Aristaeellaceae > Aristaeella. The sequence continues at coordinate 3,243 of JAZUFB010000330.1, forward strand.
AGCGCGGATACCAGTCCCTCGCCATAGCCTTCGGTCACGGCCTGCGCGTCGGCCCGATATTCCATTCTGCAGCTGAAATAGCTGGTGCACATGCCAAGCAGCGGAGAAAGGATGCCGAGGATCTCTCCGGCCAACAGGATGGCAAAACCGAAGTTGATGCTGTCAAAGCCAAAGGCGGGATAGACCTCCGGGAAATTGACCGCAAGCCACGCGGCCACAGCAATGATCAGACTGTTCAGAATGCTGATCAGACCGTTCTTGGCCATGTCGTGGTGCAGTCCGTGGCCCATCTCGTGGGCGAAAACCGCGCAGATCTGGTCCTTGGTCATGCTCTCCGCCAAGGTATCATAGAGCACGATACGCTTGACCGGACCGAGACCGGTGAAATAGGCGTTCATGTGCGTGGAGCGTCGGGACGCGTCCATGACTTCGATGGCTTTGACCCGATATCCGTGACGCTCCATGAGCTCCAGGAGACTGGCCCTCAGTTCACCCTCTTCAAGCGGTTTGAATTTGTTGAACAGACGGGAAATGAGCGGATAGACGAAGGAAAGGATCAGACTGATCAGACTGATGCAGACTGCGAAAAGCAGAATGAACATATTGCCAAAGGAGGTATACAGCCAGGCGAAAAGGCAGGTCAGCAGCCCGTTCATGATCAAGTCCAAAAGAAAGTTCTTGATCTGATCGGTGACAAAGGTCTTTTTGGTGGATTTGTTGAAGTCAAATTTTTCTTCGATGACAAAGGTATCGTAGAAGGAGAAGGGAATGCCGACGATCGTCGTGACCAGCGTGTTTAAAAGGACCACACTCAGCGCCTGGAACCAGATATTGTCCGGAAACAGGTGTGCGAACGCGGCATAGGCGTTGGTCACCAGGAGGATGATCTCGATGACGGACTGGGCGATGGTGCTTAGAACAGTGACCTTTTTGTTTGCAATTTTGTAGGAGCGCCAGGTCTGATATTTTTCGGGATCATAGACATCGCTGACGCTGTCTGGAACAGGCCGCTTCAGCGAACGCTGGCTCAGAACGATCAGGAAAGCGTTCCAGGCGATATTCACAAGGACGAGAAGCAGGACAATGAGTTTCAGTGCCATTTGAGGGACCTCCGATCTTTTTCTCTGCAAATAGCAGAAAAGGCCGTCCCTATTTTACACCCGAAGAGGGCGGAAACGCAAATGGACGGAACCGTTCCTGCCCGCCAAAAATGAGGGTTGACAAAAGAGACTTCGGCGGTTATACTGCGAACAACATTTCACGGAGGGAGGAACGGCCGATGATCCGCGCAGCGCTGTCTTGCAACGGTATGAATTATAATTGGGACGTTAATTATAACGGCTCTGATTTTTCGTATATGTTTCAGGCAGCGGAAAAAGACGCGTAAACGACCGGGTCGATCCCATGAGTCGCCTGCCTGAAACGGCAGGCGATTTTATTTTATCCGAAAATGAACGGTTGAAGGGGAGGAAAGAACGATGATCCGTAAGGCGACGGTGGCAGATGCGGAACGGGTGAACGAACTGCGGAGGATGGTCAATGACATCCATGTGGAGGGCCGGCCGGATATCTTTAAGCCGGGCTTCGGTCAGGAGATCCGGGAGCATGTGATGAATTACATCGGTCAGGGAAACAATGAGATCCTGCTTGCGGAGCGGGACGGGGAGATCTGCGGCATGATCATGCTCGACTGGATCGACCGGCCGGAGAACCCTTACAACCTGGCCCGAAAGTTCTGCCATGTGGCGGAGATCGCGGTGGACGGACGCTTCCGCCGGATGGGCGTGGGCAATGAGCTGATGGAAGGTATGAAGGCGGAATGCCGCAAACGCGGGTTCAAACGGATCGAACTGGACGTATGGGCCTTCAATGACGCGCTGGCGTTTTACGAAGCTGAGGGATTTACTGTATTCAGGAGGTTTATGGAATATGAAGTTGAAGATGCTTGATCTGGCCCAGGCCGGGAAGGTCTATGAATATGTGTCGGCGATGCCGAAGGACGAAAACGGGTTTGCCACAGAGTTTGCCGGATGCACGCGGGAAGAATTCGAACGTTTGGTGGAACGCGCGGAGAAAGCGCGACACGGGGAAGGCCTGCCGGAGGGATGGGTGCCCCAAACACAGTACATCCTCTGGAACGATGAGGATATCCCGGTCGGTATGTTCCATTTCCGCCAGCATCTGTGTCCGTCGCTGAGACAGCGCAGCGGACATATCGGATACACCATCCGCGAAGGGTACCGGGGACGGGGATACGCGACCGAGGGTTTGCGGCTGATGATCGAGGAAGCGAAGAAGACCGTGCCGGAGCATGAACTGCTCATCGGCGCGCTGAAGAGCAACAAGGCTTCGTTGGCCGTACAGAAAAAGAATGGCGCGATCCCCGTGCTGGAAACGGAGGATTACCTGCTGAACCGGATCCCGCTGGAACGGACACAGGTCCCGGTCGTTGCGGGAAATGAAAGCCCCTTCTTTGACGTGGACGGCATGACGGACGGCGAAGTGATGCTGAAGGTCGAGGAATTGTGTCCTGTAAACCCGGAAAAGGGGTGGCTGCCCGCGTATCATTTCTTCATCTGCCTGCCGGACGGGACCCGGATCGGTACCTGTGACCTGCGGCTCGGCCATAACGAGAAGACCTACTATGGCGGCAACATCGGCTACGCGGTGGATGAACCGTATCGCGGACACCATTACGCGGCGAAAGCCGTGGGACTGATCCGGAAACTGGCCGCGCGGCATGGGATGGATTTTGTGATCATCACCTGCGACTGGCAGAACGCCGCTTCGGCACGGACCTGTGAGGTGGCGGGATGCAAGTATATCGAGACGGTGGACCTGCCGGAATACAACGATATGTATCAGCAAGGCATGCGAAAGGTCATGATCTGGCAATTGATGACAGAGGACCTCGGAACGAAGATCTGAAAGGATATTATATAATAATATGAAAGAAAAGATGAAACAGATCATGGATCGCTTCCATTTTTCAAAGCGGCAGGGATGAAGGACTAAACAACAAAAGCGACGGTTTTGCACCGTCGCTTTTGGTATAGTTTGTTTACAGCAGAACAGCCTTGCACAGAGCTTCAGCGAAGGCTTCCAGACCGAGACGGTCTTCTTCGGTGAAGCGGTCGAGGTCCGGACTGTCCAGATCCAGAACGCCGATGATCTTGCCGTCCTGATGGAGGGGGATCACCAATTCGGAATTGGAGGCGCTGTCACAGGCGATATGGCCGGGGAACTGATGGACATCAGGAACGAGGATGGACCGATCCTCTATGACGGCGGTGCTGCAGACACCTCGGCCGACGGGGATCTCGATGCAGGCGGGCTTGCCCTGGAAGGGGCCGAGAACGAGATGGTTATTCTTCAGATAGTAGAAACCGGCCCAGTTGAGACGGTCCAGCCGTTGCCAGATCAGGGCGGAGGCGTTAGCAAGGTTGGCAACGCCGTGAGGGATCCCTTCAGTGAGGGCGGTGATTTCGCGTGTGAGAGAAGCGTAATCCATGGAAAAGGCACCTCCTGTGTTCGGACTTCGGTTAACGGGATTATAACATGGATCGGTTCCGGATGAAAGGGACGGCAGGAAAAAGGATGAACGGAATGGAATAGAAAATATGGATTTTTTTGTGAATGGAGTGGAACGAATGCATCTTTGGCCCCTGACGATCCTGCTTGCTTTGATTGTATTGTGCTTTGCCCTTCCCGCGACCGCGGCACCCGCGGAACCTTTTGATTGCAAGCGGGAGGATCTGACGATCCGCGGAACCGTTTTCGGGAAAACGGACGAACCCCGTCCCGCGGTGATCCTTTCCCATCACTTTACCGCGACCAAGGAAGCCGTTTACGGTTATGCCCAGGCTCTGGCGGACGCCGGCTATGTGACCTTCGCTTACGATTTCTGCGGCGGATCGGCTGCCTCCAAGAGTGACGGTGCGACCGAGGATATGAGCGTGGAGACCGAAGTGCTGGACGTGCTGGCCGTGACGGAATATGTGAAGTCGCTGCCTTATGTGGACGCGGCGCATGTGACCCTGCTGGGTTGCAGTCAGGGAGGTATGGTGTCGGCATTGGCGGCGGCACGGCATCCCGGAGAATATGAAAAACTGATCCTGGTGTATCCGGCCCTGTGTATCCCGGATGACGCGCGGGCGGGACGTATGCTGGGCTTCTCCTTTGACCCGGAGAACGTGCCGGATATCCTTTGCGAGCAGCCGATCCGACTGGGACGCATCTATGTGGATGATGTGATCGGGATGGATGTCTATCGTGAGATCGCACCCTATCAGGGACCGGTCCTCCTTTTGCACGGTACGAAGGATGCCATCGTCAATATCCGTTATTCGGACGAAGCCGCCCGGGTGTACGAAAATTGCGAATACCATACCATTGAAGGCGCGAACCACGGTTTCTTCGGCAAAGATGATGAGGAAGCCATCGGGTATATGAAGGCGTTTATGGCCCGCTGAAGGGATACAGAGGGGGACAAACCGGATGATCCGTAAACTGATCCGACAGATGCTGGCAGCGCAGATCCTTTCCGCGCTGACGGTATCGCTGTGCCTGCTGATCGATAGCATTATGATCGGCCGTTTCCTGGGGGTAGACGCGATCGCGGCTTACGGGCTGGCCAATCCGTTGCTCCTGGTGATCGGCGCGGTTGGCACGATGCTTTCCGCCGGCGTGCAGGTGGCCTGCAGCCGGTCGTTGGGCAAGGGCTCCCGTGAGGAGACCGATATCGGTTTTTCGTCTGCTATCGGGATCGCGGTCCTTGTCTCCGGCGTTTTTCTGGTCCTGGCGCTCTTGCTGCGTGATCCGCTGGCGACCCTGATGGGCGCGGGAAGTGACGGCGCCTTGTTTGAGGATACCCGGGATTATATTGCCGGTTTCTCGATCGGGGCTCCCGGCTCCATGGGCGCGCTGATCCTGGTACCCTTCCTCCAGATGGCCGGAGAAAGCGGCTTGCTGGTGGCGGCGGTGCTGACGATGACGCTGGCGGATGTGGGGCTGGACCTGCTCAATGTGCTGGTGTTCCAGGGCGGCATGTTCGGGATGGGACTGGCTTCGTCGCTGAGTTATTATGCCGCGCTGATGGTGGGTGGCGTATACTTTTTCCGGAAAAAATGTGTATTTTCTTTTTCTCTTTCACGGATCCGGAAGGACAAGATCCGTGAACTGCTGGTCAGCGGCGTGCCGAGCGTGTTTACCATGGCGTCCACGATGGTGCTGACCTTTGTGCTCAACCGCCTTTTGCTGGGGTCGGGCGGAAGTGCGGCGGTGGCGGCGTATTCTGTAATTGCGACGATCGGGAATTCCGCCAACTGCATCTCGACCGGAGTCGGCGGGGTCTCACTGACGGTAGCCGGTATTCTGGCCAATGAAGAAGACCGGACCGGGCTGAAGGATATGCTGGGTTGCATGACACGCTGGGCGTGGGGGCTCGGACTGGCTATGACATTGCTGTTGCTTGCTTTGGCTCCGGTGTTTGTCAGCCTGTTTATTCCGGAAGCCGGAGCTTCACGGGATATGGCGATCCTGGGAACAAGGTTGTTCGCGTTGGGACTGGCGCCCTGCTGCTTTATCAACGCGCTGAAGAATGCCTATCAGGGCATTGGCCGGGTCCGCCTGACGGAATGTCTGTCGGTTGTGGAAGGAGCGGTGCTTCCGTCCCTGGTGGCGTGGGTCCTGTCCGCGCCTTTCGGAGTGACGGGAATCTGGTTCTTCTCTGTGACGGCGGAAATGCTGACCCTGCTGGGCCTTTGCCTGTTGATCCGGAAACGGAACGGGAGCTTCCGCCCGGACGCGGAGCATTTTCTGTTGCTGCCGAAGACCTTTGGCGTTCCGGCGGAGGATCTGCTGGAAGCGCCGATCGCCAGCCTTGAGGATGTGAACCGTGTTTCGGAGGAAGCAAGGCAGTTCTGCCGCAGGCATGGAAACAGTCCGCTGATGAGCAACCGGATCGCTCTGTGTGTGGAGGAAATGGGCAACAATACGGTGCGGTACGGCTTTGAGGGACGGAATGACCGGCATCTGTCCGTGAGACTACAGCATAAAGAGGATCGCTGGATCCTGCGTTTCCGGGACGATTGCCGGTCCTTTGATCCTGTTCGGTATGCCACGGAAGGCGCGGCGAAGGACGGGATCGGGATCCGTTTGGTCCGGGGCGTGGCGGACGAGGTGCGCTATACCTATTCCATGAATCTCAACAATCTGATGATCCTCCTGCGGGATGGGCAAAATGAATCGGATACGGAGAAAGGATCCGCGACATGATCGAATATCAACTGATCCGCTCCGCACGAAAGACCTTGGGCCTTGAGATCCGGGACGGGCGCGTGGTCGTGCGTGCGCCGGCAAGGCTGCCGCTGCGGGAGATCGAAAAGATCCTTTCAGAACGGGAAGGGTGGATCCGGGAACGCCTGAACGCGAACCGTGCGACGCTGGACAAAGCGGCTGTCGCAAAACTGTCCGCGGAGGAGATTCGCACGCTGGCGGACGAAGCGATGCGCGTGATCCCGGAGCGTGTACGCTACTATGCGCCGTTGATCGGCGTCACCTATGGCCGGATCACGATCCGGAACCAGAAGACCCGGTGGGGAAGCTGCTCTTCCGCGGGCAACCTGAACTTCAACTGTTTGCTGATGCTGGCCCCGCGGGAGGTGTTGGACAGCGTGGTGGTGCATGAACTGTGTCACCGGAAGGAAATGAACCATTCGGACCGCTTTTATGCCGAAGTGCTGCGGGTCTTTCCGGAATACCGGAAATGGCATGGGTGGCTGAAAAAGAACGGACCGGAACTGATTGCGCGGATGGGATAAAAAAGACGGAAAAACATGCCGGACCGGCTTGACAGAAAACAAGCGGTCCGGTATAATACCGCCTACACACGCTTGCAGAATCGAATGTAAGCCTCTGCGAAAATGATTGAAGAATCATGGACGGCAGGGGCTTTTTTGGACCCCTTGGACCGACGGAAAGGAAGGACCATGGAGCATAATGCAAATTTGCCGGATCATCCGGACGCGCGAAAAGAGTATGAACATCTTCAGGGAACACGGGATCTGATCGACCGGGAACTGGTCGACCTGGAAAACCGGACCGGCGCCAGAATGGGCCCGGATGGAGAGATCCGTTTCTTCCGGGAGGAACAGGTCTCGGACGATGAGGTGGAACAGATGTTCTTCCGCGTCCGGCTGGACCGGTTGCGCCAGATGAACCTGTCCGCGGGGCAGGCGTACTTTGCCCGTCTGGATTTTACACCGCGCGACGGGAATCCGGAGACGTATTATCTGGGCCGGTGGGGCGTGCTGCGACCGGATACGCTGGACCCTGTGGTGGTCGACTGGCGCTCGCCGGTGGCCAACCTGTATTATGCGGGCCAACCCGGCACGGTGGACTATGAGGCGCCGGATGGCCATGTGACCGGAGAAATGACCTTGAAGCGGATGCTGACGGTGCATGACCGGGAACTGCAGACGATCTTTGACACGGATGTGGCCAGCCAGGACCGGTATCTGCAGGGCGTGCTGGGTAGCGTGACCTCGGATCGCCTGAAGGAGATCGTGACGACGATCCAGGCGGAACAGAACATCGTGATCCGCCATCCCCTGCGGAAGGATCTGCTGGTCCAGGGCGCGGCAGGAAGCGGAAAAACGACCATTGCCCTGCACCGGATTGCCTATTTACTGTACACCTTCCGGGATATCCTGCTGCCGGAGCGGATGATGATCCTGGCACCGAACCCGATGTTCCTGTCCTATATCTCCGCGGTATTGCCGGATCTGGGCGTGGAACGGGTGAAGCAGACTACCTTTACCCTATGGTGCGCGAAAGTGATGGGCAAAAACGCGGTGAAGACCCTGCCGGCGTCCCACATGGAGCGTCGCCTGACGCTGACGGAAGAGGAACGCGACCGGGAGCAGCGGGTCCTGCGCCTGAAAGGATCGCTGGACATGATGGACCGGGTGGATCGCTTTCTGGAAAAGTGGCAGGAGGAAATGATCCCGGAGGACGGTCTGGTCCTCAGCGGTGTAAGGCTTTATACACGGGAGGAACTGAAGGATATCCTGCTTCGGCAGCTGCGGCCTTTCCCGCTGGCGCAACGGATCGCGGGGCTGAAAAAATATCTGCGTAAGCGTCTGACGGATGTATGCGATCGGGTGCGGGACAGCGTGGAGAAAAACGTGAACGCGCGGCTTGACCGTCTGATGGCGATGCTGCCGGACGGAGAAGAACGCCGTGCGCGTGCGAAAAAACTGTTTGAGGCGCGTGACCGCCAGCTGGCGGAGACGGAGCGGTTGGCGAAGGAATATCTGGAGCACTATACGGAAAACTTCCCCTCCATGAAGCTGGCGGATGTCTGCCGCGTCTTTCTGGAAAGATGCCCGGAAGAAGAGCTGCGCGCGTCTGTTTCCGGCTTCCTTGAAAAAGGAACCGCGGATCCGTCGGAGCTGGCGATGCTATGCCATCTGTGTGCCGGGATCCACGGGCTGAAGACGGATCCGCTCCAGCATATTGTGATCGACGAATGTCAGGACTTCAGTCCGTACCAGTTGAAACTGTTGAAGCGGACCTATCCGGCGGCTACCATGACCGCTGTGGGGGACCTGACCCAGGGCATCCATGAGGATGAAGGCACCCGTGACTGGGCAGAGTGGATGGAACCGGTCTTTCAGGGAGAAGCTTCCTTTGCTTCCCTGGTGACCAGCTATCGCAATACCGTGGAGATCATGGAAGAGGCGACAAAGGTTGCCGCGCATTTCCCCATTCCGGGGGTCGAACGGGCAAAACCGGTCCTGCGTCACGGACGTCCGGTGGAGAAACGGTCCTGTGCGGACGCGCGGGAAAAGAATGCCGTGATCCGGGAAACTGTAAGGAAATGGCTGGACGAGGGATACAGGAACATTGCTCTGATGACCAAGACCCCGGACGGCGCAGCTAAATTGTATAAAGATCTGAAAAAAGACCTGCCGCTGAAACTGATCACCAATAAGGATACGGAATATACCGGTGGCGTGATGGCCGTGCCCGCGACGCTGGTCAAAGGTATGGAATTTGACTGTGTGCTGATTGCCGACGCCTCCAGGGAGAATTTCCCGGAGGATGCTTACCTTTCGCGTGTACTGTATGTGATGATGACCCGTCCGCTGCACTGTCTGACCCTGCTTGCGGAAGGCGAACTGTCCCCGCTGGCGGAATGAATTGAAAAGACCCGCTTTCAGCCGTTGTTGGCCGGAAGCGGGTCGGTTTTGTTTTGGATGTCAGCGGGCCAGCAATATCCAGGAAAGGGGCGGGACGGTGACAGTACCCTCCGCGGTGCCTTCACCGCCGTAGAGGTAGGTGGAAGCGCCATCCGGCAGGGAGTAAGTGGCGGAACCGTTATCGGGGTTGAGGATGGCGATGGCTTCGGTGCGGTCCTCGTGGGTCCAGGTGACGACGATGGCGCTGTTGTCGAGAATCTCGCAGGTGACATCGCTTTCGGTCAGGAAAGCATACTGCTTGCGCAGGGAGATCAGGAAACGGTAGTATTCGGACATCTCAAACGCCGCACTGCCGGGGATCAGAGACTCCCAATCAATGTGATTGACTTCGTCGGAGGACATGTAGCTGTTGGAATCTCCCTGTTTGGTGCGGAGCATTTCCTCGCCGGCCAGCATAAAGGGCGTACCGCGGGAAAGGAAGACCGCAGCGGCGCCGAGGCGCTGCATGGCCGCTTTCTTTTCGTCCGTGGTATCCGGACGGGAGGCGGTGAGCTTGTCCCAAAGGGTCATATTGTCGTGGCAGGACATATAGTTGATGATGCCCGCATGGTCGGCACGCCAGGAAACGGCGGGGATCTTTTTGCCGCCGCCGAGACCGAAGATCACGCGATTCGCATTGGTCTTGTTGGCGGAACCGCTGATGTACCCCTTGTCCTTCGCGTCGAACACAGAACCCTTGAGGCCGTCACGGATCGCGTCATTGAACACGGCTACGCCACCGATGGCCCCCTCGGAAGGAACGATCTTGACGATGTTCGCCTGGGTGGTCTGACGGGAGGCATGCAGGGCGGAGGTGCCGCCGGTCCAGCCTTCACCGTAGATCAGGCAGGTGGGGTCCACCGCGTGCAGGGCCTGCTCGATCGCCTGCATGGTTTCGACATCATGCAGGGCCATGAGATCGAACCGGAAGCCGTTGATATGATATTCCTTTGCCCAGTAGAGGACGGAATCGACCATGTATTTGCGGAACATGGCGCGCTCACTGGCCGTCTCGTTGCCGCAGCCGGAGCCGTTGGACGGGTCTCCGTTGAAAGCAAAACGGTAATAATAGTAGGGAACCAGACGGTTGAAGCAGGACTCGAGGCCGGAGGTATGGTTATATACCACGTCCATCACAACGCCGATGCCGTTTTCATGCAGGGTCTGGATCATCTTCTTCATTTCTGTGACGCGGGTCTCGCCGTGGTAGGGATCCGTGGCATAACTGCCTTCCGGCACGTTATAGTTCTTGGGATCGTAGCCCCAGTTATATCCGTTATCCGGGTTGCTTTCATCCACGGTTGCAAAGTCAAAGACCGGCTGGAGATGGACATGGGTGATGCCCAGCTCCTTCAGGTAATCGAGACCGACCGGTTGACCGGAAGCGTTTTTCAGGCCGGTTTCGGTGAGAGCCAGATATTTTCCGGGCCACGCGCTGCCTGGCAAGGCGGAGGAAAAATCGCGCACGTGGACTTCCCACACCACCGCGTCCTCATAAGAATCGATGGCCGGATGGAAGGTGTCGGCGTCAAACCCTTCGGGATCTGTCAGAGAAAGGTCGGTCACCATGGCACGGTCGCCGTTTACACCGGCAGTTACGGCGTAGGGATCCATGACCTCATAGGTGCCCATTGCGGTGGTTACGGTGTAGGTGTAATAGGTGCCGTGACCGCAGGGCGCGGTAAAGGTCCAGACACCTTTGTCCTCCTGGGTCATGGCTTCGGAAGTGTATGCTTCGCAGCCGTCGCCCGCTTCGTACAGGTTGAGCCGGACTTCGGAAGCAGTGGGGGCCCAGACTTTGAAGGTCGTGGTGTCACCGGTGATGACCGCACCCAGATCGTTGCCTTCATAAACATAGGCATCGGTGAACGCGGGCGCGTCGAACACAGTCGTCGGGACGACGGGCTGAGTGCCGTAGCCGTCGATGAAAAGCGAGTAATTGCGGGAAAGATCGAGCGGCTCGGCCAACGTGACAACGCCGGTGATGACATTGTTGTTCAGGCTGGAAAGGGAAGCAATCTCTACCGGTGTTTCCCCATCCAGTACGCGGATCTGGGACAGGTCCGTGAGACGGGTGGCCGGGGCGATCGTATAGCGGATCTCTGTGAGGGAGGTCATAGCGGCCAGCTTGAAGATCCGGATGGGTTCCAGCGTCTGACCACCGTCGCGGCTGCCATACTGGGTCTCTTCACCGGACTTCAGGTAGATATCGGTAACAGGACCGGTGATGACGGCAAAACGATCCTGCTCATAGTCCTTGGTGGCGTTCCCCCAGGAGGAACCGCCGGGATCGGAACAGTTGACGCGCACGATGAAACCAACCTCCTCTGTGCCTTCCGGAATCTCGATCCGGCAGACAAAGCCATAGTCGCACGGCTCAAAAAGATAACCGTGGCCGTCTTTGTTCGGAAGCCAGGACCAGACATCGCTGGTGGCAATATCCGCGGAGCCGGACCAGTACAGATTCAGCACGGAGGTGCCGGCGGATTCGCCCGTGGCGCAGAGGAAGAAAGACAGCAGGAGAAGAACCGAACATAGAAATAAGAGGAATTTTTTCATGGAAGGATACTCCTTTCAGAAGGGGAATATGCAAGTGTCGATCGGTGATGATTTCATGATAAAAAGTTCAGACGGGTTTGTCAAGGCGGGGGAAAGGTGCCGCGAAGTTTGACGCTGACGGGGCGGAGTGGTATACTTTGGCGTAATGGACGAACGATTTGGCTGAAAGGAAGACCCGAAGAATGAAGATCCACGGATTGCAGAAAATGACTTTGCTGGACTATCCGGGAAAAGTGGCCTGCACCGTCTTTTTCGGCGGGTGCGATTTTCGGTGTCCCTTCTGCCATAACTGGGAACTGTTGGACGGATCCTGTCCGGCAGTGATGGAATCGGACGAATTGCTGACTTTTCTGGAAAAACGGAAAGGCCTGCTGGACGGTGTGGTCGTGACGGGCGGGGAACCGCTGCTGCAGAAAGAACTGCCGGCATTGATCGGAAAGATCCGCGCGATGGGATACCCGGTAAAGCTGGATACCAACGGGAACCATCCGGAAAGCTTAAAAGCCTTGGTCCGGGACGGACTGGTGGATTACGTGGCCATGGATATCAAGAACGCGCCGGACCGATACGCGCAAACCGTGGGGCTGGAAACGCTGGATCTGTCCGCCGTGCGGGAAAGTGTCCGCTTTTTGATGGAAGGGGACACGGAATACGAATTCCGGACGACGGTTGTGCGGGAGCTGCATGACGATCTTTCCTTCCTTGGCATCCGCGACTGGATCGTAGGGGCAAAGCATTATTATCTTCAGTATTTTACCGACCGGGATACGGTCCCCTTTGAAGGCTTCCACGCCCCCACGGAAGCGGAAATGATCCGCTGGACCGATCTGGTGAGGGAAAAGGTGCCGTCTGTATCGGTCAGAGGGGCCGGAACGCCGTGACTTTATGGCTATATAAGAAGGAAAGGAAACGACAGAAATGAGTAAGAACCGGAAACCTGCCAGGAATCAATACCTGCTGTTTCTGTATGATCTTCTGCTTCTGCTTTTGACGGATACGGCGCTGTTGATCCTGTATCCGAGCAACATTACCCGGCTGGAACCGGAGATGATCCTGCTGCAGTATATCCTGTCGGCGGTGACGGTGTTCGCGTGCCGTCTGGTGACGGGCATCTACAGGCAGGTCTGGCGATATGCCAATACCCGGTCCTATCTGACGCTGATCCTGTCGGACGGTATCGCTCTGGTAATCTGGTTCCTGATCCAGCTGGTGCTGCCATTCAAACGCCTGTCCTTTATGCGTACCATCGGCCTTGTGGCGGCGGATCTGCTGCTGGCCATGGCGATCCGCATGATGTATCAATATCTTTACCAGTCCTCTTCCCGGAAGAGCCGGGTCGGCAATTTCCTGCGCCGGTGCGTATATCTGCTGACGGGAACGGACATCATGCCCGCGCATTCCGGGTTCGCCGATCCGGAAACGCTGAACAAGATCAACATCGCAATCGTGGGCGCCGGCCGTGTCGGCGCGACGTTGGCGGAGGAACTGCAGAACGATCCGCATAGCGCGTATCGGGCCTGTTGCTTTATTGATGTGGACCGGGAAAAGATCGGCCGTGTGATCTGCGGTATCCCGGTGCTGGATGAGGAAAAGGCGGACGCGGAAGCGCTGCGTAGTTTCCCGATCCAGGAGATCGTCATCGCGTTGCCGGAAATGGACGCGGAACGGAAAAAGGAACTGTTTGTCCGCTACCGTGATAACGGATGCAAGGTAAAGGTCTACGACTATCCCATGGCGCGCAGCGAGTCGGGCGGCAAGCGCCAGATGCGTGAGTTTGATGTATCCGAGTTACTGTTCCGGCCCTCCCAGGACCTGCTGACGGAGAAGACCCGCGCGTTTTATCGCGGAAAGACCGTGCTGATCAGCGGCGGCGGCGGATCCATCGGATCGGAACTGTGCCGCCAGATCGCGCGCATGGAGCCGAAACGTCTGGTGATCCTGGATGTATATGAAAACGGCGCGTACGATCTTCAGCAGGAACTGAAGATCGCCTACGGAAAGCAACTGGATCTGGCGGTCGAAATTGCCACTGTATGTGACCGGGACGAGGTGGACCGGATCTTTGAACGGCATCAGCCACAGATCGTGATCCACGCGGCGGCCCACAAGCATGTGCCGCTGATGGAGCATAACTGCTGCGAAGCCGTACGCAACAATGTATTCGGTACACTGAACATGGTGGAGGCCGCGAAGAAGGCGCATGTGGAGAAATTCATTATGGTCTCCACGGACAAGGCGGTGAATCCCACCAATGTGATGGGTGCCACCAAACGCGTATGCGAGATGATCGTGCAGGCCAGCAACGGCGGAGAGACCCGCTTTTCCGCCACACGGTTCGGAAATGTGTTGGGTTCCAACGGCAGTGTGATTCCTCTGTTCCGGCGACAGATCGCGGGCGGCGGACCTGTGACACTGACAGACAAGCGGATCATCCGCTACTTTATGACCATCCCCGAAGCCAGCCAGCTGGTGCTGATCTCCGGCGCGATGGCTAAAGCCGGCGAACTGTTTGTGCTGGATATGGGTGAACCGGTGGAGATCCTGAAGCTGGCGGAGGAAATGATCCGCCTGTCCGGATACGAACCCTATACCGAGATCGATATTATCGAGACCGGTCTGCGTCCCGGCGAAAAACTGTATGAGGAACTGCTGGTGAAGGACGAGACGCTGGGCCGTACCGAGAATGAGAAGATCTTTACGGAAAAGGATAAACCGCTGAGTCCCGAAGCCCTGAAAGAAATGCTGGCGATCCTGAAGACTGCCGCGGACGCGAATGATGACGATCTGGCGCGGGAAGCGTTGCACCGCGTTGTGCCGACCTTCCGGACCCCGGAACAGGTGAACGCCGAGGCTGAAAGTGTGATGCGCGGTCTGCGCTCCGGTGAAAGCACCCCATAAAGAACTGTATTTTGTTGAATTGTGTTTTTTGGTTGATCCCGGACCACCAGATGTTGTGGTCCGGGATCCTTTATTTTGGATTCTCAAAAAGGAGGACCAAAGACGGTGACTTTGGCTTCCCATACCGGTTTGAGCCAGTTGGACGGGGAAAAATTTGACAACGAAAAAAACCGAAAATATACCATATCTTGTATATATCTGCAAATTCCCTTTCTATATATTGACTTACTGTGGACCCGGTGGTATAGTATCTGTGCTCGCCCTTTTGGGGAGAAAAACAAGTATTACAGGCGGAAGGATCCAAAGACGGAGTTTCACGCGACGGAGGTTTTTTTATGTACAGGGTCAAAAAAAGAGACGGAAAAGTAACTGAATTTGAAGTCAGCAAAATTACTACTGCCATTACCAAGGCTTTTGAGGCGCTCCACAAGCAGTATCATCCCGATGTGATCAATATGCTGGCCCTGCGCGTCACGGCCCAGTTTGAAAATAAGATCCACGACGGTCTGATCGCTGTTGAAGATATCCAGGACAGCGTGGAAGTCGTTCTTTCCGAAGCCGGATATGCCGATGTGGCCAAGGCCTATATCCTGTATCGCAAACAGCGTGAAAAAGTCCGCAATGTCAACTCCGCCCTGCTGAACTATAAAGATCTGGTGGACAACTATCTGCATATCGCCGACTGGCGTGTGAAGGAAAACTCCACCGTAACCTATTCTGTTGGCGGCCTGATCCTGTCCAACAGCGGCGCTATTACGGCCAACTACTGGCTGAGCGAGATCTATGACCGTGAGATCGCTGACGCGCACCGCAGCGCCGCGATCCACATCCATGACCTTTCCATGCTCACCGGCTACTGCGCCGGCTGGAGCCTGAAGCAGCTGATCAAAGAAGGTTTGGGCGGCGTGCCCGGAAAGATCACTTCCAGCCCTGCCAGCCACCTGAGCACGCTGTGCAACCAGATGGTCAATTTCCTTGGCATCATGCAGAATGAATGGGCCGGTGCCCAGGCGTTCTCTTCTTTCGATACCTATCTGGCGCCCTTTGTCAAGGTGGATAACCTGACCCAGAAGGAAGTCAAGCAGTGTGTCCAGAGCTTCATCTACGGCGTGAACACTCCCTCCCGCTGGGGCACGCAGGCTCCCTTCTCCAACATCACGCTGGACTGGACCTGCCCCAACGACCTGAAGAACCTGAACGCCATCGTTGGCGGCAAAGAGATGGACTTCACCTATGGGGAATGTCAGAAGGAAATGGACATGGTCAACAAGGCCTTCATCGAGATCATGATCGAAGGCGACGCCAATGGCCGTGGCTTCCAGTATCCGATCCCCACTTACTCCATCACCCGCAACTTTGACTGGAGCGACACCGAAAACAACCGTCTGCTGTTCGAAATGACTGCCAAGTACGGCACGCCCTATTTCTCCAACTACATCAACAGCGACATGGAACCCTCCGATGTCCGCAGCATGTGCTGCCGTCTGCGTCTGGACCTGCGTGAACTGAGAAAGAAATCCGGCGGCTTCTTCGGAAGCGGCGAATCCACCGGTTCCGTGGGTGTGGTTACGATCAACATGCCCCGCCTGGCCTACCAGAGCGAGAATGAAACCGAATTCTACGCGCAATTGGACAAACTGATGGATATCGCCGCCCGCAGCCTGAAGACCAAGCGGACTGTGATCACCCAGCTGCTGGACGCGGGTCTGTATCCCTATACCAAGCGTTATCTTGGCACCTTCGCCAACCACTTCTCCACCATCGGTCTGGTGGGCATGAACGAAGCCTGCCTCAATGCCCGCTGGCTGAAGAAAGACCTGACCTCTCCCGAGGCGCAGCGCTTCACCAAGGATGTGCTGAATCACATGCGGGAGCGCCTGAGCGACTATCAGGAACTGTACGGCGACCTGTATAACCTGGAAGCGACGCCCGCTGAATCCACCACCTACCGCTTCGCCAAGCATGACAAGGAGCAGTATCCGGACATCATCACCGCCAACGACAACGGTTCCCCCTACTACACCAACTCCAGCCATCTGCCGGTCGGCTTCTCCGAGGATATCTTCTCCGCGCTGGATATCCAGGATGAACTGCAGACGCTGTATACCTCCGGTACCGTGTTCCATGCTTTCCTGGGCGAGAAACTGCCCGACTGGGAAGCCGCGGCGAAACTGGTCCGTAAGATTGCTGAAAATTATAAGCTGCCCTACTACACCATGAGCCCCACCTATTCCGTGTGTAAGAATCATGGCTACCTGACCGGTGAACAGTACACCTGTCCCCACTGCGGCGAGAAGACGGAGGTCTACAGCCGCATGACCGGATACTACCGTCCCGTGCAGAACTGGAACGACGGTAAGAGCCAGGAATTCAAGGATCGCAAGGTGTATGATATCGGCAGCTCCAAACTGACGCATCAGGGCCCGATCGAAGAGGAAAAGAATGTTCCCGCTGAACCTGAAACGTCCGCGCCGGTGGAAACCGCAGCTGAAACGCCTGTGGCGGAGGATGCAAAGGCCCTGCTCTTCGTTTCTCCCACCTGCCCGAACTGCAAACTGGCGATCGCTATGCTGGATAAAGCCGGCTTCCAGTACGAAAAGGTGCTGGCTACGGTGAATCCGGAACTGGCCGGACGCTATGGCGTGCAGCAGGCTCCGACCCTGATCGTGCTGGATGGGGAAGAACCCCTCAAGCTGAAGGGCGTATCCGACATCAAGGGTTGGCTGAACACGCAGGCGAAATAAGCTCGCATTTCCAAAACAATCACAAAGGGTTACGGGAGAACCGTGACCCTTTTTTCAAAGCGGAAGGAGCTTTTGAAATGCCGGAAAATGTTTCTGGAACGGGAACGGCGATGCCGCCTCCACCCCCGC
>JAZUFB010000331.1:0-2775 GCA_045640475.1 Clostridia bacterium
ATGGAGAAAGCCTGCCAGCGGCTTTCCGAAACAACGGATTCGGAAATGATGATGAGCCATTTTACGGCTATATCGGAAATTTTCCGCGGGCCGCTCCTTCCGAGAGCCAGCGGTCAGATATGGTTGATCCCGGCCGCAAGGTACTATCAGAGCCTGTATCTGCGTGTCCTGAAAGGATACATTCTTCGGAAACTTCATATTGACGATCCGCTTTTAGCTCAGAAAGCAGTCAAGGAGGGGCTGAGCATTGAGCCGAACGACAGCGATCTTCATTTTATGATGGCATATTTCCTTGCCCGTCATGGAAATTTGGCAGCTGCCCAGAACTATGTTTCTACCAATCGGGAATATATCCTGCCGGAACATCGCGCTGCTATTCAGCGGGTTTTTGATGGAAAGCCCATGTATGAGGCTGATATGAAAAGCCTGATGCACTTCTGATCCGTTCGTGATACCTGAAAGTACCCGTCTGTGATACCTGGAAGTGCCTGTCCGTGATACCTGGAAGTGGTCGCTCGTGATACCTGAAAAGGGTCATCCGTGATACCTGAAACATACTCAACTTTATACCTGAAATAGGGCCAACTTTAGCCCCGCATGATACCTGAGCGGAGACCATCCGCGTGTTATCACTTTGATACCGACGAAAGCCGGAATACAGAGTGACACGCGGGTGGCCTTATGTTTTTCTTATGGATTGACGCACACAGCCAATATAGCCAGCAAATGCGGATAGGCTTATTGCGGCAATTTTGCAATCCGAACTTATTTGCATACCGTCACCATGCCCGAAGCAGTTTTGCTCCGGGCATTTTTGCGTATATAGGGCTTCCGCGCTGCCGCAGTCCGCCTCCAATCTGGATTTTTTCTCAAACAAAAATTCAGATTTGGAGGTAAAAGACATGGCTTACAACAAAGCCAGAGAGGAACTGAAATGGCTCCTTTGGAAAACCGCCGAGGAACAGAAACTTCGTGAACTCGGTGTCAGCGAGGATAGAATCCAAGACTTACACGTTTACGATTGGGCGATGTTCAAGGCAAACCGCAACTACTACAACCACATTCAGGAGGTCGGTGACTTTCTCGAAACGGTTGCGGCAGTTGAGGATCAGCCGGTGATCCGGGATGTTGACGATCTTCTGAACGAGATTGAAAACCCGGAACTTTTCAGAATCTTGTTGACCGTTGATCGGGTTACGTTAGAAATAGCAGTTTTGAAAATGAATGGAAGAACTGGACTTGAGATTTCCAAGGTTCTCGGAATATCTGAAAATGCCGTAAAGCAGCGTTGGAAACATCTCAAAGAAAAAATTGAAAAAATTTTATAAGCAGAGACACTTTTTGCCCTTTCCCAATGGCTATTGGGTGAAGGACGCAAAATCACGATCTTCACTGTTCCTTGAAAATCGAATAGCGGTGATATTGGTACAAAAACCGTGCAGGAGCGTTTAAGCGCCGCCGCCAAGACGAGATTTCGTCTCCGAGCGATCAACGGCAGCTTATTACCTTGCTTTGGCAAGCAGGGCGCGATGAGATGCACGGTGGATAATGAAACTTGCTCACGCCCTCCCACAGACTTGAGGGGGAACCCTGCGGCACACGCTACGAACGATGCTGCGGAGTTATGACAGCCGCGCCAGCGGAGACCTGTATCATGCCCAGCGTCGGGGGTTCGGGATAAATGCGACGAACGCAACAGGCAAAAGTATTGGTGTGAAGCTGCTGTGCGGCACTCTTGTCTCTATGTATAAGACGCCATTCACAGCCGCACAGCACGTTTTCAAAGTCAGATACCATGCGCCGGTAGAGCAATCTGCCGGCGTATTCATGTGACCTTGAAGCAATTATCAGAATAAAGCTGGAAAAATCCGGACATAATCTATTACAGAATGGTGGTGTAAACATGAGTATCGAAAGCAGCAGCCATGATGAGCTTCTTGATTCCTTGGTGGACATCCGGGATGTCAAGATTGACCGATCCCTCCCGATGGAGGAAAGAATCCGTTCCTATGTGGAGCAGATCAAGAATCCTTACCTGTTCAAAGTGGGAAACACGATTGTTCATGTTTCCTATGCCAAGACAACGAGGACGCTGAACGACAATTTCATCAACATGATCGCCGCCATGTGATGGAAAACATTACATGGCGGCTTCTGTTCCGACAAACTGGAATTTCGCCCCCGATTGTGGTATGATAATCACGGACAAAATCAGCGGAACTCCGGTTGTTTGAGAGGCTTGACCTCAAAAAATAATGGGAGTGGCGCACTATGCAGACATTACTTGACAAATTGTACGATGCCGCCATCTACCTCAGATTATCTCAGGAAGATGGCGACATTTCTATCTCCGACAAAAGCGAGAGCAACAGTAACTCCACCCAGCGCGATCTGATCCACGCCTACATTGCAAAGCACCCGGACATCAGCTATGTCACGGAGTTTTGCGATGACGGCTATACCGGCACGAACTTTGAACGTCCCGGCTTTGAAAATATGATGAAGGCAGTACGCGAGAAGCGCATCAACTGCATCATCGTCAAAGACCTGTCGCGCTTCGGACGTGACTACATCGAATCCGGCAAATACATTCAGAAGATTTTTCCCATGCTGGGCATCCGCTTCATTGCAATCAATGACGGATACGATTCAGCAAGCACCGACAATCAGGCAAATGACTTCGTTCTCCCGTTCAAGAACCTGATAAACGATTCCTACTGCCGGGACATTTCCATCAAGTCCCGCACCAACCTCGACGTGAAGCGCCGGAACGGT
>JAZUFB010000332.1:0-12766 GCA_045640475.1 Clostridia bacterium
CCTCAAGAATAAGACTCCCATTGCGCAAGCAAGTAAGACCCCTGGAAGACTACCAGGTAGATAGGTCATCGGTGTAAATGCAGTAATGTATGAGCTTGATGATACTAATAGGTCGAGGGCTTGATTTAACGCGAGATCAAAGAGATCAATTGGTAAAACAGGTCAGTTTGAATCTTACATCGTTTGTGCAGTTGTCAGGGCGGCAGCCCTGAGATTGGATCACCCTCTTGACGAACGGGAATCGGGGTGATACAATACGAGCACCGGTTGGAGGAAGATAAGGACGATCAACTGGAAGCGCATAGCGGATCGCACGTGACACTGGATCGTGCACCGCATGAAATTGTTCACCATTTCCGGTGGTAATGACGAAGGGGTCCCACCTGTTCCCATCCCGAACACAGAAGTTAAGCCCTTCAGTGCCGATGGTACTTGGCTGGTAACGGCCCGGGAGAGTAGGTCGCCGCCGGATTCCATATTCCTCAGTAGCTCAATGGCAGAGCATTCGGCTGTTAACCGAAGGGTTGTAGGTTCGAGCCCTACCTGGGGAGCAAAGAGAGACAGGATTTTGAATCTTGTCTCTTTTTTGATAAAATGTATGTGGATAATGCGTGGCAGCAACCCCCTCAGTCACTATGTGACAGCTCCCCCTGACCAGGTGGAGCCTTAGTTAGTGGTCGCTACGCGACAGCTATCCCCTCAGTCACTACGTGACAGCTGTCTCGCTGGCGCTCGGTCAAATTCGCAATAGTCGTGCGAAATCGCACTCCTTTGCTCATTACGCCTTCTCCTGCTTTCTCCTTCGGAGAACAGCCCACCGGGCTGACACAGGATACGGTGTCCTGTAAACAGGAGGAGCCTTATTTGCAGGCGCCTTCGGCGCAATACACTAAGGTCTATGGCCTAAGCCCTAAGGCCTCTCACGGAGGAAATTATGTATCACGTATTACTGACTCCCCCTTTCAAGGAAGAACATCTGGCACGGTTTACTGATCTGGAAGGATATTCTTTTGTGTGGTCGAATGATCCTTCATCTGAAATGCTTGCGGAGACGGATATCATTCTCGGGAATCCGAAGGAAGAATGGATCAACGGGGCTGAAAATCTGAAGTGGGTCCAGCTGCCTTTCGCGGGGTCGGATAACTATGCCCGGATGCCGGTTTTTGCGGAAAGAAATATTCTGCTGACCAATCTTTCCGGTGCTTTCGGGCAGAGCATCTCCGAAGTGGTCCTGGGGTTTGTGCTGTCTTTGTACAAGCATCTGCCGCTGTACCGGGATCATCAGCGGGATCATGTCTGGGTGGATGAGGGATGGCAGGAGTCTCCTGTGGGAAAGAAACTGCTGATCCTCGGTGCCGGGAACATCGGTCAGGAAACGGCAAAACTGTTCCGTCCCTTCGGCTGCGAGATCACGGGTCTCTGGCGCTGACAGCGGGAGATCCCGGAAAACTTTGTCCGGATGATCACCATGGAAACGTTGGATACGGAACTGGCGCGCGCGGATATCATTGTCGCGGCCCTTCCGGAATCTCCGGAAACGCATCGGCTGCTGAACCGGGAACGGCTGGATCTGATGAAGAAAACAGCTGTGCTGGTGAATGTAGGCCGCGGCGGACTGATCGATCATACGGCGCTCGCGGAAAAACTGCAGAAAGGCGAACTTCGCGGTGCCGCGCTGGACGTGACGGATCCGGAACCGCTGCCCAAAGATCATCCTCTCTGGGAGTGCAAAAACGCGCTGATCACGCCGCATATCAGCGGCGGGAGCTTCGGACATCTGATCGCGACTGAAGAACGGCTGTTCGATATCTGCAGAAGCAATCTTCAGCGCTATCTTGCCGGAGTGGATTTGCTGAACCGCGTGGACCTGACGACGGGGTACAGGGTTGAGGAATTGAGGTATCAGGACTGAGCTTTTCCGTAATCATTTGAAGACCGGCCCGGAAACAGATAACCGGATTTGATAGAACAGTTTTCAGATATTTATGACAGGCAGAATGAAAATATTCTGTCTGTTTTGTTTTTTGGGGATAGTGTTTGACCATAAGGGGTCTGTTTGGTATAGTATAAGCAAATACCTGGAAAAAATATCAGAAAGAAGGATCAGAATGCATTCGATCCGTGAAATTTTCCGTATCGGTCTGGGACCATCCAGTTCCCATACCATGGGACCTGAACAGGCCTGTATGTATGTGCTTAAAAAATATCCGGCCGCGGAATCGTTCCGGGCGACCCTATACGGTTCACTGGCAAAGACCGGCAAAGGTCACAGGACCGATAATGCCGTTCTCCGTACTTTTTATCCGAAACCTTGTGAGATCATCTGGGATCTGGACACACCATGCCCTGTGCATCCGAATACCATGAAACTGGAAGCGCTGTCCGCTCACGGGATCATAGGCACGGAAATCATATACAGTGTCGGCGGCGGCGCGATCCGTGTGGAGGGTCAGACAGAAGAACTGAAAGCAGTCGATGTCTATCCGCATAATTTGTTCACTGAAATCGCGCAGTATTGTGAAACGGAAGGGATCAGTCTTACGGACTATGTGTACCGGTTTGAAGGCGACGCGGTCAGGACGCATCTGGAGGCGGTCTGGGAGCAGATGCAGAGGACCGTGAAGCACGGACTGGAAGCGGAAGGCGTCCTGCCGGGTGGATTGAATCTGACGCGCCGCGCGAAGCTGATCGCGGCGAAAGCCAGAAAAGAATATAACCTGAATAAGAAAGAGCGTTTCCTGGTTGCCGCGTACGCGTATGCCGCCAGTGAGGAAAACGCATACGGTGAGAAGATGGTCACGGCGCCGACCTGCGGCGCATCCGGTGTGTTGCCGGCGGTCCTCTGCCACGAAAAGACTCTGTATGACTGCGAAGATCATGACATTGTGGACGCGTTGGCGGTTGCCGGTCTGATCGGCGCGATCGTGAAAAAGAACGCTTCAGTCTCCGGTGCCGAATGCGGTTGCCAGGCGGAGATCGGCAGCGCTTCCGCCATGGCGGCGGCGGCGCTGGCTACCCTGCACGGGCTTCCGATGACCCAGGTCGAGAGCGCGGCGGAGATCGCGATGGAGCATTCACTGGGACTGACCTGCGATCCAATCGGCGGGCTGGTACAGATCCCGTGCATTGAACGGAATGCTGTCGGCGCCATGCGGGCGATGGACGCGGCCAATCTGGCGGAAGTATCCACCATTGACCGGAAGATCTCCTTTGACCTGGTGGTGCGTACGATGTATGAGACAGGAAAGGACCTTTCCGCATGCTACCGCGAAACCGCGGACGGCGGACTGGCCAAACTGTATGTGAAAGACTTCTATTGATGATTCATTGTCGGACAAGGTACTCCGGTACTGCCGGCACGGGAAACCGTGCCGTTTTTTTGTTACAAATCAATTAATTTACGTGTTCAACCATTATAAGCATGGACAGGGAGCACTTGATTTTGGTATAGTGCAAGATGTAGTAGTATAAGTATAACTATACCCATGCGTATATACAAGTAGTAGTAAACCGGAATGAAAGTTCCGTTGATACAGGACCGGAGGTCTTCATCATGCGAAATGTTGATGTGAAGAGAAATCTGCTGAAGGTGTTCTGCTTAGTACTGATTATGCTTCTGAGCATGCTCGGCGCTGCAGCCATGGCCGCGGGGGCGAACGAGGCGGATGGATCCAAGATCGAAAGCGTCACGCTTTCGTGGATCACAGAGAGCAGTGATGTGACAAACACCGGCACGGCATATACCAACCCGGACAATGATCACTTGTTCATCGCCACTTCATCGGACAATGAACTGTTCACCAAATATCAGCTGGACATCTCATTTTCCGGTCAGTATGACTATGAACCGGGCACGATCAGGATTACGCTGCCGGCTCAGGTATGGCATAAGCGTGTTTACGATACGGACAATGTCGGCCACGCGACCGGCGAGCTGTTTGGCCGCCTGGAGCTTTCTGTGCCGGAAGCGCCTTCCACCGCCGCCGCTTTCAACTGGCAGCTTGACGGCGATGTGTATG
Organism: Clostridia bacterium; assembly: GCA_045640475.1. Taxonomy (GTDB): domain Bacteria; phylum Bacillota; class Clostridia; order Christensenellales; family Aristaeellaceae; genus Aristaeella. The sequence continues at coordinate 4,020 of JAZUFB010000332.1, forward strand.
TGCTGACCAACACCCGTCTGATCAGCGCCACCAGCAAGGCTTCCCTCCAGTTCACCGTATGCGGTGTAAAACCCCACGAGATCGTGGATATGAGCATATCCGACCCCATTTCCGCATACTGCGAAGTAACCACCAACAAGGGCAACGTGATCAGTCTCGAGAGTGAAAACAAGCTGACCGCGCAGCTGGATACCGTGGAACAGCTGCCGGATAACGGCACAGTCAAGCTGGCGACCTATTATGCCAGCATCCCGGCATCACTGCCGGTCGGCTATCTCAGCAACCTTCCCGGCGGCACGTCCACAGCGGGCAACTACGTCGCGGTGAAGTGGGAAGTATACGTAAACCATGAAGGCAACCAGCCGTTCACCCTCACGCTGGAAGACGATTTTTCCAAGGTATATTATAAAAATGCCACCGGTGAGCTCTCACCGGTTGATGTCAGGCCGGTCTTTATGGGCTGCGACCCGGGCGACAATGAGAGCTACCCCGCTGAATTGTTCACCTTCAATACCGGCGACCCGAAAACCGCCTCGTCCTTCACATACAAAACCGTGGTGGATCCCTCGTTTGACGATCACCGGAACGATCCGCTGACCGGCAAGGACCATCTGGTCACCATATGGACCGCGTACGCGAAAACGGAAATGCCCGCTCTGTCCACTGAGGACGCCACCGTCTATTACTTCGAAAACACCGCGAAATGTACGATGACCGAGGCGGACGCGGAAGTGACCGACGCCGTTGCCGGCACGGATGAGCGCGAGGTCACCGAATCCGCCGCCACTGCGCGGGCAAGCTTTGCCAAAGTGGAAAAGTTCTTCAGCGGCGGACTGACTATTGTAAACAAGTTCACCAAAGACGGAAAATCCTACCAGGAAGAATATCCCTATACGCTGAACCAACTGCAGAAGGGCGAAAACGCGGACCTGGAGTTCGTGGTGGAGGCTGATTATTTCAACTGGGACGTCACCTCTCCCGACACCTGGAACAAGGCGGAAAAGCGCCCCCGCACCGAAGAGGAAATGCGGGGCATAACGAGGGATGAAACGTCCTTCGGCAAGCTGGGATGGCGCTTTACCGTTACCGATGACAAGCTGTATTTCAACAACGGTACCGCGCCGATGGAAAGCGGGGATTACACAATCTCTTCCGTACAGCTGGATGAAATCACCAAGGTTGCCTTCGGCCCCTGCAAAAGAGGCAGGGACTTTGCCTGGGCCCTTACGGAAGACGGCTCCTACCGGCTCAGATGGGTCTATCAGGGTGAGGAGTGCTACTATGTGGACGAATCCCTGCCTATGGCGGATATCGTATTCGAAATTGAGCAGGGGGGTGTGTGGCTCCCCGCGGCCACGGTGAGAGGGACGGGCAGTGTTGTATCCTTTACGGATCTGAAGAACGGCGTAACAGGAGACGCCGCGCTCCGCACACTGTACTTCCCGGACGGCACCGAGGGATACCGCTTTACCGTGACAAACACCCTGATCAACGGCACGTATCAGGATTACTCGGCGCTTGCCGGTCTGGTTGTGAAAGTGCGTCCCACCGTAAGCGTGAAGCCTTCCGACAGTGTGATGGCAGTGGTCAATCAGGCCGCGGCGGCCATGACAAACCCCTCCGTGCTCACGAAAAACACGGTCAGCATGACCAGCAGCGGCTGGATCGACGGATCCGGAAAAGGCTCTGATCCGGAGCATATAAATGATGATTACGCCATCGCGGACATGACCTCCGCACTGTACGGCGCCTACCTGATCAAAAACGCCGCGTATGACTCCGCGAAGGATGATAATGTCGCGACCCGCACCGCCACGGTGCACTATACCGGCACCCTGCATGAAACAAGCAACCTGAAATCCGAAGAAGAGTACCTGGCCGCGCAGGCCGGCGGCGCCATACCCGCGGAAACCTCAGGCATCTGGTATGACCTGCTGCCGGAAGGCATGGTGCCGGACCTGAACACCGTGCGTGTCGGCGGAAAGGATCAGATTACCACGGTTTACACCGTACCGGATTACCGCGGAAGCGGCCGCGTGCTGCTGGTCGCGGAAGCCGACCTGACGCCCGTGCTGACCGTAACCGCCGATGACGCCAAAGACATCGAGGATGTGCACACCCTGACCTTTGACGGCATTATCGGCTATGACCAGATTGAAGCTCACGGCGAGCTGCAGAAGAACTACATGGCGTTTGAATCCCGCACGGATGACCTGGCGGGCGGCATTCTGGGTACCATGGTCAACCTGCAGGGCGCGCCGGATCACCCCGACAGGACGCTGAACATGTATACCCCCGGCGACACGGATATGCCGGCCGATATCCGCGCGCTGATGACCGGGATGAACCCGGATTCCGACCCGGATGACGCCAGGTTTGTATACGCGTACGCCCCTGTAACCACCACAGTGAACCTCGCCGCCATCAGCGGTCTTGCCAAGACGGTGCGCACCGAGCTGGACGGCATATGGACACAGGGTCTGGAGGGACAGACGCAGGCCACCGTATACGAAGGGCATGACTATACCTACCGGCTGAAGGTCACCTCCGACAGCGAAACCATCACCAAGAACATCTTCCTCTTTGACACAATTGAAAACTATCATGTGCCGGATGACGGTACCAAGACCGCCGACCATAACCACATTCAGGACCGGATCGGTTGGGACGGCGACTGGAGCGCCACTGGCCAGTGGAGAGGCACCCTGAACTCCATTGACCTGAGCGAGTTTGTGAAGGCCGGCGCCGCGCCCGTGCTGTATTACTCCGTACAGCCGGACCTGCAGTTTGCGGATTCAGCGCCCGGCGCCACGCAACAAGAGAAGGATATCCTGTTCAATACCGGCGAATATGACGTGACCAGCGCCTGCTGGCAGAAGGCCGAACTCGACCAAAATGGTGTATGGACCGTTCCTGCCGGCATACAGGTGACCGCGTTCGCCGCGGACCTCAGCCATGACGCGGAAGGCGCGGAGTTCCTGCTGAGCGCCGGCAGGTCCGCCGCGGTCTGCCTGAACATGACCGCGCCGGATGACAACGGCGATGAGACTGTGATGCACGCCAAGGGCGCCTATGCCCGGAATGCCGCCGCCGGCCCCATCGACTGGGAAGCCGCAGCGGATCCCGCCAACAACATGTATGCCTACAACAACGCCCGCATGCGCTGCGTGCAGTATGACGCAAAGAGTTCCACCGGATCAACCTCCAACCAGTCCATGATCCGGAACGACTACACCCGCGTGGGCATCCTTCCGCAGGCGATCCGCGTAGAGAAGGACTGGCAGGATGATGACAACCATGATGGCACGCGCCCGGACGGCCTTATCATTACCTTGCTGCGGAAAAAAGTCGGATCCGACACGGTTGAAACGGTGACGGATGAAAGCGGCAGCCCCCGCACTGTGACGCTGAATGAGGAAAACAGCTGGAGCGCTGTTTTCCTGCAGACGGATATCATGGACAAGGACGGAAATCCGTGGCAGTATCAGTTCAAAGAAACCCTGACGGATGGCAGCGCACTTGAAAGCGGCTATACCCTGCAGTGGAGCAGGACAGGCAACAATACCTATACCCTGACCAACACCCGCGAGAATGAAACCGTGACCGTGGCCGGCACCAAGACCTGGCTGAACGACGAAAGTGTGTCGTACAGGCGGCCGGATGAAATCATTCTGCGACTGTATCAGGACGGCAGCATCATGGACGAGCTGACCGTGGAGCCGGATTCCCGCGGGCAATGGAGCTACTCCTTCGGCAGGTATGAAAAATACAAAAAATACGACCCCGCGAAGGGCATTGCCGAAGAGCATGAATACACCGTAGTTGAGTTGCCCGTAACCGGGTATTTCGCTGACACGGCTGACTACACACACATCACAAACGAATACGATCCTTATGGCAGCCTCGCGATCGTCAAAATCGTGACAAACGGGGACGTTTCCGAAGAAACCGCCAAGGCGGACTTCACCTTCACAGTGAGCCTGTACGAAGAGCAGACGGACGAACAGGCGCGCGCCGGTGAGCCCAGGACCCCGCTGACGGAAAAATTCAACTATACAATTGAGCAGAATGAAAACGGCGAGTGGGTATCCACCGGTCAGGGCGGAACGATCAGCCACGGCGGAACGGTTACCCTGAAAGCGAATCAGCGCGCGCTGATCGAAAAGCTCCCCGCAGGCGCCACCTACAACGTAACGGAAGCCGAAACGGCCGGATACAGGCAGAGCGGAAGTTCATATCCCAACAGCACCGTTCAGAGCAGGGTCATTACCACCGCGGAATTCAAAAATACATACTGCGCGACGGGCACCGTTGTGCTCAAAGCGAAGAAAGAGCTGCAGGGTGAAGCGCTGCAGAACCGCCAGTTCAGATTTGAGCTGGTTGACAAAAACAACAAAGTCATCGCGACCGCTTATAACGGCGTGCCGGACAACACGCAGGCGAATGACGGCACCATTACCGGATACGCCGATGTCATCTTCCCGCAGCTGAAGTTCACAGAGAATGATATCGGCAGGACCTATACCTATACAATGCGCGAAACCGCGAACGGCACCACTGTGCCCGGCATGACCTACGCCGAAGCGATCACCGTAACCGTAAAGATCGCCGACAACGGTGACGGCACACTGAAGGTAACCGCCGAAAAAGACGGCAGCGCCTATACCCCCCATACCTTTACAAACAAATATTCCGTGAAATGCAAAGCGGAGCTGGTGCTGAAAAAGGTACTGGAAGGCCGCGTGCTGCAGGGTCAGGAATTCACCTTCGGTCTCTATGTCTGCGAAAAGGACGGCGAGAATCCCTCCTCCGACCCCCTGATGACCGTCAAATGTGACGCTAACGGCAACGTTGTATTCAAAGACGGTACGGAAGACGGGCCGCTCACCTTTACGGAAAAAGACCTCACGCTGGACTACGAACTTGGCAAGGAAGGCGCCGAACCTGAACCGCGTTATTTTCTGGTAAAGGAGATTCCGGGAACCGACGAAACCATAAGCTATACAACCGAGCAGAAAGTGTTCACCGTGCGCGTTTTTGACAAGCGGGACGGTACGCTTGGCTATACCGTGGGTACACAGAAGATCACGGTATCAGAAGACAAGTGCATGTACTGCGACGGAACCGGCGAATGGCCGACTCCCGTGAAGATCGATACCTACAGATACGGCAAAAAGCAGGGAAACGTCGGTATCACGGCCGATGTGGCGCAGGAAATCATCAGCAGCAAGAAAATTTACACGAAGGATTTCAACTACCGCTCCCACGCCGGTGATTACGGCATACAAAGTTATAAATATTTCCTGAACGAAGGACAGTTCAGGAAGACCGCCTCGAGCGGCAAGGATGATGAGCCTGTGATCTGCCCGACATGTCTGGGATACGGCGCGGTCGGCAACATTGCCCATATCGGGGATGTGACTGTCGGATCAGACGGATCCATCAGCCCGATGCCGAACGAATACGGCATTACGCTCTGCCCGGACTGCGGCGGCTCCGGCATCAACCCGGATATGAAGACGCTGACCGGCGCGAGCAGCAACTGGTACGCTGATTTCGATCTTGTAGGACCGTGTGAGATCATCAACAAAGACGGTGACACCACATTTGTCGAAACCGGAGATTTCGTGGCGCTGATCAACCACGATCTGTCCGATACGGTCTATGAGCTGATCGTATTCAGAGTTGCCGGCTACCGCTACGCGGGCACAAGCGGCTATTGTGAAAAGACCGAATGCCCGTTCTGCCACGGAGAAGGCGGCACCTTCGAATACAAGGTGGAAGGCGACAATGAGCTGCCGGTGCTGACCAACACAATGGCGCCCGGAAAGCTTTCCGTGACCAAAATAGTGGAAGGCATGAACCCGGATCCGACTGCGTTATTCAGGATCGAAGGGACAGTGAAAGGCAAAGATTTCACATCCGACACGCTGACCTATGTGTCTTCAAAGGGTCAGGTTTCAGAATACAACCCGCCTCCCATCTACGTGGACGGAGATGGTGGATTCGCTTTTAACATCGGTGTGGGCGAAACGATCACCTTTACGAATCTTCCGCTCGGCACAAGCTTTGAGCTGAAAGAGGTCGAAAAAGACGGCTGGACGCTGCTGGAAGCTGACGGCGCAACCGGTACCGTATCCGATTCGGCACCCTCGGCGGCGGTGTTTGTCAACTGCGCCGGCAGCGGGCTGGGAGACATTCGGCTGGAAAAGAGGATAACCGGAACCACTACGGTTCAGGCGTCTCAGCAGGAATTCACCTTCGAGATCACGCTGCTGGACCGTAAATTCGCTCCGGTAAGCGGTACGTTCAGCGTAAGCGGCGCTCCGTTTGACAGCATCACCTTTGACAAGAACGGCAAAGCTGTCATCAGCATGAAGGCCGGCGTGATCACAATCAAGGATCTGCCCGCCGGAACGAACTACACCATAAAAGAAACAAGTGAGCTGCCCGGATGGACGCTGACCTCCGCCCATGGTACCAACGGAAAGACCGCTTCGGACCAGACCGCGATTGTCTCGATCATCAATAAGTACAAAGCTGAAGGCATCGTGAATTTCAGCATCCGCAAGCTGCTGGAAGGCCGTGACCTTAAGGAGGGTGAATTCTGCTTCGCATTTGCCACTCTGGATGAGTCCTACGGCCGTATTGAAAAGGGCGCGGTGTATAACCCTGCCGCCGGCACGGATGGTATCGCTGTCGTGGATTTCCCGCGGCAAATCCTGGACAGTGAAGGAACGGTCCGGTATGAGGTGGTGGAAACAACCGGGAAAGATCCTTCCGTCATTTACAGCACGGAGAAAGTCATCATCGAAGTGCCTGTGGTGGACAGGGACGGAAAAGGCAACCTGTCCGTCGGCAAATATGACAAAGCCGGCGAATGGATACCCGGACCCTTCTACACCATGCAGGACGGCACAGAAGGAAACCTGATCACCAACCGTGTGAAGCCCGGACAGCTGCGCCTGGTAAAGGCGGTAAACGGCACCCTTACGCCCGTATCCCTGGACACGGTGTTTGAAATGCGGGTCACCTTCACAGACAGAAACGGCGAACGCTGGACCGGAGATGACGGTGTAATCCGCGATGATAACGGACAGGAATACACCGCCGAAAACGGCGTGTTCACCGTGCCGGTGCCCGCGGACGGACAGATTACGCTGGTGGATATTCCGAACGGCACAACCTACAAGGTGGAGGAAAACGGCGACGTACCGTACGGATGGACCGCTGACACCGAAGTGTATACCGGCACGGTGACCTCACTGCTGCCCAGCGATGACCCCGAAACCGTGACCCTGACCAACACCTACGCGCCGACCGGCGAACTGGCGCTGCCCGTACTCACCAAGCATCTGGAAGGGGCTGAGCTTGAAGAGGGTCAGTTCACCTTCTGCCTCGCGGATGAAAGCGGCAATGTGCTGCAGACCGCGAAGAACGGCGAAAACGGCGGCATTGTGTTTGAAAACCTGCAGTATACGCTGAATGACGCCGGAGAGACATATACCTATCTGATCTATGAAGCGGAAATCACCGATAAGCACTACACGGGCGATTACGAAGTACGCAAAATTGACGTAACAATCGAGGAGGATCCCTCGGCCGCGCCGGGCGGCCTGCTGGTGACCGCCGGCGCCGTATACAACGCGGACAGCATATTCACCAATACAGCAGCTGAATGCGTCAATATTCCGGTGAGCAAGGTATGGACCGGAGACAAGGGCCACGAGGATGAACGCGGCGCGATCACGCTGACGCTGTACGCCGTTGACAAAGCCGGCAACAAGGTGCTGGTCACTGCGGATACCACTGTGACCGCAGACAACCGCGCGGCGAACCCGTGGCATATCAGCCGGGATGAAGCGCTCAGCAATGATACCCTTGCCGGCTGCTGGTACAATATTCCGCTGTACGATCAATCCGGTGACGCTTACACCGGCTATGCCGTTGAGGAAACCGGCTGCCCCGCGGGGTATGTCTCCTTTGTCTCCGGAAATGAGATTGACGGCTTCACGGCAGCCAACCGGCTGGTATCCGGATCACTGCCGCTGTCCGCTGTAAAGACCATTAACGGCAAAGTGCCGGAAGCGGATCAGGTGTTCAGCTTTGAACTGCTGGACAGCAGCAAAACGCCGGTCCAGACTGTAAAGAACGTTAAAGACGCAGTGATCTTTGAAGATCTGTTCTTTACCGGAGAGGACGTGGGAAAACACGTATTCTCGATCGTTGAAGCGGTACCAGACGTACCCGGCTACATCACGGATGACGCCGAATACACGCTGACCGTAACCGTCACGGACAACGGCAACGGCACACTGAAGATCGTGAAGGAGCTCACAAAAGACGGTTCCGCCGCGGATGAAATTACTTTTGACAACCAGATTGACCCGACCGGCAAGATCACCCTGACGGGCAGCAAGACCCTGACCGGACGTGAACTCACCGAGGACGATGAATTCTCCTTCACGGTGAAGGAAGGCTCCACTGTTGTTGCCACCGGTAAGAACGACCTGACCGGCAAGATTACCTTCAGCGATATCATCTATCATCTGAAGGATGCCGGAACGCATGTCTATACTGTGACCGAAGACGCCTGCACTGTACCAGGCGTGACCGGAGACGACGCTGTACTGACTGTAACGGTAAAGGTGACCAGCAATACGGCAAGCGTCACCATGGATGCCGAGATCATTACAGCTGAAAGTGATGAACTGGCTTTCCAGAATGCCTATGAAGCATCCGGAAGC
>JAZUFB010000333.1:0-9547 GCA_045640475.1 Clostridia bacterium
GACCCCTTCCATCTGGAAGCCTACGGTCAGACCACCGTCAACTACAATCGCGATATCGAGATCTTCCCCGTGCTCAACGCGCTGTTCGAGCGTGTTTGGGGCGCCAGTCCCTACAAGAGCCCGACCGATATGGGCGTCAACATGGTCGGCATGTGCATTTCCGATGATGAAGCCTGCCGTGAAGCCGCCATGTGCGAGATCCTCCGCCGGTATTACACCGCGCGTTGCTCCTACCTTCAGGGCCACGCCACCGCGCAGGAAAGTGAAAAGATCAAGCTGCTTCTGAAGCAGCTCAATGTAACTGACGATATCCGTCCTGTGATCGGTTCTGCACGCGCCCGTGCTGAAGCTACCGGCAATCCTGCTTTGGCCATCGAGCTGCCCTCCGGCGAGATCATCACCGGAAAGACGACCGATCTGCTCGGTCCCTCCGCCGCCGCGATCCTCAACGCCCTCAAGCATCTGGCCGGCATTGAGAAAAAGGTCCATCTCATTCCCCCGCAGGTCATCGAGCCTGTCCAGGAGCTCAAGTGTAAATATCTCGGCAACCACAATCCCCGTCTCCATTCCGACGAAGTGCTGGTCGCCCTCTCTGTTTCCGCCGCCTCCGACAAAAACGCGGCGCTCGCTCTGTCCATGCTGCCCCGTCTCAAGGGGTGTGAAGCCCATTCCACGGTCATTCTTCCCGCGGTGGACGACAACACCTTCCGCCGTCTGGGCCTCAACCTTTCCTGCGACCCGGCCTATCAGACCCACAAGCTGTATCACAAATAATGCCTATGATCATTGATTGCCATACTCATATCTACCCGGATAAGATCGCTTCCCGCGCGGTGGACAGCATTGGTTCCTTCTACGGCATTCCGATGTCCATGGATGGCACCGTCGATTCTCTGCTCCGCCTGATGGACCGTTCCGGGGTGGACCGGGCGCTGGTCTGTTCCGCCGCGGTCGATGCCGCGCATGTCCGCGCCGTCAACGATTTTCTGATCTCCACGGTCAACGCGCATGCCGACCGTCTTTGGGGCTTCGGTACCCTGCACGCGGATACGCCCGATTCCGAAGACGAAGTCCGCTATATCATGGATCATGGTCTCCGCGGCGTCAAACTGCATCCGGATATGCAGCGTTTCGCCCTCAGCGATGAAAAAGCCCGCGGTATCTGGCAGGCCTGTGAGCATGTCTGTCCTGTGCTGATCCATACCGGCGACCGGCGTTATCACTATTCCAATCCATCCATGATTCCCGCCATCGTCCGGGATTTTCCGTCTCTGGTGCTGATCTGCGCCCACATGGGCGGCTATAGCGAGTGGGATGATCCGGCCATGCCGCTCCAGGGGAAAAACGTGTATGTGGATTGTTCCTCCTCGTTCTTTGCCCTCTCACGTGATCGGATGCTGGATCTGTTTTCCCGCTACGGCGAGGACCGGATCCTGTTCGGCAGTGACTATCCCATGTGGGATATGGGCAGTGAACTGGAAAAGCTGCGTGATCTCGGTCTTTCCGAAACCGCCATGCAAAAGATCCTCAGCGGTAATCTGCTGAAGATCTTGGGCGAAAATGCATAAATCAACTCGAAACGGGCTCTGATCTACCGTCACTGCCCTTTTCTTATTCCTTCGAGCGAACTGAACGGAGGCCGCAATGAGCGAAATCGACGAATTTGAAAATGACGAAAATACCGACAATATCATCGAGAAAACCGGAAACGGCACCCGGCTGGATGTCCTGCTGGTCACGGAGGACCTCACGCGCAGCCGCGTTGCGGGTCTGATCCGGGACGGTGCCGTGGAAGTGAACGGCAAAACGGAGACCCGGCCTTCGGCGAAGCCCGGTCCTGGAGATACCGTCCGCCTGACCCTGCCTCCTGTCCGGGGTACTGCCAACGCGCCGGAAGATCTGCCGCTTGAGATCCTGTATGAGGATGAGCATATCGCCGTGGTCATCAAGCCTGCCGGCATGGTCACGCATCCCGCGCCCGGCAACGAGTCCGGCACGCTGGTCAACGCGCTTCTGTTCCATCTTTCCTCCCTCAGCGGCATCGGCGGCGAAAAGCGTCCCGGCATCGTTCACCGGTTGGATAAGGACACCAGCGGCGTCATGCTGGTCGCCAAGGATGATGCCTCCCATGCTTTTCTCGCGGAGGAACTGGCCAACCGGCATATGGAAAAACACTATCATGCCATGGTTGCCGGCCGCATGAAAGAATCTTCCGGCACCATCGACGCCCCGATTGCCCGCAGCAAGCAGGATCGCAAGAAAATGGCCATTGATCCGGACGGACGCGACGCGCTCACGGAGTGGACTGTCCTCAAGGAGTTTCCGGACCGGACCCTGCTCGATGTTCATATCGTCACCGGGCGCACCCACCAGATCCGCGTCCACATGCGTTCGATCGGTCATCCCGTCCTGGGCGATCCGATCTATGGCACCAAGAACATGCCCAAGGCCTCCCGCCTGATGCTCCACGCCTGTTCCCTTGCCTTCACCCACCCCGTCACCGGCGAGCGCATGACCTTCACCGCCCCCTGCCCCTTTGACTGACTTCCTTAAGCACGCTTTCGGCGTGCTTTTTTCATTGCAACTTATCCCGCTATCTTCTATAATATCGAAAGACTTTTGAATAAACAGGAAGGAAGTGATCTCCCTGAGGACCGTTTTCCGCTATCTGAGGCCTTATCTTTCCCGTATCACGCTTCAGGTATTCGTCAAGCTTTCCGGGACTGTCACCGAACTTCTTTTGCCCGGTTTTCTGTCCACGATTCTGGACACTTATGCCGCGGGCAACGATCTGCCCGGCGTCTGGAAAATGGGCGCGCTCATGTTGCTTTGCGCCATTTTGGCGTGGGCCGGGAATGTGACCGCCAACCGCATGGCTACCGGCATCTCCCGCGATTTTATCATCAATATGCGTCGGGATCTGTTTGCGAAGATCTCCTCCCTTTCCGCCTCCCAGCGGGATCGGATCACGGAAGCCTCTCTGATTACCCGTCTCACCACGGATACCTACAATGTCCATAACATGGTGGACCGGATGCAACGTCTGGGGATCCGCGCGCCGATCATGTTGTTGGGCGGTATTCTGGTCTCCCTCACGTTGGATCCGGTACTCACGCTGGTGCTGGTCTGCACCCTGCCGCTCCTCACACTGGTCGTCGTCATCAGCAGTAAAAAGGGTGTCCCCATGTTCTCCAAAGTACAGGAACAGCAGGATCGCATGGTCCGCAAAGTACAGGAGAGCATGACCGGTGCCCGGGTCATCCGTGCCCTTTCCCGCGGTCAGACGGAGCGTGATGCTTTTGGCGAGATCAACGATGAGCTTTCCGAAAAGCAGCGGATCGCCGATACCACCATGGCGGCCGTTTCTCCGCTCACCGGGTTCATTCTCAACGCCGGTCTCGCCGTCGTCGTGCTGGTCGGCGCGCGCCGCGTTTCCCTCGGCCTTTCCCAGCCGGGTTCGATCATCGCCTTCCTCAGCTATTTCACCATCATCCTCAATGCCATGCTCTCCATCACCCGCATCTTCGTTCTCTACTCCCGCGGTTCCGCCAGTGCCCGCCGTATCGAGAGCGTGCTGAAGGAAGAAGAGGATCTGATTCCGCAGAAATCGGATGGCGCATCCATTTCTACCCCCGTCCCGCATCTGTCCTTTGAGCATGTGACCTTCTCTTACCATCACACCACGCCCAACGTGGAGGATATCAACTTTACCCTGGATCATGGCCAGACGCTTGGCATCATCGGCCCCACGGGTTCCGGTAAGTCCACCCTGCTGTCGTTGATCCTGCGTCTTTATGATCCGGATTCCGGACGGATCCTGCTTGACGGAGTCCCGCTCACTTCCTGCACCCGCGATGAGGTCTGCCAGGGCGTCGGCGTCGTCTTCCAGAATGATTTTCTGATTGCCGATACCGTACGCGAAAACATCCGTTTCGGTCGTGAAGTGACCGAAGAACAGATGGAAAGCGCCGTCGATACCGCGCAGGCGGGCTTCCTGCGTGAAAAGGAAAACGGGCTCGACTTTACCCTCAATGTCGGCGGTCATAACCTTTCCGGCGGCCAGCAGCAGCGTGTGCTCATCTGCCGCGCCGTAGCCGCCGATCCGCGTCTGCTTTTGCTGGACGACTGTTCCAGCGCTCTCGACTACCGTACGGACCGTGCGCTGCGTCAAGCCCTCCGTGAGCGCCACGGTCAGGCAACCACCGTCATCGTGGCCCAACGTGTTTCCTCCGTCATGAATGCCGATCATATTCTGGTCATGGAAGAGGGCCGGATCATCGGCAGTGGCACTCATGCCGAACTGCTCGCCACCTGCCCCGTCTATGGGGAATTGGTGCGCATCCAGTTGGGAGGTGAAGCCGGATGAACGGACGCGTCCCTGAAAAGAAAGGAAACCGTGCGACCGAGCGCCCGCAACAGAAAACCTCCCATGTTCTCCGGCGTCTCTGGCGCTACCTTGCCGGCCATCATATGGCGATCATCGCGGCTTTCCTCCTGTCCGTGAGCGGGAACCTTCTGTCCCTGGCCGTGCCCCGCATCTCCGGCTATGCCATCGACGCCATCGCTCCCGGGGATGAGGCCATGCGTCAGGTCCTGCGTTATGTCATCATGATGGTGATTTTAGCGCTCGTATCAGCGGTCTTTTCCTGGCTTCTGTCCGCCGTGCTGATCCGCCTCAGCCGTTCCGTGGTCCATCGCATGCGGAAAGATCTGTTTGATCATCTGACCACGCTTCCTGTCAGCTTCTTCGATACCCATCAGACCGGCGATGTCATTTCCGTCCTTTCCTACGATGTGGATACTGTCGGTTCCTCCATCGCCACGGATGTGACCCAGATCCTGACCAGTATCATCACGGTCATAGGCAGCTTCTCCATGATGATCGGCATTTCCCCGGTCCTCCTGCTCGTGTTCCTGTTCACGATCCCGGCTTCCGTGTTCTTCACGCGTTTCCGTTCGCGTCTGGTCCGTCCCCTTTTCCGTAAGCGTTCCAGCGCCTTGGGCGCCATGAACGGCTATGTGGAGGAGACGGTCTCCGGTCTGCGCACCGTGCGTGCCTATCGGCAGGAAGAAGAGTTCTGCCGCCGGTTCGAGGAGCGGAATCAGGATGCTTCCATGTCCCAGTGGAAGGCGGACAGCGCTTCCTGCATCACCGGTCCCAGTGTCAATCTGATCAACAATATCTCTCTGGCGCTCGTCAGTGTCTTCGGCTCTCTGCTGTTTATGGCAAACAGCATCACCCTTGGCGGTGTCAGCACCTTTATCCTGTATTCCCGTAAGTTCTCCGGCCCCATCAACGAGTTCGCCAATATCATCAGCGAACTCCAGTCCACCCTTGCCGCGGCCGAGCGGGTGCTGAATCTGTGCGATCTGGAGCCCGAAGCCGAGGACGCGCCGGATGCCCTGCCCGTGCCCGACTGTGAAGGCCGGATCGAGTTCCGGGATGTCAGCTTCGGCTACACCCCCGATACCCGCGTCCTGCACAATATTTCCTTCACTGCTGAACCCGGCAAGGTCATCGCCATCGTCGGCGAGACCGGTTGCGGCAAGACGACCCTCATCAACCTGCTCATGCGCTTCTACGATGTGTCCGAAGGCTCCATCCTGCTTGATGGCAACGACCTCCGTTCGCTTCGCAGAGACGATCTGAGACGCCAATTTACCATGGTCCTTCAGGATACCTGGCTCTTTGACGGCACTGTCGCCGAAAACCTTGCCTATGGCCGTCCCGGAGTTACTTCGGAAGAAATCAAAAACGCCGCCAAAGCGGCGCATATCCATGAGATGATCCGTTCCATGCCCAATGGCTACGATACCCCGATCACCGGCAGCGGTAACAGCATTTCCAAAGGCCAGAAGCAATTGCTTACCATTGCCCGGGCCATGCTGATCCCGTCCTCCATCCTGATCCTCGATGAAGCGACCTCAAATGTCGATACCCGTACCGAGCAGCAGATCCGGGACGCGATGCTGGCCCTCCAGCGTGGCAAGACCTGCTTCATCATTGCCCACCGTCTGTCCACCATTGTCGGCGCGGACATGATCCTCGTCATGGACAAAGGCCGGATCGCCGAGTGCGGCACCCATGCGGAACTGCTCAAAAAACAGGGCGTCTATGCCGCCCTGTATAATGCCCAATTCGGTTAAGGGGCATCAAAGTCCGATCAGTTTGGCGCCCCATGCCAGCAATACGATCTGGATCACCAGCATCACCGGAAAGAAAACCTTAAAATACCAATGCTTCGTTTTGTGTCTGAGCAGCTGCATTCCCAGCACGCCGCCCAATCCTCCGAAGCATCCCGTCGCGATGAAAAGGGTCTTTTCCTTCACTCTCCAGGCCCCTTTCTTTGCGGCGTTTTTATCTTTCCACATCAGGAAAAACGAAATCAGATTCGTCACCACCAAAACCCCACAAGCAATCAAAACGATCGTTCCCTTGTCCATAGTCAATACCTCCATCTTTTTCAACAACCCTAAAGCTCTTAGCCCTCATCTTTCCTCGTCCCTTGGCCCTTGGCCCTCATCTTTCCTCGTCCCTTGGCCCTATTTACTCCACCCTCACCCTTGGCCCTCCTTAATCACCACCACCGCATTCGGATCATGCTTCCTCCCCATCGTATGTGCCGCTTTCCGGTTCGCGACGCTGTCAAACACGATCGAGAAATCGTAATCCTCCGGATACAGCTCACTTGCGGGTACGATCAGTCTCAGCCTCTTATGCGGCACCGTCATCTTTTCCCCACGGAACTGCACGATCACATCCCCGTGCTCGTCCGCGCTCCGGTACACGATGCCCTTCATTCCGTCCGGCAGTCTTTCGACGCTGTCACCCATGGTGAACCGTTCAAAGTCTCCCGCCTTCACCACTTTGGTCTTTTCCAGCTTGCTTCTGTTCAGTCGCGGTGGCCGTTTCCCGTGCAATTGCACTTCAAACCCACGGTTCGCCACCAGTCTGGCCCTTTTCAGGATCTGCCGGTCCATTCCAAGCCGCTCGGCGATCTCGATGGCACAGCTTTCCCCACTCAGTCCCATTTCCAGGATATATAGCGGTGACAGTGACACCCGATCAAACGCCATTCTCGCGGATACCACACGTTCTGTTTTCTCCGCCCATTTCTTGATCTGCGGATCGTGTGTCGTCACCATAAACAGGCAGTAACGGTCCAGCAGATCCTCGAGGATCGCCGTCGCCAGTCCGGTCCCTTCCGCCGGGTCTGTGCCGCTTCCCAGTTCATCCAGCAGGATCAGACTGTCCTTGCTGCATGTTTTCAGAATACGGATCACATTGGTCATGTGTCCGGAGAAGGTGGAAAGATTCTGACTGATGCTCTGGCTGTCACCGATATCGCACAGGATCTCATCCGTCAGCGGGATTACGCTGCCCTCCTCACAGGGGATATGCAGCCCGCTTTGCGCCATCAGACACATCAGTCCCACCGTCTTCAGCGTCACAGTCTTTCCGCCTGTATTGGGTCCTGTGATCGCCACCGCGGCGTTAGGCGCGTTCAGCTCAATGTCCAGCGGCACGCAAGTTTCCGGGTCCAGCAGCGGGTGTCGTGCCTGTTTGAGTCGGATCCTGCGTTCGACCGTCAGTTCTGCGGGCTGCGCCCGCATAATCGCGCTCAGTTTCGCCCGCGCAAAGATCACATCCAGGTCCGTCATCGTGCGGATGTCCCGTTTCAGTTCTTCCCCGTTATCCGCTGTCAACCCGCTCAGTTCCCACAGGATCCGGCGTTCCTCCGTGTCTTCCTCCAGCGCCAGATACTCAAGCTCCTGCTGCAGTTCGCTCACCGCGTTCGGTTCCATGAATACTGTGCTTCCGCTGGCTGAGGCATCGATGACCTGCCCTGGGAATTCCCGCTGGAAGCGCTTCAAAACCGGCACCACAAAGTGTCCGTTCCGACTGGTGATAAAGTTGTCCGCCAGATGCGTCCGTTGGTGTTGCAGCACCTGATTCATCTTCTCGCGGATCGCCTGTTCCTTGTTGTCCTTCTGCCTCCGGATCTCCTTCAGCGTCGGGCTCGCGTCGTCCAGAATCTCATCTTCCCGGATCGCGCTCACGATCCGTTCTTCCAGCTCTCCGGTTTCCGAAAGCTCCGTCTGCCACGAGGCAATCACCGGAGAAAAGGTCCCCGCGCCCATCAAATAGCGTTTCAACCGGCGTACCGTAGCCGCAAAGCGTGCGATTCCGGTCAACTGATCCGCCATCAGCATGCCGCCCTGCAGAGCCAGCGTCAGTGCTTCCTCCAGCCCGCTCATCATCGCCAGCGGCGGCGTGCCTGCCGCTTCAAGCACTTTTTTGGCCTCCGTTGTTTCCGCCATCCGGTTCCTGCACTGGTTTTCGTTCAGGATCGGTTCCGTTTCCGCCAGGCGTTCAGCCGCGGCCACGGAAACCGCGTTTTGTTTCAGTTGTTCAATGATCTTGTCAAACCCGAGTGTGATTCTGTCTTGCAGCATGTTGGATCTTTCCTCGCTTGCTTCAATATTTTGTCGGCATGAGCAAAGCATCGGACAGAGCACCTATGGGCCTCAAAATGGGCAGAAAAAAAGTGTCTGTCCCCGGTCCCAACGGTGTTATACGGTCATAGGAAATCAGACGGTCATGCCGCCTCTGTATTTCCACTCACGTACCTGTCCGTTACAGAACCGATTCCAAACACTGCCTCCCCAGAAATCACCCGCTCGTGTCGGGTTTTCTGTCAAGGTCATCTTATTCCAAAAAACATGTCTTGTCAAGGCGCGGTATCTATGCCCGCGGGAGGGTGTAGACCGTCCCGTCCAGCGTTTTGCGTTCAAACCTTCCGTTTTCGAGCGTCATGTATCCCCGTGGCGATCCGTCCTTCGGGATCGATACCGATCCGGGATTCAGATACAGGTTATCCTGCCCAAAGGGGATCTCCGCTGGGATATGCGTGTGTCCGTGCAACAGGATATCTCCCGGGCAGAGCGGCGGCGGACATTCCATGTTCCACCGGTGTCCGTGAGTCAAATAAATCAGCCTGTTGCCGCTTTCCAGAATGGCATAGTCCGCCATCACAGGAAACGCCAGCACCATCTGGTCCACATCTGCGTCGCAGTTGCCCTTTTCCGCCAGGATCCGGTCTTTCAGCGGGTCCAGCATGGCGATGACTTCTTTGGGCGCATACTCGTCCGGCAGGTCGTTCCGCGGTCCGTGATACAGGATATCGCCAAGCAGGATCAACCGATCTGCCTGCTCCCGTTCAAACGCCTTCAGCAATTCCCGGCAATACCGTGCCGATCCGTGGATATCCGATGCGATCAAATACTTCATGGCTTTCTTCATCCTTTCGCGGAAGCGATCAACTGCTTAACTTCCTCCAGCCTCGGCGGGTTCAGCGGCAGCGGGAAGCGAGTGATAGCCGTAGCGGAACAGGCGCCCGCAAAGCGGACCAGGTCCTCATCCTTCATTCCGTTCAGCAGCCCGTATACGCATCCGGCCTTGAAGGTATCTCCCGCGCCCAGCGTACTCTTCACCGTCACATCGATGGGCGTCATGCGGTGCATTTCTTCCCCCTTGCGTCCGTAG
>JAZUFB010000334.1:0-3320 GCA_045640475.1 Clostridia bacterium
AAGAGTGATATTGCGGAAGTAAAGGCAACGCTTGACGCGGCAGGCATCGGGTATGAAGTATCTCCCTTTTCGGAGATCGCCTTTCGGCTGACGGAAGCGGGAGAAGCGGAAATCACGGCCCTGCCCATCTACGCGGAAGGAAAGATCTATCTGCAGAGCTTTTCCAGCATGCTGCCGCCGCTGGTGCTGGCCCCGGAGGAAGGGGACGACATCTTGGATATGGCGGCCGCACCGGGCGGGAAAACCACCCAGATGGCTGCCATGACGCGGAACCGCGCGCCGATCACGGCATGCGAACGGCATCCCATCCGGGCGGAAAAGCTGAAGCATAACCTGGAAATGCAGGGGGCGGGAAACACCTTTGTGATGGTGACGGACGCCCGACAACTGGATGATTTCTTCTCCTTCAAAAAGATATTGCTGGACGCACCCTGCTCCGGCAGCGGGACTGTGTACGCGGAAGATCCGGCGCTCGAGAGAACGCTGACTCCGGCGCTGGTCGGCAAATGCAGAAATACGCAAGGGGCGCTGATCAAAAAGGCCGCGAAACTGCTGAAAAAAGGCGGAACGATGGTGTATTCCACCTGCTCCATTTTGAGAGAAGAAAACGAGGACATCGTCAGGACTGTATTAAAGGGCTGCGGACTGGAGATCGTTCCCATCGGGGAGGAGATCACCCAAGGGTTGCCGGTGTTGCCGGTGACGATCCCCGGAACGCTGTGTGTACAGCCGACGCGGGACTATGAAGGATTCTTCGTGGCAAAGATGATCAAAAAATGAGAGGAAAAGTACAGTGAACGCGAAGAAGAAAAACTGGGCTGATCTGATCCTGAATGTCGCGGTGATCCTTTGCACTGTGGCAGCAATCGGCGTTTATTTCGTTTCCGGACCGGACGCGCTTGGCAGTCAAGGCACAGCCTGCTTCCGGTACTTTACGACAGACTCCAATGTGCTGGTTGCGCTGACATCGATCGTGATGTTGGTGTATAATATCCGCAGAGTACGAGACCCCCAAACGGAGGTGCCCCGCTGGGCATTGATCTTCCGGTATGTTGGGGTCACCTCCGTGACGATCACACTGTTGACGGTGGTGTTCTTCCTCGCCCCTGTGGCGGCAATCCGTGGCGGGTTTGACAGGTATTTCTTTTTCTTCAAGGGCAACACTTTCGCGTTGCACTTCTCCACGCCTGTGATCGCGATCCTCGGGTTCTGTCTGCTTGAAAAAGACCGGAAACTGACCGTGCGGGATTCTCTGTGGGCCTTGCTTCCCACGGTGGTTTATTCGATCGTTTATCTGGTACTGGTGGTGTTTGCCAAAGTGTGGACGGATTGGTACGGTTTTACCTTTGGCGGGCAGACTGTGATGATTCCTGTGTCCATGATCGCTATGTATCTGGTGACATGGGGCGTGGCCAATGTTCTGCGGGTCATCGGACCCAAAACGAACAAAGCCTAAGCTCGCGGTTCAATATTGGCAAGAAGGAATGACCTATGAAAGAATTTCGCTTCGCGCTGAAACAGACGTTCCCGATCTTCTTTACCTATATCTTTATCGGGATCGCCTTTGGCATGCTGATGAACGGCGCGGGATATTCCACACTGGCGAGCGTGCTCAGCGCGGTGTTTATTTACGCGGGGTCCATGCAGATCGTGATGGTGTCCCTGCTGCAGGCAGGGGCAGGCCTCGGGACCGTGGCACTGATGACGTTGTTCATCAACGGAAGACACTTGTTTTACGGGGTCGGGATGATCGAACGCTTCCGCGGTATGGGCGCGCGGTATCCTTATATGGTGTTTGCCTTGACGGATGAGACTTACTCTATCCTTTGCTCTGTGGAGACTCCGGAGGTGCTGGACCGGAAAAAGAGCGACTTTGTGATCGCCCTGCTGAACCACAGCTATTGGATCCTGGGTTGCTTCCTGGGCGGATGCGCGGGGGAACTGCTGCCCTTTGACATGACGGGAATCGACTTCTCCGCCACGGCATTTTTCCTGGTTGTTGTGCTGGACCAGCTGCGCAAGTATCCCTCCAAGATCCCCGCGTTGGTCGGATTGGCCTGCGGGGTTGGGTTCCTGCTGATCCTGGGACCGGATGCCTTCCTGATTCCAGCACTGAGCGTGGCGCTGATCACGCTGGTGATCCTGCGGGATATCG
The DNA here is from genome assembly GCA_045640475.1 of Clostridia bacterium. Taxonomy (GTDB): domain Bacteria; phylum Bacillota; class Clostridia; order Christensenellales; family Aristaeellaceae; genus Aristaeella. The sequence goes on from JAZUFB010000334.1 coordinate 2,156, forward strand.
TAGGTCCGAGAATGGAGGCACGGCATGAGTAAAGAACTGACGCTGGTGCTGACAGTGGCGGTGATCACGGTGGTGACTGTGCTTACGCGCGCAGTACCGTTCATCGCTTTCGGGAAAAAGGAACTGCCGGCTACGGTGAAATATCTGGGGAATGTGCTTCCACCGGCGATCATGGTGATCCTGGTCTGTTATTGCCTGAAGGGGATCAACTTCATCGAAAGACCCCACGGACTGCCGGAACTGCTGGCCTGCGCGGCGGTGGCGGGTGTGCATTTGTGGAAGAAGAACATGTATCTGTCCATCATTGTGGGCACGGTATGTTATATGGTACTGCTGAGAATACTGTGATCATTCAATCCAGAGGAGGATTTTTAAAAATGGCATTTCTGTACAAACTGTTCCGTCAGGACCCAAACACCCGGGAAGGAATCATCGCAACGACTTCGGGGTTGGGAATCGTGGTCAATATCCTGGTGGCCGCGGGCAAGGTGATCGTGGGGATGATCGCAAGCTCTATCGCGATCATTTCCGAAGGCGTCAACAACGCCTCGGACGCGCTGACCTCGGTGCTGACCCTGGTGGGAACCAAGCTGGCGGGGAAACACCCGGACAAGGATCATCCCTTTGGCTACGGGCGGATCGAGTATCTGACCAGCCTGGTGATTGCTGTACTGATCCTGGTGACCGGTATCGAAATGCTGATCAATTCCGTGAAGCTGATCTTTGAACCGGAGGAACTGAACATCTCCGTGCTGTCGCTGGTTGTGGTGGCAGTATCCGCGGTGATCAAATTCTTCCTGGGCATCTATACGATGAAAATGGGCAAGAAGGCGGAATCCGGCGCGCTGGAGGCTGTGGGTACGGATTGCCGGAACGATTCCTTCGTTTCCGTGGTGACCATTTTGAGCGCGCTGGTGTTCCTGATCTTCCATATTTCCATCGATGCCTATGTAGGTATCCTGATGAGCCTGCTGATCGTGAAGGCGGGTCTTGAGATTCTGAAAGAAACCGTGAATGAACTGATCGGCCGGCCGGGCGAAAAGGAACTGGCGACGAAGATCTACCGTGAAGTGATGCAGACCGAAGGTATCATCGGCGCGGCGGACATGATGCTGCACAACTACGGCCCGGAAGCGTATTCCGGATCCGTGAACATCGAGATCGA
>JAZUFB010000335.1:0-12323 GCA_045640475.1 Clostridia bacterium
TGCGGCATATGTCGATCTCAAATATCACTACGATAATCTGCTGGCCAAGTTCCGCTCCCTTGAACAGAGCGAAGCGAGTGTGCGGTCCGCTCTGGGTCGTGAAAGGGACGAGAACCAATATCTGCGCGGCCGCTCCGATTATCTTGACCGTGCTGCACAGATCCTCGGAAACGATGTCCTCGTTGACGCAGTCCGGCAATCCAGAGAACGTGACCGCGAACGCGCACGCACGAAATACAGATCTACACAGCAAGCGCTATGAGACGATTTCCGTCAGGGGGGAGGAAGTGTATTTCCTCCCCGGGCGGAAGTACATTTCCTCCCAAGCGGAAACACATTTCCTCCCGGGCGGAAATACATTTCCCCCAAGTAATAATAGAGTAATAATATATTAATCAGAATAATAGAGTAAGGAGAAAATGACCATGAAGAACGAAATCACCTACATCCGCAAAGGCGACTATCTCTACCCCAACCTCAAGTACACGACCGGCGACCGTCCCATTGGCATCTGGGGCAATCGCCGTCTCAAGTACCTGAAGGAGCATCGCCCGGGACTCTACACGGAACTCCTGCTGACCGGCACTCTCAACGATCACCTTGCCGACATCAACGAGCAGCGGAAGTGATGTTCGAGCGCTTGACGGACGGCATGGCCGGGCAGGAAGGCATTACGGAGCATCTCAAGCAGGAGAATCAATTACTGTGGGTCGCGAAGATGAATATGATTCGGGAGCGGGCAAGAGAAATCGTCAATCATGATTTGATCAACGCGTGACATAAGGCGGCGGGGAGAAATCCCCGCTGTCCCATTTTCGGAAATCCCGTTACTATTTGCACACAGCTATTCAAATCTGCGTGCGGAAAATTGTACGGCTTTCAATGATGATATCCTGTTATGCTTTGACTGGGATGTGAAAAAAGGAAAGAATATTCTTTGCGAATGATAAAGTCTATAGCGTGCGAAGACCGAATTATCTGTATTGGCCTCAATGTGCATGATAAAAATGATGTTAATGACGCTAATCATGATGCTAATCCTGAAGCTAAACTGACGCCAATGGAAGTTCGTGTTTTGGATGTTATCAAAACGAACGTTTCACTCTCCGCTCAGAAAGTTGTCGTGAAGATCTATGTTTCGCTTTCAACGGTACTGAGAGCACTGATAAAGTTTACAGAAAAGAGTCTCATCGAATATAAAGGACAAACACGCGGGAAATGGCTTTATGCTAATAGTATCTGCTCCTGTGAATAGCATTTCACAGGAGCAGAACTTTAATTCCGAGTTAAGCGTTATCGCAATTGCAGGTCGTTACTTCTCAATACAATATGGCGTTCTAATAGCATCAAATAATAACATCAGATCACGTAAACTAATCAATCGTGTTGTTGTAGCCTCTCAATTGCAGGAATACCCTCGGTTACTGTTTCGGAAGACTCAAAATACAAGCTTATGTGGTTTATCTTTTCGATATTCAGAGGATTGATGACATTTGCACCGAAGGCATTGACTTTATCAAGATATGCCCCATCAAAGTCAGTTGCTTCGATATAATCTTCTCTTATGCTACCTTCCATCAAATTGAATCCCACGAATGAGCAATTGCGGAAAACACATTTATCAAATTGTGTTTTATAAGCATCTGCACGTGAGAACCTGCAATTTGTGAAATCGGCGCTTGTAAAAATGCTATAGTCCAATGTGGTTTTTCTGAAGTCACAATTAATGAAATGAGCACCCGAAAAATTGCAGGTATAGAATTCGGACAGGTAGAAATCCACATTTTCAAACGTCATACCCTTGAAATCGCATTCTGAAAAGAAGCCCTGTTCCATGATTGGTGCTTTCATTGGAATAGAATGCATATCGGTGCAATCAAAGCTAATCTGCTTCCCGAATTCACCGGCACTATCTACCCACTGCTTGTGAGCTTCGAACGATACATTGAAGTTCTCCATTACCTGTCTCCTTTCTTGTCGTACCAAATGATATTACTATCCAATCCTTCAGAATGAATAGCGTCTTTGAACGCCTGTCTGTCTGCATTTGTGAGTCTGCGGGTATCAAGGATTACCTTATGCCCTCTTGAAAGTTCCTTCCTAACATTAGCCATCATCTTGCCAAGATTAAAGGCACCTTTCTTTGCAGATGTATGTCCTTTGGGATGTGAGACAGGACTCTTGATATCCCACTTTTGTCCAGTTGTCGTATCAATGAAGTCGGCGCCTTTATCTGCTTGTGGATCACGTATAATCTTGCCAAGTTTTCTCTGTTGTTCCAAATCAAGAGCAATGCTACGTTCTTTTTTTCCTTTATAATCAACTTTCGTACCACGTGCAGGATCTCTTGCAAGGGCACTATATTCTTCTCTGGAACGACCGCCTTGGAAGGTTTTCGCTCTACTGCCCTTGGTTCCGCTGAACAGTCCACTTTCGCTCTTACTCATGGTCTTTCCTCCTTTCAAACGCGATAGACGTTTGGCTCGGGAAAGCCACGATATTGATGCCTTGAGCTTTCAGATCATCAAAGCACTTATAGTTTGCGGAGCCATAGATGATGATGGTATTAGGATTAAGCACATTGACCATCTCATGCAAGCCGTTTTCAAACAGTGGACGGTTTTCGAGAAGTTTTAAGCCACTGGCGACAGTGCCGACTGCAACGATGCTATGATGCGGAACTCCATCCCAGCAGTAGTTCCATGTCTCACACGTTCCCCAGCGAACATTGTTGATAACGGGAATACCTTGACTTGAAAGCCAGTATCCAAAAGCTCGCATCCGATAGAAGTTGTACCGCTTTATCGGTTCGGGGAAATCAGCGTTGGTCGAGAAATCCGGTGTGATCACACCTGAAAAGTGACGCAGGATTTCTAACGCCTTATCGGGATACCACCAGATGCCGGTGTGTTTGCCGTCGAATTTCTGGTCGTCGAGGAAAAAGTGCACGAAAGCTTTGACCGTATAATCGGTATGCCCGTTGTGCATGGCGTTTTTGTGGATCGTTTTTGCTTCCTCATAGGAAACAAGGGAAGTCGGTATCTCCAAGGCCGTTGTCGGCGAATACGGGATATCATTGTTTGTGAAAGCTGCGCCTCTTACCATAAACGCATTCCACATGTCAACACAGCCACGCCGCACTTTTATTTTATCAGATTCATAAGTCATGTTCAAGTTCAGTTTACCTCTTGTCTCGTAAATTATTGAAAACCGTTTCGACTTTGGAACTTCTATCCACTATCGAAATCATTCATACGTCCACCACCCTTCGATTCATCTGTAAAAAGTTTATCAGGAACGCTGGCAATTCTACAGCCCTGCGACTCTGAAAAAACTCTGTTTTGACTCTGAAAAAATAAGCGAACGTGTAATTCACATAAGCGTATGTTGACTTTCTGACATGTTTATGGTACAATAGCATTAGCCAAATACGGAATGTGTTGTGTAGGAGGATATATGTCTTTCAGTTACAACAAGCTATGGAAATTGCTTATTGACCGCAAGATGCTGAAGAAAGATTTATCGGAAAAGACCATGATTACCGGTACGACCATTGCCAAGATGGGTAGAGGCGAGCCAGTTAATATGGAAGTCCTGGGACGTATATGCAAAGCACTCCACGTCAACATTGGCGATATTGTCGATTACAAGGAAGACTGATCTGACAACGCAGACAAAGAGGCACCGCATGAAAAAGCTATGCTTGGGATCATTTATATCTGTGTTGACGCGTTGCGCTGCGCAAGCTACGAAGCAAAAGAATCTGGTTGGCGCAATGCTGGCTTCTATTAATCCTGATTATGAAATTTCCACTGATGACCGCACTACATCCGCATTGGCAAATGGCAGGGTGAATGTATCAGGAAATATTTCGACATGCCTTGATGATAGAGTCCCGACGGAGATATCTGATTACTTTAGAAGTCGGATTTTTCCGATGCTGGATATGAATAAAAAAGAAACAATAGTTCATGCGCTGCGCGACATTATTGCGGACGACACCGAAATACGCGATGATTGCGAAATTGAGGTGGTAAATCATCACACGAAAGCACAGCTTCTGACCATGAACAGCATTGTTTTTGCTGATTTTCTGGCAGGGTTATTTCTCTACACATTGAGGGTTCCGAGTAATATAAATAGAGAAACGAGCGTAAAAGAAATTACTGCGGAATATATCAGATCTTTCGACAAACGCCGCAATGAGATTACCTTCCTAAATTCATATGAATTAGATAGTACTGTTTGTTCCGATCCGCGTATTATCAGACTCAGTGCGGAAAGCGGAGGATGCTGCCCGCGCTGCGGTGGCCCCTTACAGCAGGATGCATTCAGAATAATACGATTGTCATCCGGTGAGGAAATGATTTTCTGCAACGAATGCGCTGGAATCGTTGAAAAATCCGATTCTGAAAATGCCCGAATGCAGGAAATCAAACAAAAGCAACATAAAAAGCTGGAAGTGAGCGACGCAATTAAAGACGATCGGATTACCGAAGATATACGGGATTTGATTATGCAGATTGCAGCGGATGAACCGACATATGAGCAAAAATTGCGTATGTCACCATTAAAGCTGGAGAAAAAACTTTCGGATCGATTGTTGCTCAGGCAGGTCAAAAGTTATATCAGCGACGGTATGTACGAGATGGTAAACGATGTTATGGAGGGCCTTTCTGCAGCCGGAAAGATCAATCTGAAACGGTTTTCGCGTGCGATTAAGCATATGTACAAAGATTGTGAAACCGTATTCGAAAATGATCAGAGTGCGATTTTCAATACACTTGTCGACCGTCTCCACAATCATTCGGGAATGAAAAACCGTGAGGCCTGTGCGATACTCATTTCATATTTTGTCCAGAGCTGTGAGGTATTTGATGAAATTGCCGGGTAAGATTATCCCCTATCGGAACAGTGTGCTGGCACTGTTTCCCGTAATCCTGCGGGAAGTGCGTGATGGGCAGCTTACGGTTGCGGAATTGTTTACCAATATGGTTACGGATGAGCATATAGATTCTGCCGATTTCCTTTCCGCGCTGGATGCGCTATACGCATTGCGGAAAATCGATTTGACGGAAGAGGGATTTTTGCACTATGTTGATTGAGATTTCATGTGACAAGTTTGCAGAAGGTTTCCGCAAAATCGTCTTCAACGAAGGCTTGAACATCATACTGGGCAGTGCGGGTGGAAGCAACGCTCTCGGTAAATCCACCTTTTTGTGGATGATCGATTATGCCTTTGGCGGTACGCATTATTGCTATGAGGAAAGTGATATTCGGGCACATATCAAAGAGCACCGTGTATATTTTACGTTCCGTTTTGATAATACACTCCACTATTTCTATCGGGATGTCACCAGACCGGATACTGTCTTTCGTTGTGATGCGGAAGGTTCCTTGATTGAAGAAATGACATTGAGGAACTATCGGCGTTTTCTTTCGGAATCTTATCAGGCCGGAGTATCAATTGACGAGATAACCGATCACTTTTTCCGTATTTACGGGGGCAGAAATAGTTATGAAAAATCCCCTTTGCTTTCAAAGCCAAATGAAAAAGACGATAAAGCAGTAGATTTTCTGATTGCATTGTTCCGGAAAAGCGAAGTTTTGTCGGCAATTCGGGATATGGAATCAGAACTCGGAATTAAGGCCGGAGAGTGGCAGCGAGATATAGAAAAGCCAAAATCATTTGAAATAATAGAGGAAAACAAGCGTACGATTGCCGGACTCCGAGAACGGCTTTCATCCATGATGAAGCAGGATGACAGCGCGGGTATGATGTTTCTGGGCTTAAGTACATCATCCGGTGATAGAATTATCGTGCTAAAAAAGGAACTGAACGAGCTTATCAGGCATCGTAATCAACTCAAGGAAAAAGTTGAAGCGGTAAAAAACGGTAATCGTCATTTTATAGAAGAAGACATCAGCGGCGATTTTATGGAGCTAACGGAGTTTTTTCCATCGGTAAACCTGCGTTCACTGGAAGAAATCAATCAATTCCATATTCAAATTCGTCAGATTTTGAAGGAAAGCATGGAAGAGGAACTTTCCGAGTTGCAGCCGCTGTTGGATAACTGTGAAAAGGAAATTGTCCGTTTGCGCCAGGAGATTACTAAATCCGGATTAAACGCGGAAATCAGTCAGCGTGTAACATCCCAGTGCGTATCTGTTTCCAAGCGAATTGATGCGTTGGAAGAGGAAAACAAAGCGCTGCTTCAAGAGAAGGAAGCGCAAGAAGCCCGTATTCAGGCAAAAAAGAAACTGAAAAAGTTGTTGACGGATCTGGAAAAGACGATTGACGAAATCGTAAAAACGATCAATCATCAGCTCACCGAGATGAATGATATTGTGACTGCTCACAGCGAAACGGCACCGGAACTGTCAATTGACGGGCAGAAAAATATCTCGTTTGGTACTTGTGACAACACCAGTGAGGAAACGGCCTTCAAAAGCTTAATCCTGCTCGATTTGGCGCTGCTGTTCCTTACGGGGCTTCCGGTACTCATTCATGACGGCAATCTGCTCAACAGGATCAGCGATGTACATTTTGCAAAGTTGCTGGAACTGTACCGTCAAACCGGGAAACAGGTTTTCATAGCCGTAGACCGTGCTGAAACAGAAGATTTGAAGAAATCCACCGTTCTGAAACTCAGTGAAGATCATAAACTGTTCGGAATCTCTTGGAGCTGAGGAAATTGATAAAGGAGAAAACTTATGGCTGCGATACATGAATTGCTCAAACAGGTCAGCGATCCCGCATTGCGCGCCCGTCTGACGGAGGAAGTTGAGCGGCTTACGCAAAATAAGAAATTCGGTCTTGTGTTTGAAGATCATCTGGCGGAGTGCACGCCTTTGTACGGTGTCGCGGTCAAACGCGGCGGCACCGCAGCGAAAAAAGCCGGAAAGATCGGGGATACCTATACCGTTTTGCAGATCAATGGTGAAAAGGCACTCTGCCGCAGCAAGAGCACCGGCGAAACAGAAGAAATCGCGATGAGCGAGCTGGTGACGGTCGCGGAGATCGGCGAGGCGATTTTTCCTTGCTTGCAGCCGATTGACAAGGTTGAAAATGCGCCGGACAGTGACCTGTGGCATACGCTGATCGAGGCGGATAACTATCATGCGCTTCAGCTTCTGGAGTATCTGTACGCGGGAAAGGTGGACTGCATATACATTGATCCGCCTTATAATACAGGTACTGATGAATGGAAATATAATGATGATTATGTTGATGCTAAAGATAAATGGGCACATAGTAAATGGCTGTCTATGATGCAGAAGCGCTTGAAACTTGCAAAAAAGCTCCTATCTGAAAAAGGTGTTTTGATTATCAGCATTGGCTATCAGGAACTTCACAGGTTATCTTTGCTCTGCGAAGAGATATTTCCTGATCATCAAATTGTTCCTGTAACAGTTCAAACATCCGGCGGCAAACCATCCGGTGGGTTTAACTATCTTCATGAATATCTGGTATTTATTACTGAATCGGCGTTCGTTGCGAACCCGCTGAGCTTTGCTGGTGGACATGAGCGTTCACCATTTGAAGGATTAACTTTAGCGACGTTCAACCAGACTCAACGTCCAAATCAAGTGTATCCGATATTTATAGATAGAGAAACGGAAGTGATAGTTGGATGTGGTGCTTCGCTTGCTGAACGTATAGAAAATGGTAGTTATAGCGGTGATATTTCGGAATTCACCTATGATTACTCTGAAGCTCCTGATGGTTGTGCTGCGGTTTGGCCTGTAACAAGCAAGGGAGATAAATGCGTTTGGAGGTTGATTTCTGATAGGTTACTTGGTGATTGGGACTTAGGATATATTCGAACAAGAAAAAATAGAAGTAGAAACAATAAAAATGAATTTAGCGTACAATACCTTCCTGATGGTATAATTAAGAAAATTAGGGCTGGTAAACTCGCGGTTATAGGTTATGAAACAGGTAAGCCAACATTAATATTGGATGATAATGAAACCGAAGGCTCTGAAATTCCGACTATATGGAGTGAAAAGGTATTTTATACCGCAAAAGGCACTTCGCAAATACAAGATATTTTCGGCAGTAAAGAATTTCCGTACCCGAAGCCGATTGACTTGATTGCGGATGTACTGCGTGCCACTACCGATGAAAACTCTATTGTTCTTGACTTCTTTGCAGGCAGTGGTACTACTTTGAACGCTGTGAATCTGCTGAACAGTCAGGATGACGGTCATAGGCGTTGCATTATTGTCACGAACAATGAGGTTTCAAAAAAACAGGCAAAGGCTCTCAAAGAAGCCGGATATTATCCCGGTGATGAATACTGGGAAAACTGTGGTATCTGCAAGGCGGTAACATGGCCTCGGACAGTCTTTACAATTCTTGGTCACAGGAACGATGATGTACCGTTGACCGGTAAGTATTCTGTTGATGAAGATGGATATGAAAGACCATTATCCGATGGCTTTGCTGCCAACTGCGAATACTTCAAGCTTGGTTTTCTGGACCGTGATCTTGTAACTCTGGGACAGCAGTTCCGCGAGATCCTGCCGCTGCTATGGATGAAGAGCGGTGCAGTCGGCTGCCGTCCGGTCTATGAGAGTGAAGAAGAACCGGTGATGCTGATCCTGCCAGAAAACCGTTTTGCGGTTCTGGTGGACGAAAGCGCGTATGCCGCATTTGCCCGCGAGATTCAGAGGTATGACTGTATTGATACGGTCTATTTCGTGACCAATTCGGAGCCGGCTTACCGTGAGATGTCCTCACAGATCGGTATCGGGGAGACCTATCAGCTCTATCGTGATTATATTGACAACTTTGTAATCGGTGCAAGGAGGGCGCGCGTATGAGAATGCAGCTTTTCCGTTTTCAGGAAGATGCGCTTGCGGAACTGAACCGCAAAATTGACAAAGCACATATTCTTTGGAGTGAAACCGATCCGCAGGTGATCTCTTTCTCCGCGCCGACCGGTTCGGGAAAAACCATCATCATGACCGCGTTGTTTGAGGAGATATTCTTCGGCAATGCGGACCGTCTGGCTGATCCGGAAGCACGCATTGTATGGCTGTCGGATTCGCCCATGCTCAATGAACAGACGCGATACAAGATCGAGCGTGAATCCGATAAGATCCATGTGCATGATATCGTGACCGTGGACGCTTTGTTTGATGCGGAATATCTGGAAGGCGGTCATATCTATTTCTTGAATACACAGAAGCTTGGCTCCGACAAGCTGCTGACAACGCTTTCCGATAACCGTCAGTATTCCGTGTGGACGACGTTGACAAATACGGCACGGAGATTCCCGGAGCATCTCTATGTGGTGATTGACGAGGCGCACAGAGGCATGACTATGTCTCAGCGCGACGTGAATAAAGCCAATTCGATCATGCAGAAGTTTATTTTCGGCAGCAATGAAGACGGACTCTGCGTAATGCCCTTGATCATCGGCGTGACGGCAACGCCGCAGCGCTTTGATAATCTGGTTGCCGGTACGGCCTCTACCGTACAGAAGGTACAGGTTCCCGTAAATGCGGTGCGTGAATCAGGACTGTTGAAAGATCGAATTATCATCCGCTTCCCGGATTTAGCCATTACCGCGGATATGACCATGCTGAAAAGTGCAGTGGAAAACTGGCAGGATAAATGCCGCCGCTGGGAAAGCTATTGTACGCAGGAGCGAGAAAGACCTGTTAAGCCGATTTTGGTGATTCAGGTAGAGGACGGAACTTCAACGCAAGTGTCGCTTACAGATCTTGATGTTTGCTTGGCATTTATCGAGGAAGAAATCGGTCGGAAGCTTCTTCCCGGTGAGGTAGTACATACCTTTAACGATCATGACAGTCTTTTTTACGGTGACACAGAAATACGTCCTGTTGAAGCTTCCAGAATTGAAGAAGATGAAAACATCCGCATTGTCTTTTTCAAAATGAATCTTTCGACCGGATGGGATTGCCCTCGTGCTGAAACTATGATGTCCTTCCGCTCTGCGCAGGATTATACATACATCGCTCAGTTGCTTGGCCGCATGATCCGTACGCCTCTGGCACGGCATATCGATTCAGACGCCGAATTGAACAATGTAAGTCTGTTCCTTCCGTTCTTTAATGAAAATACAGTGGGAGAAGTTGTTCGCGCCCTGCGTGACAATGAAATGGCTGCTCCTGCCGATGTCGGAACGGCGCGTGAGCTTGTCACGCTGAAGAAAAATCCTGCATATGATGACGTCTTTTCTGCCATGCAGAACCTTGTAACATATCATATTGATAGTGGACGGAAACAGTCATCACTGCGTACGCTGATGCAGCTGGCGCGTGCTTTGACGATGGATGGTATCAATCTCAACATCCGCAAGTCTGTCTTAAAAGATATCATTGACCGTATGACGGACGAAGTGAAGCAAATGAAAGAAAACGGTCAGTTTGACACACTGGCAAAATCAATAACCGGATTTGCTTTGGGTGGAATTACGTTTGATTACGGAGATACTACCTATACTTTTGATGAAACAACACGGGAATTGACCGTAACTGAATTTGATATCCAGCGTCATTTCGATCAGGCGGGAAAAGTCCTCGGTGAAGGACTTCATACAGAATACTGGATCAGGCACTCTGCCCGTAATAAGACGGATATTCATGTTGAGGTAATTGTTCTTGCAAATAACACAGAAGCAATGGAGCGCCTGTACAATTTCGCAGACGACGAGTTTGAAACGATTTACGAAAACAATAAACGCGCGATTGCCCAGCTCCCCGAAGCAAGGAAACAATTCTATCAAAAGCTGATTTCCTCTTCAGCCAGACCTATTGCTCAACCATGGCTTCTGCCTGCGTCAATAGATTTCTCCGTCGGCGAAAACTGCGAGCATTTTGCACAGCATATGTATGTCGATGATCAGGGTCAAATGGAGACCTACCTAAACCCCTGGGAAAAGGGTGTCCTTGTGGAAGAACTGGCACATGGTGCTGTTTGCTGGCTGCGCAATCTGGACCGAAAAACATGGTCTTTAGGTGTGCCGTATGAGGTAAACGGCGTTGCTGTATCCATGTTTCCGGATTTGGTCATCGTTCGTGCAGATGCCAGCGGGTATATATTTGACATCTTAGAACCTCATGATCCCAGCAGAAAAGATAACTGCCCGAAAGCAATCGGTCTTGCTAAATTTGCCGAAAAGCATTGGGATGCATTTGGCAGGATAGAACTGATTCGAAAACAACGTGGACCGGACGGCAGAGAACATTTCTATCGCCTTGACATGGCGAAAGCATCAATACGGAATGAGGTACGTGGTATTACAAATAACGCTGAACTCGACCGTATTTTTGATGAAGATGCTGTGAGAGAGTACATAGATTAAGGCAGCTCCTGTTGTGCGTGTATCTGAGAAAAATCGGATTGTTCCCGGTGTAGAATATAAAGAAGGTGCTGTGATATGGCTAAGAAAAACACAGACGTCAGTATCCGTTCCTCAGCGGCGGAATACTTGACTTTTACAGCGTCGAATGGAGACGACGAAAGCAGCGTCGAGGTGCGTTATGAGGATGAAAACATCTGGATGACGCAGAAGATGCTTGCTGCGCTGTATGATGTAGATGTTCGCACAATTAACTATCATATCAAAAAGGTCTTTGATGATAACGAACTGGACGAAAATTCAGTTATCCGAAAATTTCGGATAACTGCCGCTGATGGAAAAAGCTATCTTACCAACCATTACGGCTTGCAGATGATTATCGCCGTCGGCTTCAAGGTCAATTCCGAACGCGCCGTACAGTTCCGCAGATGGGTGAACGATATTGCCATGTCCTATACCATCAAGGGCTGGGTGATGGACGAGGAGCGTCTGAAGCGCGGAACAACGCTGACCGATAAGTATTTCAAGGAACAACTTGAAAAAATCCGCGAGATACGTGCCAGCGAGCGGATGTTCTATCAAAAAATCACCGATCTCTACGCGACTGCGCTCGATTACGACAAGGACGCAAAGTCGACACGTCGTTTCTATGCCACCGTGCAGAATAAGATGCACTACGCCGTACACGGACATACTGCCGCCGAAGTGATTTATGAACGTGCCGATGCCGATAAGCCGCATATGGGTTTGACGACCTGGCGGGATGCGCCGGATGGTAAGATTCTGGAATCCGATGTGACTGTAGCGAAAAACTACCTTTCCGAGCAGGAAATGGCACAGCTAAACCGTATGGTTTCGGCCTATCTCGACCTTGCGGAGGATATGGCCGAGCGGCACATTCCCATGACCATGCAGGATTGGGAAACGCGCCTGAACCGGTTTATTGAAATGATGGACTATGGCCTTTTGCAGGATGCAGGCAAGGTA
>JAZUFB010000336.1:0-2581 GCA_045640475.1 Clostridia bacterium
ACCTGGAACGACTATGTTGGCGAGACCGCGAAGATCATCAACTTCTTCAACGGACGCCGTGAATACGCCCTTGAGTCTCTCGAATCCTTCTGCGCGGAGTAAAGATCATCCTGTTCAGATCAGAGGCCGGTTCTTTGAACAAAGCAAAGAGCCGACTTCTGTTTTTTTGTCTCTGTTATTTTTTCGTTTGTGCCGGGAAACGGCAGGAAACGGTTCCACCCGTGCAGAAAGGAAAAAGAACCGTAACATCGTTCAATATCACCCGGAAAGAGATGTGTTTCCATGCATCTGAAATCGAGACGCGGCGCGGGGACTCTGAGTCTTCTGTATGCGGAGGCGTGCCTGCCGGACTATGCCCGGAAGGGACTGAACTGGATCCTGCGAGGCAATCTTTTCGGTAATCTTCATGGGATCATCTGCGGCGGCGGAACGGCTGCCATGGTGGGTCTCGCGGCACTGCTGGGCGCGGGAGATCTGGAGTTCGGTCTGCTGGTGGCTATACCGCAGGTGGCCGCGTTTTTGCAGATCCCGTTTTCAGTCCTGGTCAACAAGACCGGGAAAAGAAAGATCTATATGCTGACGTTGGGCCTTTTCAGCCGTATGCTGTGGATGCTGTTCGGCCTGTTGCCGCTTTTGCGGACCGTCCCGGATGACCGGTTCCCGCTTTTGATCCTGATCGTTCTGCTGGGGCTTTCTTCCGCATGCGCTTCGGTGATCAATGTGACCTGGTTTCCCTGGTATTCGGACCTGGCACCGCTCAAGATCCGGGGACGGTGGCTCAGTTTCCGGGATATGCTGAACGGGTTCCTCGGATTGCCGTTTGGTCTGCTGGTCGCCTGGCTTTTGGATGCCCTGGGGGTGGGATCCCGCTTTATTGTCATTTTCCTGATTGGCGGCGCGCTGGGTTGCCTGGATATGATCTGCTTTGGCTTTGTGAAGGAAGTCCCGATGACGACGGATAACAGTATCCCCCTGCGCAGATCCATCGCCGAGATCTGCCATAACAAGCCCTTTATGAAAGTGACCCTGATGTGGACGCTTTGGTGCTTTACGGCCAATATGTCCGGCTCCTACCTGACGCCGTACGCCATGAACACGATGGGACTCAACTTTTTGCAGATCACCTTGTTCGGTACCGTTGCCGCGTCTTTGGCCACAGTGATCATGGTTCCCCGGTGGGGCCGCGCGATCGATTTCTTTGGCAGCCGCAGCGTGATGCTGATCTCCTGCATCGGCGCCAGCCTGACGCCTCTGTTCTATCTGCTGTCTACGCCGGGCAACATCTGGCCGACGCTTTTGCATAATCTGATCGGCGCTTTTTTCTGGTGTGGATGCAATCTGGCGTCCAACAGCATCCAGCTGTTTACCTCGCCGGATCAGGACCGTTCCACCTATATCGCTTTCTTCAGTTGCATAACCTGCCTGGTGGGTACGGCGCTGGGCACCATGTGCGGCGGTTGGTTCCTGGACGCGTGTGAGCGCGCGCAGCTTTTCACCGGCCGGTTTGACCGCTATATGGTGCTGATCGTTCTGTCCGTCGTGCTGCGGTTTGTTTCCACCCTGATCCTTGTGCCGGGCCTGAAAAACGAAAACGAGGAAACTGCCGTGACCCTGATGCGCTCACTCCGCAAACGCCGTTGATAAGAAAAGCCGGGTCCAGCGATCTTGTGTAAGCACAAGATCACTGAACCCGGTTTTTGTTTATTTATCGCACAAACAATTCGGCGTCATAGGGTGGCAGGGTAATGGTGTTTCCGCAGGGCTGATCCCGCAGGACGGCATGGCTCTGTTCAAAGGGCAGGGTAACGGTCTGCGGTTGGTCTGTCGTGTTGACATAGAAGGCTTCGCCATCACGGATCATTCTGCCTTCCACCCCGGCGGGGACCGGCAGAGGCGGGGTCAGACCCGCCTCATCGCGTACACGCTCGATCAGCGCGGTGAGGAGTGCACCGTCCGTTTCAGCGGCAATATAATAGGCTTTGCCGGCACCAAAGCGGTTGACGGAGACCGCGCAGCTGCCATCATCGGCGCAGGTGGCGAAACTGGTCGCGTCGCGCAACTGGATCTCGTCATAATACTGCGCTCCGGAGGAAACGGAACCGTCCGCGAACTGTACGGTGACGGGATTTTCGACCCGGCGGAACCCGCCGACCCGGATGCCGAAAACATCGCTCAGATAGCCCGGATGGGTGGATGTGATCACGGTGTCCGTGTCATCCACTACCGCGCTGTATCCGGTCATGATCACGGTGCCGCCTTCTTTGACAAAGGAACGGACGGTTTCGGCCATCTCTTCGGTCATGATCACGTGATTCGGCAGGATCAGCAGTTTGTAGTGATGCTTCAGATGGGTGAGATCCACAAAATTGTAGTCATAATTCATGCCGGACAGCGTCTGCTGGGTCTTGAACAGGGCACGGGGATAAGGTGTGCGGTATTGGGACCGGGCATACTGCTGGACGATCTCGTTGTCATAACGGATGGCAACGCCGATTTCAGGAATCGGAAGATAGGGGAAACCGTATTTTTCCAGAATGCGGAATTCACCCGCCACCTGCTTATATTCGTCGTATTTCCGGTT
>JAZUFB010000337.1:0-5848 GCA_045640475.1 Clostridia bacterium
CTTGGATATGTTTCCGCAAACAGAGAAAACGGTCAAAATCGGTAGATATGTTTCCTTATACCGATGACATCAATCTCATTGCTACAAGGCATATAGAGACGGCAGTTTTGATGTCGAAAATAAACAAGTAAAGAGCACAGAGCGGGGTGTTGATAATGATGTCAAAACAAGTTTTCAAAATCGAAGAATACAAGTATGACACGCGCTGGCAGGCAAAAGCACGGAAACAGCAATCGGATTTTCGTGAGATTGAAATGGATGTTCCTGCAATTCGCAATACAAGCCGGAGCGGATGTTATGGAAATGTCATCTCCGCGGAAGATGGGGCACGCGGTGTGAACTTTTATTCGCCTTTTCGGGATGAAATCATGCAGGATCTGAACGGTAAAACAGGAGCAATTCTGACAAATGTTCTGCGCAGCGAGCATATCCCTTACAACATATTCTTTCCCATGCGGCATAATTTGCAAAAGGCGGCGACGCTTTTCCGAACATTGACCGGCAAGGATGTGGCGACTGTTAAGAACATCGTTATTGAATACGCTCCTTCTCCCAAGGAAGAATATCTGGATGACCTGACCTCATTTGATGCTTATGTGGATTACAATGATTCAACAGGAGCCCGGTGCGGTATCGGCATTGAGGTGAAATACACCGAACAGGGATACCAAATCGGCAAGGGTGAAGAATACAAAATCCATGATAAGAACAGTACTTATTACCGTGTTACGCGTGAAAGCGGATGTTTTGACTATGGCGGAACTGCCGAGGAAGTTTTTATTGAAAGCAACTTCGGAAAACATGACCGCGGAAACGACCTTCGCCAATTATGGAGAAACCACATTCTCGGCTTGAGTATGCTGCAACACGAAAACGGATTAAGGGATTTCCTTTCTATTCATCTCTATCCGTCATTCAATGAGCATTTTAATCCGAACGCAAGTACTGTTCTGGCAGACTATTCATCCTTACTCAACGAAAAAGGCAGGAAATCCTTCCTGCCAATGACTTATGAGTGCCTGTTTAACGCCATGATAAAATGCGGAATGGATGAAATAGATGAGGAATGGATTTCTTATCTGACACGTAGATATATTCTTTAATCTGTTCCCACGAACACATAAGGTTTAGACGCCGAAACAGATATAGCCTATTTCGACAGTAGATTTGTTTCCACAAACAGACGGAATAACATGACATCAATTCCACTCAATCGATCCATATAGAAACGATCGTGCTTTTGGGCAGGAAATAAGTCGACTGAAATGACACAATCGATATGGGCAACTCACGCCCGAAAAACGGAAAGACGTACAACAGACAGATGCTTTGAGAAGGAGAGTCCATCATGAAGAAATTCATTATTTGCCTGCTGACTTTTTCGCTGATATTATCCTTAACAGCCTGCGGTTCTCCGGCTCCCGTGAATCAGAAAAGCGAACCCGCCGAAGAAAGCTCCCCCGGTAAAGCCAAAGCTGCTGCGCAGGCTGAACCGGCAGCTGAAACCGGACCTGAGACTGAAAGCGAACCGAAAACCGAAACCGAACCTGAGGCTGAAACCGAGCCGGAAGCTGAAGCCGAACCCGAGGCAGAAGTCGAAACCGAAGCGGAAACCGAACCCGAGGAAGTATTCTCATTCGAAGCGCAGATCAACCGGATCCAGGCCAACGGCACGTACAGCTACGGCCTGACGGCCGCCGGTACGCTGCTCGCCAGTTCCGAGCCGTATATCGACGGGGAAAACGTTGTAAAGACGCTTCCCGAATACCAGTCCTGGACCGGAATCAAAAATTTCTCGACAAGTTCGGAGGCGATCGCCGCTGTTCTGGAAGACGGAAGCGTCGTGACGTGCGGAGGATTGGTCGACGAAATGCAATACTGCGATTTTACCCCTGTTTCGGGATGGGAGAACGTCATTCAGGTCGCGATGGGAAAATACTACGTCATCGCGCTGATGGCTGACGGAAGTGTAGAGATTGCCGGCATGATGCCGAAGGAATATCCATCTGAAAACGACCGTTTCATTCAGGTCGAAGCAGGGTGCGCTGCCATGGGCGTCAAGGCCGACGGCACGGTTGCAGTATGGTCCTGGACATGGTCCGATCCGATCGATGAGGCTGCCGACTGGTCTGATATCACAGCCGTTTCAAGCACCTGGAATCACATCGCCGCGCTCAGATCGGACGGTACGGTCGTCGCTTCCGGCAATAATGATTACGGTCAGTGTGACGTGTCCGGATGGACGGACATCGTTGCGGTATCTGCGGGCCAGTGCTTCACCGTGGGACTTAAATCGGACGGGACTGTTGTTTTCTGCGGCGATGACAAGGGCGGCACGCTCGATTTCAGCAGTTGGACCGACGTTGTCGAAATCGACGCCGGATATCATCACTGTGTCGGCCGCCGCTCCGACGGCAGCGTCGTCGCAACAGGGCAGAATTATCAGGGACAGTTAAACACGGACGGCATGAACCTGAATTAACTCCCGATAACACGAAAAAGGCCGTTTCTCTGTGTGTTTTTGATCTGCCGACCGTCGCATGAAAAAACGATTTCATTCTGAAAGGGATTACCGACACGGACGAAAAGATAACCGACTGCGCTGAAGACGTGAAACAGCTCCCGGACGAAGAGCTTGGAAACGTTTCCGGCGGCATGAAAATCGTCATAGATGAGCAGCCGAGTCTGCTGCAATCGATTCTGCGTTTTATCTTCAAGATCAAAAGCTGAAAGCGTCCGGAAAAAACGAAAAAGGATTCACGCACGACTGCAACGCGGCAGGGAAATATCCCTGCCGCATTAATTTGTCATACGTCTTTGGGTACACGTAATCCCTCGAATTGAATATCTCAATAATATATTGAGAAACCGCAGAAACTATGCTATACTCGTAAAAAAAGTCAGAACCGTCTGGTGGAGGTGTTTTATGTCGGTCTGTTACAACAAACTCTGGAAAATATTGATCGATAAGAAAATGAGCAAAACCCAGCTGATCAAATCAGCAGGGATCAGTACCAACGCAATGGCAAAAATGGGAAAGAATCTTGACGTACGCGTTGAAACTCTTGTAAAGATCTGCGAAGCTCTTAACTGCACGATGGACGATATTATCGAACTCGTTCCGGAAAAATCGAAGGAGGCATAAGGGAAAATGGCCGGCAAAAATAATGAAGAGTTGTTCAGAAAGAAAAGTCTGGACAAGGTGAAGTCGCCCGAAAATCTTGACGATTACATACAGGTATCCAATCCGGGTGTGTGGCTGCTGCTCATCAGCGTGGTCATTCTGCTGGCCGGTGCCTGCGTCTGGGGTATCTTCGGTCATATAGACAGCACAGTGGAAACAAGCGTTCGCGCAGATAATGAAACGCTTGTCTGTTTCGTGGCGAACGAAGCCATTTCTTCCGTTCAGGAGGGAATGACCGTGAAATTTAACGGTTTCGAAGCAGTTATTGCAGAGATCGGTACCAATGAGGAAAACGGATACGTTTGCGTCCTCAAATCGGGCCTGACGATTCCGGACGGATCGTACGAGGGAATAATCGTAACGAAGAGCATCAAACCGCTGTCTTTTATTATGAATTGAGGTTTCCGGCATGGCAGAAATAAAAAAGAAGCCAATCGAAAAAGGCGTTGCGAAGGTACCGGTTGTGATGCAGCTGGAAGCGCTGGAATGCGGTGCCGCATGCCTTTGCATGATTCTGGCTTATTACAACAAATGGATACCGCTGGAGCAGGTTCGTGAGGACTGCGGCGTGTCGCGTGACGGCTCCAATGCACGGAACATGTTGAAGGCAGCCCGTTTTTACGGTCTGGACGCGAAAGGCTACCGCTACGAGCCGGAAATGCTGAAGGAGCGCGGACGTTTCCCCTGCATCATTCATTGGAATTTCAACCACTTTGTGGTTCTGGACGGCTTCAGGAACGGGAAGGCATACCTAAATGATCCCGCAAGAGGCAACTACAGCGTAGCGATGGAGGCGTTCGACGAATCCTTCACCGGTATCTGCCTGCAATTTGAGCCGACAGACGCCTTCACGCCCTCCGGCAAGCCGAAAAGCACGCTGGCTTTTGCCGCAAAACGGCTGAAAGGAACCGGCGCGGCAATCACGTTTACCGTGCTGACCGGTATTGTCGCGGCGTTGATGGGGCTCGTTCAGCCCGCATTCTCCCGTGTGTTCCTCGATCATCTGCTCAGCGGCAGCAACCTCGAATGGACAACGGGATTCCTGCTCTTCCTCGGCGCTTTCAACCTGATACAGATCATCATGTCCGCGCTGCAGGCAGTCTACTCACTGCGCATCAACGGCAAAATGGCGGCTGTCGGCAACGCGTCCTATATGTGGAAGGTCCTTAAAATGCCGATGAAGTTTTTCTCCCAGCGCATGGCAGGAGACATTCAGGGCCGGCAGAGTTCCAATGCTTCCATCGCCAATTCGCTGATCGGCACTTTTGCGCCGCTTGCGCTCAACACGGTCATGATGGTGTTCTATTTCATCGTCATGCTGCGTTACAGCGTAATCCTGACCGTAATCGGACTTGCTTCGCTTGCGATCAATGCCGTTGTATCTCAGTACATATCCAAGAAGCGCATCAACGTCACCCGCGTGTCCATGCGGGATAGCGCAAAGCTCTCCGCAGCGACCATTGCCGGCATTGAAATGATCGAGACCATCAAGGCTTCCGGAGCTGAAAACGGATATTTCAAGAAATGGTCGGGATATCAGGCAAGCGTAAACACGCAGCAGGTGAAATTCCTGAAGCTGAATCAATACCTCGGCATGATTCCGCAGTTTGTTTCCGCGCTTGCAAATAATGCCGTACTGTTTCTCGGCGTCTGGCTGGCCATGCGGGGAGAGTTCACCGTCGGCATGATCATGGCATTCCAGGGTTTCCTCGCTTCGTTCATGTCGCCCGCCATGACGCTTGTTTCCGCAGGGCAGACCCTGCAGGAAATGCGGACACAGATGGAACGCGTAGATGACGTGATGGAATACCGTGACGACGAGGTCTTCGCTGAAAGCAGTTCCTCTGAGGAACTGAGCAAGCTCTCCGGAAAGATCGAAGTAAAAAACCTTGTGTTTGGTTATTCTCCGCTTTCCGATCCGCTGATCAGGGACTTCAGCATGACCCTCGCTCCGGGAAAAAGCGTTGCCATTGTAGGTGCTTCCGGCTGCGGAAAATCCACAATGTCCAAGCTGATTGCCGGGCTTTATCAGCCGTGGGACGGCGAGATCCTGTTCGACGGAAAGCCGATGAAGCAGATCCCGAAAAACGTGTTCCGCGGCTCTGTCGCCGTGGTCGATCAGGACATTATTCTCTTTGAAGATACCATTGCCAACAACATAAAAATGTGGGACGAGAGCATTGAGGACTTCGAGATGATCCTCGCGGCCTACGATGCACAGATCCACGAAGATATCATGGAACGCCCGAAGGGATATCAGCACAAGCTGACAGAGGGAGGCAAGGATTTCTCCGGCGGTCAGAGACAAAGAATGGAAATCGCCCGAGCTCTCGTTCAGGAGCCGACTGTTGTCATTCTTGACGAGGCGACGAGCGCACTTGATGCGAAAACGGAATATGAGGTGGTAAAATCCATAAGGAACCGCGGCATCACCTGTATTGTAATTGCTCACAGACTGTCAACCATTCGCTCCTGCGATGAGATAATCGTAATGGAGAACGGCGAAATAAAGGACCGCGGAACCCACAAAGAGCTGATAGAAAACAGCAGTATCTATCAGGAACTCGTGAGTGCGGAATAAGGAGGTAAAGGATGAGTTGGTTTGAAGAACAGCTTCGCCTCCGCGAAGAATCGGATAACGCCGATTTTGCACATTCCATTGAT
>JAZUFB010000338.1:0-11319 GCA_045640475.1 Clostridia bacterium
GACTGATCCCGCTCAAAAGGAAAGCATGGCTGACGCGCTTGAAAACGCTGTTACAAAGATGCAGTTCACAGTTGTGGATGGCGAAGAGGAACTAAAGGCTATGATGAATGCGCCTCTTGAAAAGTGGCGTGTATTCCTCCACCCGTCACAGCGTCGTCTGGTTTCCAAAGAGTATAAGGGACCGGCACGCGTACTTGGCGGAGCTGGTACGGGGAAAACCGTTGTTGCGATGCATAGGGCCAGATATCTGGCGCAGCAGTGTGAAGGAAATGAAAAAATCCTGTTTACGACATTTACCGCTAATCTTGCGCAGGATATTCAAGAAAATCTGAGAAAGATCTGCTCCGTTGAAGAACTTCGGAAAATAGAGGTGATTCATCTCGATGCCTGGATCACTCGCTTTCTTCAGAAACAGGATTATCACTATACCATTCGTTATGGCGAAGAACTGAATGATTATTGGCGTGATGCTATTAACTATACCGGCATGGACTTTGATTTGCCGGAAGGCTTCTTTGAAGATGAATGGAATAGCGTTGTACAGGCACAAGGTATCTCTTCTTTGCAGGATTATTGCAAAGCACCAAGACTTGGTAGGGGCATTCGCTTAGACAGAAAAGGCAGAATTGCAGTCTGGAAAGTGTTTGAAGAATATAAAACGCAAATGGATGTTCATCAGGTGCGTGACTCTGCAACTGCAATGAATGAATGCTGTCAGATTCTGAATGACATGCCGGATTATCATCCCTATAAGGCAGTCATTGTGGATGAAGGTCAAGACTTTGGCATGAGCGCTTTCAGACTGATTCGTGCAATCGCTGGGGCTGAAAGACAGAACGATATATTTATTGTCGGTGACGCTCACCAGCGGATTTACCGTAACAAGGTTGTCCTTTCGAAATGCGGTATATCTGTCCGTGGTCGCAGCAGTCAGCTGAAGATCAATTATCGAACCACTGAGGAAATCCGCAATTGGGCTATGCATGTGCTGCAAGGCATTTCCTTCGATGATCTAGATGGCAATCAGGACAACGCCAAAGGATATTGTTCTTTAAGCCATGGCGAAAAGCCCATCATTGAAAACCATCCTGACTTTGAAACTGAAGCAGCGTCTTTGGTAAAGCACATCAATGAAAAAATCCAAGACGGGACGGAAGAGATGGATATCTGTGTTGTGGCTAGAACAAATAAAATGCTCACAGACTACAATTCCGTATTAACAAGTGCCGGCATCCGCACCTATGAAATCAAACGAAGCAAAACCGACGACCGCCATATGCCTGGCGTCCGTATTGCTACCATGCATCGTGTAAAGGGGCTCGAATTCGACTGCATGTTCATTGTCGGTGTGAATAAAAACAACATGCCACTTAAATCAGCTATTTCGACTTCTGATCCGGTTAGCAAGCAAGAGGCAATGACCGCAGAACGGTGTTTGCTTTATGTATCATTAACGAGAGCAAAGAAGACGGCTTATATTTCATCTTATGGTCAAGCTTCCGAATTCATCCAATGATCTTTGACGGGTGGTGAACATGGTTTATGTGGATAAAGTTACAGGAATGGATGGGTGGACGTGGCACTGAAGGCGGTATTGTAATTGATGACGAGGAATATGATAATTCTTGCCGTTTTACCTTGGAAAAATGCAAAGCGTATTATGCCGTGACCTGTGGAGTATATGGATCAATGGTTCACACTGCTTTCTTTGATGAGGAAGATTATCAGCAGAAGTACGAAGAAATGAAACAGGAATTGGCGTCTTTTGTTGATCGAATAGATTCCTTGAACGAAGATGAACGTAGTGATTTTTACGGACAGTTTTGCGATAAGTATTGAGCAGAAAGCAGAGGAAGAAAGATGCAGGGTAAGTATCGCGTTATCACATTGTGTGGTAGCACTCGTTTTAAGGATGAGTTTCTGGAAGTACAGAAGCAACTGACTCTTGAAGGCAATATTGTTATCAGTGTTGGCCTGTTTGGTCATTCTGGCGATAATGAAGTATGGACGGAAGGCACCAAGGAAATGCTGGATGACATGCACAAGCGCAAGATCGACATGGCAGACGAGATTTTCGTTATCAATGTCGGTGGTTATATTGGAGCCAGCACAGCATCCGAAATCGAGTATGCCCACGCAACGAAAAAGCCTGT
Source organism: Clostridia bacterium (assembly GCA_045640475.1). Lineage (GTDB taxonomy): Bacteria > Bacillota > Clostridia > Christensenellales > Aristaeellaceae > Aristaeella. The sequence continues at coordinate 2,154 of JAZUFB010000338.1, forward strand.
GAGATATCTTGAACCTGGATCAATGTCCGCCTCTTCACCAACAGTAGAGTTTATTCCCGCCAAGTCACACAACAAGCTGAATTGGGACGCGCTTGTATTCTATGTTTGCCAGGTGCCTGCAGGGAAGTGTATTACTGATAAGAATCTACTTCGTTTCCTGCGTCAGGCATACCATGATGAGCAATTGGATTTCGACTATGAAAACAGGCCTTTCGATGTAGCAATTGATTGCAATATTCCTTTGTGGAGATGTTTATCCGCAACTGGTATGGTTCAACAACCCCGCTTTTCTGGAGTGAACTATAAACAAAAGCTTCTTGAAGAGGACCATGAATTGGTGACAAAGGGAAATGGAAACCCTGTAGTGTCTGATTATAAGAAAACTGAGTTTGACTATTCACAATTGAAGATCATGCCGGCAGAAGAAGCGCTAAAACCACTTGTTCGATGGGAAATTCCATCAATGAAAAATGCCGTAACCAAATTTATGTATTCACAAGCAAAGGCAAGTGAGACAGAGCATAATGCGTAGAATTGTTTGTGGATGTAAATTTCAAACGACTAAGCAGAATCATTAGCGTACCATGGTGCTGGATCTACTGCAGAACGATAACGAATGTTTTTTGATGTGAAAATGTGAAAGTTCAAAAAACAGCGGTTGAACTTTCATGAGCTATTTGTACCGGTGCCGCGCCGGTATGGGGACTGGTATGGATATCAATACGATTTTGAGTCAGATTGATCTGGGCAGTTATGCGATGCCGGTTTTTCAGCGTGGTTATGTTTGGAATAGAGACCAAGTTCGCAAATTGATGAATTCCCTTTATCGGGGATATCCTATTGGTGAACTGTTGGTCTGGAATACACAGACAGACGAGTCTTTGTCTCGCGGAGATGGTCCATTGACTCCCGGGAACGTGAATCTGATCCTGGATGGGCAGCAGCGAATGACATCTTTATATGGGGTGATAAAAGGCAGGCCTCCAAAGTTCTTTGATGGGAACGCTGCTTCATTTACAGGGTTGTATTTCAATATCGATGATGAAACGTTCGAATTCTATATGCCGGCTAAAATGAAAAATGATCTGGCGTGGATCAGTGTGACTGAATTAATGCAGAAAGGGTCTTCTGTTTATGTACAGGAAAAACTCCTTGCTGACCCTAACAATACGTCTTTCTGGATCAATCATATGGGGGTCCTGAATCGTCTTGATAAGATCAAAGAAATTCCTATTCATATTGAGACGGTTTCCGGAGAAGATAAGACGATTGATGTTGTGGTCGAGATATTTAATAATGTGAACAGTGGCGGAACGAAGCTAAGCAAAGGCGATCTGGCATTAGCCAAAATCTGCGGAGCATGGCCAGAAGCACGTGATGAGATGAAAAAGATCCTTCATAAGTATCATGTCGCCGGTTATGATTTTTCTCTGGACTGGTTGTTAAGAGCTGTGACTGTCTACATTACAGGTCAACCGTATTTCACGTTCCTTGGTCAAGTGGGAACTGAAGCGTTCAAAAAAGCCCTTGTAGGAACAGATCAGATGATTGGTACTTGTCTTGATCATATTGGTTCACGTCTTGGCTTGGATCACGGTCGCGTCCTCGGCAGCGTCTTTGCGGTCGTGACAATGATTGGCTATCTGCGCTTCAACAAATGGAAACTGTCTGGAAGCACGGAATGGGATCAGTTGTTGTATTGGTTTATTCATGCTTTCCTTTGGGGCCGTTATGCCGGTTCAACTGAAAGTGCGTTAGCGCAAGATCTGAATACAATCAATCGCGGTGAAGGCGTCGAAGGCCTGATTCGCCAGCTCCGCCAAAGTCGTGGAGATTTAATCATTCGTCCTGAGGATTTCTGGGGTTGGAGTACAGGTTCGCGTTTCTATCCTCTACTTTATTTGCTTACCAGGACCGGTAATTGTCGTGACTGGGGTTCCAATCTTGAACTGAAAAACAATCTATTGGGTAAGAATTCTACTTTGGATGTCCATCATATCTTCCCGAAGGATTTGCTATATAAGGCTGGTAAGAGTAAAGCTATTGTGAATGCTTTGGGCAATTATGCTTTCCTGACAAAAGATACAAATATTGCCATTTCCAATAGTGCCCCTGATATATATTTTCCGATTTACCGCGAAAAGTGTCCAGGTGCTATGGATACACACTGGATTCCTGATGATCCTGAGCTTTGGAAGATTGAGAATTATGAAAAGTTCTTAGCAGCACGGCGTATTTTGCTGGCTCAGGCAGCTAACAAACTGCTTGATTCTCTTTATCAGGGTAATATGGAAGAGACAGCTCTTCAGGATTTCTCTTCAAAGAATTATGATCACACGACAAATGAAGAGGAAGAGATAGAAGGCGTTGTTCTGTGGATGAATGATCATGGTCTCAGCGAGGGTGTATTGAATCATGAACTCGTTGATGCTAATGGTCAGGTAGTAGCTATCATTGATCTTGCCTGGCCGCAAGGTATTCAGTCAGGGCTCAGCGAACCGATTGCCCTGCTGCTCAATGAAACAGCAGAGATACAAGCAACAGTTAGTAAATATGGTTATCGATACTTTACAAGTGTTGCAGAATTACAATCCTTTATCACGATAACATATCTACAATAATAAATGGAGAGGCTTTTGATAACGATGTATAAAACAGACAGAGACTAATATGCTTGAAACACATGAATAGTAGGATATTAAATTAAGAAGTAGATGGACTGAATGGAGCGTCTATATGAGTAGATTCAGCAAAGGTCAGATTGTATATCTGAAATCCAACAATAGCACAAAAGGTGCGATTGTTGATATTATCATCGAGATACCTGAAAACAGATATCAGGTATTTACTTCAGCTGGTTTACAAACGTATTATGAGTCCCAACTTGTCAGCGATGATGTGTCGTCCCAATTGGAAAGTGTAGGACCTGACCGTTTTCACGCTGGGATTACCGCATCACTCATTCGCAATCCGTCTGTTTCATCCCTCTATTCATTGAACACTGCAAAAATCGACTTTATCCCGCACCAGTTCCGTCCTGTGCTCAAGTTTGTCCGCTCTGATCGTCCACGATTGCTCATTGCTGACGGCGTTGGTGTAGGAAAAACAATTGAAGCCGGTTTGATATTAAAGGAGCTCCAGGCGCGCAGAAATCTGGATTCTGTATTGATCATCTGTCCCAGGCCGCTTGTATCAGAACAAAAATGGGAAAAAGAGATGGAACGGTTTGGCGAGGATTTCTCCGCATTGGACGGTGATACACTCAGATACTGTATCCGAGAAATGGATGTTGAAGGTGAATGGCCAGAGAAATACAAGAAAGCTATTATCCCATATTCATTATTTGATGAATCCAGTGTCTTTGGCAATCAAAAGCATCCGGGATTGATGGGTATTGATCCACCTAAGTTTGATCTTGTAATTGTTGACGAGGCGCATCACATCCGAAATACAAATACATATGCATATAAGGCAGTCGATAGGTTTTGTGAAGCAGCAGAAGCGGTTGTGTTATTGACAGCTACCCCCGTTCAATTGCATTATGATGATCTGTTTGTTTTGCTCAATTTGTTGCGTCCAGATCTGATTATTGATAAAAAGACATTCTATGATATGGCTGCGCCAAATGAGTATATTAATAATGCCGCAACAGCTGTCAGAACGATGCCTTATGACTGGTTGAAATACGCAAAGGATCAGATTATTCAGGCACAGGAAACTGAATGGGGGCAAAAGGTTTTTGCAGACAATCCTGTACTTCAACGAATTCTGCGTACATTGTCGCAGCAAGCGGTTTCTTCTGAAGATCGGGTTCAGTTAATATCTGATATAGAAAGTATCCATACATTCTCCAATATTATCAGCAGAACCAGAAGACGTGACATTGGTGAATTTACGCTGAGAAAACCGTATACCGTATCTGTAGAATTTACAGATTATCAGCGGGACCTTCATAATCGTATTCTTGATGTCATTCATGAAATGCTTTCTCAGATTCATTGTACCGAGAACACCAAATTTATGATGACGACCATTCGACGCCAAACAGCAAGCTGTCTGTTTGGACTGGTTCCTATGTTGAGAAGTATTCTCTATCGACACGCATATGAGATAATGGATGAAGAGGAAATATATGATTTTTCTACGTTTGATATTGATAAAGAGCAGACATCAATACGTGAACGCATTGAGGAGATACTTCGAATTGCTGAGCATTTGCCCGAATTGGATCCCAAATTCGATGCTATGCTTGAAGTCATAAAGAAAAAGCATTCAGAGCCAAAGAATAAAATCATGATTTTTTCAAGCTTTAAGCACACATTACGCTATCTTGAGAAGAAGCTTTCTAAGGCAGGAATGCGCGTGGGACTGGTTCATGGTGAAGTTCCGGATGAAGAACGCAGAGAATTGCGCAAACGGTTTAATCCTCTTGAGACGCCACAGGAAGGTAAAGAAGCAATTGATATCCTTCTATTCTCTGAAGTAGGCTGTGAAGGATTGGATTACCAATTTTGCGACTGCATGATTAATTACGACCTTCCTTGGAACCCAATGAAAGTAGAACAAAGAATTGGTCGTATCGATCGTAATGGTCAGGAAAGTGAAAGCGTTGCGATTTACAACATGATTACTCCTGGAACAGTAGATGCTGATATTTACGACCGCTGTCTGTTTAGAATAGGTGTTTTTCATAGCTCTGTGGGAGATTGTGAAAGCATTCTTGGCGATATGACGGATGAAATCAATAAGCTTGTAAATAATTTCACACTGACCGATGAGGATCGCAGAGTGAAATTACAGCAGATGACAGATAATAAGATACGATTTATAAAAGAGCAAGAGGAGTTGGAAGAAAAACAAAGAGACCTGTTTGGTATTCATGTACCGGAAAATGCCTTTGATACTGAAATAAAGAACGCAACGAATTTTTGGTTGTCGGCGGAAATGTTGCAGAATATGGTCCTTTGTTACTTAAACAATCGTCTTGGAGCAGAAAAAGAATACATGCTAGGTACGAAAGAGGTTAAAAAGCTACGTTTATCCCAAGATAGTCGCCTGATTTTGTTAGAGGATTTCAAGCAAAAGAAATATCCTAGAAATGAAATGACAAAATCTTGGAGAAAATGGCTTGAATCTGGCGATCAGATGCTGGACATAACATTTGAAAGCAAGTATTGGAAAGAAAATCCTCATGTTACTTTCCTTACAATTACACATCCACTTGTTCAGATGGCTGCTGATTATCTGCAAAGTAAAGGGCAGATTGTAACATCTCTATCTGTGAAGAGTAATTTGGTAATGCCTGGTAAATATCCTTTTGCGATTTATCAATGGAAGCTATCTGGAGAACGCGAAGATTTACAGCTAAAAACAATAACCTCGGACGATTCTGTAAATGCATTCGTGCTTGATCTGTTGAAAGCAAGTGACAAAACGCCCTGCGGTAAACAAGTTGATTCGTCCTCATGGGAAGAAATCGATAAAAAGCATCATGAAGTATGGGCTTCTGCGCTTAAGGAACACAAATCACTTACGAACGAATTGATTCAATACAAAGAAGCGAGCCTTAAAACCAGCCATGCCGCACGTATAGCAATATTGCAAGAACAACTGCAAAAAAATGATAAACGGTCCTATGTTCAAATGACCAAAGGTAAAATGCGGATCGCTCAAGATGATTACGATTACCATATGGCAATGCTCAATGAGTCACGAAATAAGTCTGACATTTTATTTGAACCTTTGGCATACGGGATCATAAATGTTACACACGATTGATTCGCAAACAAGAGAAGAGGCGGACACATGAAGATTTACCAGGTAATTCGTGAATCCAATATTAAAAAGTACGGGACGGAATCTGAGAAGATTCTGAAAATCATCATTAACCAGTACAGTGATCGGACTCATTTTATCTATGAAATCCTTCAAAATGCTGAAGATGCCGGTGCATCGCAAATCAGTTTCCGACTGAAGGATAACATGTTGGAAATCCGTCATGATGGACGCCCCTTTGATGAAAAAGACATTGATGGCGTTTGCGGTATAGCAAATGGCACCAAAGAAGATGGGACACGAATAGGGCATTTTGGAATCGGGTTTAAATCCGTTTATTGCTACACAGAGAGCCCCCAGATTTATTCAGGTCAATATCATTTCCGCATAGTGCATCAGCTCTTTCCGGAGGAAATAACCGCACTTGAGTCAAGCTTAATCAATGATACCGTTATGCTTCTGCCATTTAATCGCTTTGATGTACCTGCTGACATTGCTTTCAAAGAAATTCGAGAAGCTCTGATTAGTAAAATCACTGCTGACAGTATCCTTATGCTCGACAATATCGATTGTGTCAGTATAGATATTGATGGCTATGATAAAAAAATATGCATACAAAAAATAAAAAACCCGATTGACAAACTGGACGAATGCAACGTTTATGCACTTGGCATGACGACTAAAATCTGCTCAAAAAATGGACAGACGAGCGCAATCGATAAGGACTATCTCTTTTTTGCTGATAAACAACAAGAATCATCAGCAATTGTATATCAGGTTGGAGGAAAAGACGGGAAACAACTGTTGCCGATTAAGAACACAAAGATTTATGCTTACTTTCCAACCGCAAAAGAGGCACATCAAAACTTCTTAATTCACGCACCGTTTGATACTACACCTGCACGCGACAATTTCAAAGAAGGCGCTGAATACGGAAAACATAACCTGAAATTGATTGATAATATCTGTTCATTAATAACTGATTCACTGATATGGATGAAAGATAACGGTTATCTATCATTTACAGGTTTCAATACTGTATTTCCCATATATGAATACGAAGAATCGGATCTGTTGCGCGGAATCTATGAAAACAGTGTAGACATAATTAGCAATGGTATAGAATTGCTACCTACAAATATTCAAGGAACCTACAAGGCGATTGAGAATATTTGCGTTCCGCAATCGGCGGTGATTGTGGATGTTTTTACTGATGATGATTTGCATCGACTCATTCATATAGACAAGTTTTGGCTTGCGAAAGAGATCTCAACAGAAGCATATGCGGAGCTTCGTGGTTTCCTTTTCCGTAATTTCAAATTAGAAACACTTGATTGGTCTGCTTTAGTATTGCACTTGGATGCAGCATTCCTGGAAAGAAAAACACTTGACTGGTTTGAACGTTTATTTTGGCACATTGAATCATACTGCACAAAGCGCTCCTATAGTGACAGTCACTACATGAATGTGTCCAGGATTCCATTTGTCCGTACTACCGAAGGAAAACATATATGTGCACGTGACACCGGTGAACACCTGCAGGTTTATCTGAACAACCATGAAATAGCGAAGTATAAAATCACGTCATCATTTCTTTCCAGTGACGTAGTATATAGCTTCTATAAAAATGCTCTTCAAATTCCAGAATATGATGTTGAGCAAGAAACCATAGAGAAGATATTACCATTATATGAAACAAGGACTGTTACACGGTCGATTCAGGAAAATATCGAAGATTTGAAGATAATCAAGGATGCCATTTATATAAATCCTTCTATCGTTGATAAGCTTGCGGACAAGTATATTGTTACGGATGGAAAAGAATGGTTTGTTCCCGATGAATTATTTATTCGCTCAGATGACATTAGAAATGGCTTTCCCTTGATGAAAGGGATTGTAAACTTTCACTATCTGACAGAAAGATATTTTGACGATACTGTTATCAGCATAAAACTGGATCATGATTTTTTCAAGCGTATAGGTTGCCATGCTTCTATTCGAGAACTGCAGGTATCCGAGAGTGAATATCTGCGCGCTGTTGAGAAGTACATAGGACGAGCAGCCAGCATTACCTTGAACCAAAAGATATTTTCTAAAGCATATATTTCTCCGAAGCTGAACTGGGCCTTTTGGTATGAAGGTTTTTCCGGTCTGTTTCAGCATATGGATTTGGAAAAATCACTCAGGATTGCGAAATTTTTGAATCCGAATGCAATGAAATTTGATATACAGGGTGAAATTGTTGGTGCGGATGACCAGAATTTCAGCGGCAAAAATGTTGATAGTAGTGTTGCTTATACTATGATGGGATTGGCGCTATGCTTTGAAAAATGGATATATATCAAAGATGACGATGAACCTCATCGCCCAATCGATGTTGATCGTAATGATTTGAGAGAAATATACCGCCAAACCAAGAGGATTATTGATATTCTTCCATTTAAGGAAGTAAAAAACGCTTTGATGGATTACCTTGCTGCTAATATCAGCAATGCCAATGATTTGGAGATGGTCAAACGATATCTTTCCAAACCAGAGGAACTAGTAAAAATCGCTTCCTCTATGGCAAAGAGTGAAGCAAAGGAGGAAGCAAAAAAAGGTAAAGCAAAAGGGATTGTTGATTTGATTCAGAATGGAAACCGTGCCCAGCAAGGTGACAAACACAGGAAGAATGAATTTGAGGTGAATCCAATATCTGAAACATCAAAAGATAAGAGAGAAGACAGTTTAGATAAAGCGCTTGCTGAATCTCTCCATCAAGTCATATCTGTTACTAAAGGTCTTCATTTCTCCAGCCGTTCATGCAATGATGAGGAAAGGCAATTCCTTCTTGCAGAATATAACGGAATGTGTCAGATTTGCGAGAAGCAAATTATAAAATATGATGGGAACGAATACTTTGAAGCGATAAACATCATAAAGTTCAGCGAAATGAATGCGCAATTAGTACAAAGTAGCTGGACTGGATGGAATTCTCTTTGCCTTTGCCCCAACTGTGCTGCAGAATATCATTATTGCTCAAAAAAAATAGCCACACTGTATGATCAAGTGATGCATACAGAAGTCGAGATAGATTCAGATGATCCGATTTGTATCAATATTGAAATGCCCGAGGGTATTAATCGGAAAATTCATTATAGTCCAAGGCACTTTATTGCACTAAAAGAAGCCCTTAAAGTGTTTACACAAAAGTGATAAGAGATCGGGGGTACTATATGGTAAAAATGTTCAGACAACGAGATATTGATCAGATGAAGGCAACGGATATATCTCAAGAGTTTGTAGATTACTATAATCGGTTAAGCGACGAACGAAAGAAAGCGTTGGCGGAAAGCAGACCAGATTTACTTTCAGCGATGCTGGAGCTGGAACAGGAAATAAAGACTGACAT
>JAZUFB010000339.1:0-4155 GCA_045640475.1 Clostridia bacterium
GGATGATCTGGGAGCGAAATGGTTCTTGGAGGCATATAAAAACGTGGAGGATACGACAGATGGCACTTACGAAGCAATTGGTCCGCACTTTCAAAGCAATCCGTATCATCTGGTAAAGGACACGCTGATCCGACACGGTATTTTTGAAGTGAAAATAGAACGTAGCTTTGAAGGCATCCGAGAATATCTTGAAACCCATGTGATAGAAGGTCTTGTCTTCTGGAAAGATGGAGTGCCGAAATGCAAAATCAAACGTTCAGATTACGGTCTTGTGTGGCCGTCATAAGGTGATTACTTACAAAATCGATAAGGAATTAATGTATAAAGGTGTCTGGGTTGATTCTATTCATACTTGGACATCTTTTTTCTGTTTATTAATGACCCAAATCAGCAAAATTTCTCATTATCTGTCGTTGAATTCTTCAATCTCGCGTTGAAAATTAACACAGTATATGATATACTTATTGTAGGGTTTTTTAGGCACATCTCAAGTAATTCAATGACTGGGGGTCTCCGACGTGGCAGTTTGCTACAATAAGCTATGGAAATTACTGATTGATAGAAAAATGAGTCGGACGCAGCTGAGAACTGCAGCCCATATTACTTCAAACGCAATGGCGAAGCTCGGAAAAGATGAAGATGTTCGAGTGGAAACTCTTGTAAAGATATGCGCCGTTCTTGATTGCAAAGTTGATGACATTATGGACATCATTCCCGATGCAGAAACTGAAAAGTAATAGGATGCAGATAAAGGAGTACGATTGCAATGATTGATTACGCTCCGGGCATGCGAGTGATCATTCGTGATGAAGAATGGATGATCAAGAAATGCGATACGAATAGCTTTGGAACTAAAACACTTCAGTGTGTTGGCCTTTCTTCATTGGTGAAGGACAAGACTGCTTATTTTATCAGTGATATTGACACGAAGGTTGAAGTGATCGATCCGGCAAAGACCCGGTTCGTTTCCGACTCTTCTTCTCACTATTCTAAATCCAAATTATATCTTGAAAGCCAATGGCGGCAGCAAATTCCAACTGACGCAAAGATTCACGTTGGTCAGCATGCAGTCATGAACAAAGTGCCTTATCAGTTTGACCCGGCACTTATCAGTTTGAAACGCCCCAAACAGCGCATTCTGTGTGCTGATGCAGTTGGCTTAGGAAAAACAACAGAAGCCGGCATTCTGATGAGTGAACTGATTGCCCGTGGGAAAGGCCGCCGTATTCTTGTTGTTACTGTAAAAAGCATGATGGCACAATTCCAGAAGGAAATGTGGGAACGCTTTACGATTCCGCTGATCAGCCTCGATTCTTCCGCAATCCAGCGTATCCGCAGGGATATGCCTACCAACCATAACCCCTTCCATTACTATGATAAAACCATTGTTTCCATTGATACGATAAAGCGGGATATTGAATACCGTACTCATCTGGAGAACGCATGGTGGGATATCATCGTTATTGATGAAGCGCACAACGTTGCCCGCCGCGGGAACCATGAAGCTCAGCGCGCACGTTTAGCCCAGCTTCTGGCATCCCGAAGTGATACATTGATTATGCTCTCTGCAACCCCGCATGATGGCAGCGCACGTTCTTTTGCATCCCTGATGAATATGCTGGACCCAACGGCGATACCCGATTCTGACAATTATACAGAACAGGATATCAAGGATAACGGCGATGATATCAAGGGCTTGTTCCTGCGTCGTTTCAAAAAGGACATTCAGGACCAGACCGATGGCAAGTTCATGCAGAGACATATTGCTGAAGAAAAATGCGCGGCTTCTCCGAAGGAAGAAATGGCACTGGAATGCTTTGCCCGGATCGATGAGAGCATTCATCACACCGATGGCAGCGGGTTACGTGGTATTGTATTAAAGAAAGCCATGTTTTCAAGCCCCGCGGCCTGCCTGAAGAGTGTAGAAAACCGTCTGCACACATTGAAGGATCGCTTTGATGACGAAACGATGAAAGAGAAATCCGCACTGGAAGACTTGCGTCATGCTTTAGCTGTCATCCAGCCGCAGGATTTTTCACGCTATGTTTCTCTGCTCAATTTGCTGAAGGACAGCAAATACGGATGGAATCCTAAGGCTACTGATGACCGTCTGGTCATTTTTACAGAACGTATCGAGACCATGAAATGGCTGGCGGAGCATTTGCGCGAAGATCTTCGCTTGCCGGCAAACGCGATTGTAACGCTCCATGGCGGAATGAGCGATATTGAACAACAGCAGATTGTTGAAGAATTCGGACGTACGGAGGCTCCTGTTCGTGTGCTGGTTGCCAGTGATGTGGCCAGCGAAGGCATTAACCTGCATTACCTGTGCCACCGTATGATTCACTTTGATATTCCGTGGAGTCTGATGGTATTCCAGCAGCGCAACGGTCGTATTGACCGTTATGGTCAGACGAAAGATCCCGACATTCGCTACATGGTGATCGAGACCGCCAACCAACGAATCCGCGGCGATATCCGTATCCTGGAAATCCTGATCCGCAAAGAGAACCAGGCAACGCTGAATATCGGCGACCCTGCTGTTTTGATGAATGTGTATGACAGCCAGGCTGAAGAAGATATCACTGCCAAGGCAATGGCCGCCGGAGATGTTGACGCGTTTGAAAAGCTGCTTACGCCAGATACATCGGACGGTTTCGACCTATTCTCCATGCTTATGGGCGAAGCGGAACAGCCGAAAGAAGAGAACAAGGAAAACAATATCGTAGAAGATCATACGCTGCTTTCCGACCTGGATTATGTTCAGGGCGTGTTCCATGAACTATCTTCCGTCCGTCATTACGATGTTGCACCGCTTACTAAAGCACAGGGGCTTGAGATCACTGTAACCCCGGATATTGCCAGAACCTTCAAAAATATCCTTCCGTATGAAATTACGCTGCACGAGGGCGATTTGCTTCGTCTCAGCTCGGATAAGGATTTCTGCACTTCGGAAATCTCCCGTGCCATGCAGAACAGTATCGGAACAGCCGCGTGGCCGAATGTTCAATATCTGTGGCGCATTCATCCTATTATGCAGTGGGCTAATGACCGTGCAGGCCAGTTCTTCGGCAGGCAGGAAGCACCGCTTGTAGGAATCCACGGGAAACTCTCTGCGGATGAGCAGATCTTCGTGATCAGCGGTCTGATTCCGAATCGACGTAGCCAGTCTCTGGTTGACGAGTGGTTTGGTCTGTATTTCCGTAACGGCAAATTTGAAAAGTTTATGAACATGGAAGAAGTGATGAGCAAAACCGGCTTCCGTGACGCGCAGCTTCCCAATACCGGTGCAATCACGGAAAGTGAGATCAACACAGCTTCTTCTCTCCTTCCGGAAATCGTCCGTCAGGCAAAGAATCAGATGACCAAAGCCTATGAAGCATATCAAGCCGGTCCTTATCAGCAGATTTACCCTGAATTGAATAAGCTTGAATCTCTTCAGAAGCGGCATAAACAACACATCGAGGATAAATACGAACAGCTTACCTTTTTCGGTAAAGAACGCAAACGTGACCAGGAATTGGAGCGGATCGACAAGCTGTTTACTGAGTTCTTCGACTGGGTCAATGACGCGATGGAAATCACCGACAATCCGTACATCCGCATCATCGCGGGCTTCATGGGGGTGTAAGCATGGCAATGGACTTGACCGGCATTGAAAACCGGAACGAATATTACACGAACCACTATTTTGCCTCCATTTTTGAGGATAATGCCTCTGAGACCATCAAGCAGTGGCGTGAAAAAGCATCGTCCGACGGCAGCAAAACGCCATGGGCGCTTCTGAAGGAAGTTGCCGCGAAATTTTACGCGCTTCGCGATCAGGCCTCCCGTACCCGCGGAAATGATGAGAAGCAGGTTTCAGAAATGGCAGACATGCTCCTTTCTGCGCTTGGTTATGGCAATAGCCGAAAGGCACAATGGCTGGAAGCGGCAGAGGGTGCCTTTGTTCCTGTCGCGCAGGAAGAAACAAAAGCGAATGGCTTACCCATGCTGTGGGTAATGCTTTCCCATAATGAGGATGAGGAAGAAAGCATTCTTTCTTCGGATGTCTTCATGCCGGATTGGAATTGCCCTACAGACCAGCCGGAGCATATCGCACAGGATGAAAACGAAGCGCTGATGACCAAGGTGCTTTTCGGTCAGGATAACCCG
>JAZUFB010000340.1:0-7702 GCA_045640475.1 Clostridia bacterium
CACCGCTGACGATCACCGTGCCTGCCGGGCAGGTGATGGCAATGGCGCACGCGGCGGCGATGGAATGGCTCACATGGATAAACTGGCAGGTGAAGTCGGATCGTAGCCATGTCGTTCTGTGAGCCAAGGAGTTGGTTTTCCTAATTGTCTTCCTAAGACCGCTTGGCCTCCGACTTCACCGCTGACGATCACCGTGCCTGCCGGGCAGGTGATGGCAATGGCGCACGCGCCGGCGATGGAATGGCTCACATGGATAAACTGGCAGGTGAACTTGCCCAGTTGGATCGTATCCCGCGGTTTGATCACGTGCATCGGGATATTATCCACGCGGTATTCCTTCAACTTCAGATCCACCAGCGTCAGGGTCAGCTTGGTGCCGTACACGTGGGCGGGGGCCTGCTTGAGGATGTAGGGCGTCGCGCCGATGTGGTCCTCATGTCCGTGGGTAAACAGATAGCCGCGGATGTTCTGGCGCTTCCCCATCAAATAGGAAATGTCGGGGATCACAAGATCCACACCCAGCATATCCTCCTTCGGGAATATGCTTCCGCAGTCTACCACGATAATATCATCTTCATATTCAAAAACCGTCATGTTCTTGCCGACTTCATCCACGCCGCCAAGCGAGACGATCCGAAGCTTACTGACTTCTTTTTCCTGATTCAGCTGACTCACTGTCATCCTCCTTCTCATCCGGGACACAACAACCTAAAAGGATCGTATGTTGGCGATCCTATGACGTGGTATTCTATTCAACGCCTTATACTTCATTATAGCATGCATTTTTGCAAAAATCTACATTCTTTCAGAATTTTTTCCATATCCGAAAACGGTTTTTGGCGAATATTTTTGTATTTTTGATGTTTAATGTTCGTTATCGACAAATTTTGTGCATCGTGATACACTGTGGTTACCATTTTTAGGTGGAGGAATCACAAATGAAAGAGTTCAAAGGGTTTACCAAAGGCGTCAATCTGGGCGGCTGGTTGAGTCAGTGCGACTATAGCGAAGATCGTCTGAATAACTTTATCGTGGAGGAGGATTTTGCCCGCATCGCCTCTCTGGGGCTGGATCATGTCCGTCTTCCCTTCGATTTCAACATTATCGAAACCAAGGACGGTTCCGCCCTCATCGAGGACGGTTACGAGCGTCTGGCCCGTGCCATTGCCTGGGCCCGTAAATACGGCCTCAATATCATTCTGGATCTGCATAAGACCGCGGGTTTCAGCTTTGACGATGGCGAAGCCGAAACCGGTTTCTTCGACAGCGAAGTGTATCAGAACCGCTTCTATGCGATTTGGGAACAGATGGCCACCCGTTTCGGCCATGATCCGGAGCATGTCGCTTTCGAACTGCTCAATGAAGTGACCGATCCCGCCTATATTGATACATGGAACCGCGTCGTTTCCACCTGCATCGCGAAGATCCGCGTCCTCGCGCCCGAAGTCATTATTCTGGTCGGCAGCTACTGGAACAATCACGTTTCCGCCGTCAAAGCGCTGGATAAACCCGCCGATGACAGGATCGTCTATAATTTCCACTGCTACGAACCCCTGATGTTCACCCATCAGGGCGCGCCGTGGGTCAAGGGAATGGATACCTCTTTCCGTCAGCCCTTTGCCGAAAGCGAAACCTCCACGGCCTATTTTGAGCAAATGTTTGCTGAGGCCGTGAAGTACGCGGAAGAGCAGGGCACTGTCCTTTACTGCGGCGAATATGGCGTCATCGACCGTGCCAAGGCGGAAGACGAACTTGAATGGTATAAGGTCATCAACGGCGTTTTCACCGCCCACAAGATCGGCCGTGCCGCATGGACCTGGAAGGGCATGGACTTCGAGCTTTGCGGTCCCCGTATGGCTTCCGTTCTTCCCGAGCTGATCCGCTATATGTAAGTCCAAAAGTATCCAGGGCGGCGTTTCCTTTCCGGAAGCGCCGCCCCTTTATTATGTTCCGAATCTTTTGAGGATCCTGACCAGCGGAACGATCAGGATCATTCCGAGGATCAGATTAGAAGCCCCGTGGATGCAATCAAACGGGAACCCCGCAGCCACCCACATGACTGTCGTTTTCAGGTTCATGCCGAAAAGCAGGGCCTGCGATGGCGCATACAAAACGCCAAACAGCAATCCATGCAGTCCGCAGACACCGCCATAGATGAACGGAGCCGCTTTTTCCGGCAGTTTTTCCGGCAGCAGCATCGTCATCCCCCAGAGAACCGTCCAGACATACAAATAAGGGATCCACCATACGCCAAAGCCGCCAAACATTCCTTCCAGCAGGATATAGACATACAGCGGAAACAATGCTTTTTTCCGGTAAACCACCGTCATGGCCACGATCATCACGCCAACCAGATGGATGTTCGGAAGTGCCTCCATCGCCTTCTTGGTGGCAATCATCAGCGCCGCCAGAACACCAAACACGGCCAGTTCCTTTGTATTCAGCCGTTGCTTCATCGTCATTCAACCTTCAGCCGATACAAGCCGCCCTGTATGACCTCCGTGGCGTCCACGCCGGTCGCTGCCATGGTGTATTCCTCACTGCCGTCTTCGCGGACATACAGACACCACCAGTGGCCGTCTTCCTCATACTTCGCCGTAATGCCGTTCACCGCGGTCACATACAGACCGTAGGGACCCTCGTCGCCTTCCAGCAGGCCCAGCTTCTGTAGGGCCGCACCAAGCATCTTTTCATCGGTGGCGATGTCCATCAGGGTTTCCTTGCCCTCCCCGTCCACAACGGACAGGGTGAACCGGTTGCTTCCCTCACCCAGGGTCACGGTCTCCGAGCCGGTTACGATTTCCGTGCTGTTGCCTTTGGGGATCAATACCGCCGCAAGTACCGCCGCGCAAAGGGCCAAGCACAGAACAGCAATCAGAATGATTCTCTTCCTGTTCATTTTCTGTGTCTCTCCTTTGGTTATTCAATTTTGCTTTCCCGGCTCAAACGGCACGGACCGGCGCTCGCGGTCAACAGGGAAAAGCCTATGCTGTTCGGGTATTCCGGCTTGATCAGGAGGCAATCGGCCTTCTCAACTTGCGTCAATGACCTTTTCTCCGTCTGCGGCGACGGATCAGACTGCCGTTTTCTTTTGATCTCACGGCGACGGGCTCGCGCGGGTCTTCCACCCGCTTCCCCGGCAACAGCAACGACTATCTTATCACAGTATCGTCTTTCATTCCAGTTCTTTTGGGCACAAAAAAACCGTGGAGTTTTTGTTCTCCACGGTTCATAGCAGGCAGTGATTATTTGTACAGGGGATAGTTCGCCATCAGCGCTTCCACTTCAGCCTTCACCGCGGGTACGGCGGCTTCACCTTCACGGAAGACACGGGCGATCCAGCCGGCAACCTTGACCATTTCGGCTTCCTTCAGGCCACGGGTGGTGGCGGCGGGGGTACCGACGCGGATACCGCTGGTCACGAAGGGGCTTCTGGTCTCGTTGGGCACGGTGTTCTTGTTCACGGTAATGTTGGCATCTTCCAGCAGGGCTTCCATCATCTTACCGGTCATCTCGGTGCCGGTGAAGTCGAGCAGCAACAGATGGTTGTCCGTTCCGCCGGAGACCATATTGATGCCTTCCTTGCGGAAAGCATTTTCAAGCGCCTTGGCGTTCAGAACGATCTGGTGCTGATAAGCCTTGAATTCGGGACTCATGGCTTCCTTGAAGCAAACAGCCTTGGCGGCAATCACGTGCTCCAGCGGGCCACCCTGGGTGCCGGGGAAAATAGCCTTGTCAATGGCCTTGGCATACTGCTCGCGGCACAGGATCATACCGCCGCGGGGACCCCGCAGGGTCTTGTGGGTCGTGGTCGTCACGAAGTCGGCATAGGGCACGGGATTGGGATGCTCACCCGCGGCCACCAGACCGGCGATGTGGGCCATATCGACCATCAGCATGGCGCCAACTTCATCCGCAATGACGCGCAGCTTGTCAAATTCGATCGTGCGGGGATAAGCAGAAGCGCCGGCCACGATCAGCTTCGGCTTGCATTCCTTGGCAATACGGAGCACTTCGTCATAGTCGATCTTTCCGCTCTCAGCACTCACGCCATAGGGCACAAAGTTAAAATACTTACCGCTCAGGTTCACGGGACTGCCGTGGGTCAGGTGACCGCCGTTGGAAAGGCTCATACCCATCACGGTGTCCCCGGGCTCCAGCATGGCAAAGTAGACAGCCGTATTGGCCTGTGCACCGCTGTGGGGCTGAACATTCGCGTGGTCCGCGCCAAACAGTTTGCAGGCACGGTCGCGTGCGAGGTTTTCGACGATATCAACACATTCGCAACCGCCATAATAGCGTTTTCCCGGATATCCTTCGGCATATTTGTTCGTCAGGCAGGTGCCCATCGCGGCCATCACGGCAGGAGAAACAAAGTTCTCGCTCGCGATCAGTTCGATATGTGTCCTCTGACGTTCCAGCTCCAGTTCAATCGCTTCGGTTACTTCGGGATCGGTTTGTCTGATCAGATCCAGTTCCATGGCGGCACATCCTCCTGAAAGTTGATAGGCAAATTATAGCAGTGCAAGATAGCCTCTGCAATCCGAAAACATAAAAAAAACCGCCTGCACTCAAACCGGGCGACCCCGCAGCACATCCGTCTAACGCTTACTGCTGCTTCCGTCAGGACCTGACAGGGTTCACGCCGAAAGATCGCACGGGACCCGATCTTCATCGTACAGTCGGCGAAAAACAGTATATCGCATCTTTGTACAAATTGCAAGCCGCCTTGCATTTTGAGCCGGAAAAAGGTATATTCATTGCAGGCTCCCGATCAAGGAAGCGGAAAGGAAGCGTATCGCTATGTCTTCTAAAGAACCGATCCTGCTCATCATGGCCGCCGGTATGGGCAGCCGTTATGGCGGACTCAAGCAGATGGATCCTGTGGGCCCGAATGGCGAAGTTATTCTGGATTACAGCATTTTTGACGCGCGCCGCGCCGGCTTCAAGCGGGTCATTTTTCTCATCAAGCACCAGATCGAGGACGATTTCAAGCGTCTGGTCGGTGACCGGATCGCCAAGTATATGGAGGTCAACTATGCCTTCCAGGAGTTGGACGCTCTGCCCGCCGGATTTACTGTCCCGGAAGGCCGTGTCAAGCCCTTTGGCACCGGTCACGCCGTCCTTTGCTGCAAGGACCTGATCGACGCGCCCTTCGCCGTCATCAACTCCGATGATTACTACGGCCCCGAAGCCTTTGATGAGGCTTATAAGGCGCTGGTTTCCCTTGAGGATGACGAAAAGCAGCGTTTTGTGATGGTTGCCTATATGCTCAAAAACACCCTCACCGATAACGGCTATGTGGCCCGCGGTGTCTGTGCCGTCGACGAAAGTGGCAATCTGGAGGAGATTCACGAGCGTACCCACATCATCAAGACGGTGGATGGCCCTCTCTATACCGAGGATAATGTCCATTACACCCTTCTGCCGGAGGACGCGCCCGTCTCCATGAATATGTGGGGCTTCACGCCTTCCCTCCTCACCGCGCTGGAAGAACAGTTCCCCGTGTTCCTCAAGGAAGAACTGCCGAAGAAGCCTGAAAAAGCCGAATTCTTCCTTCCCTTTGCCGTCAACGATCTGCTCAGGGAAGACAAAGCCACCGTGCGTGTTCTTTCCAGCCACGACCGTTGGTGGGGCGTCACCTATCAGGCGGATAAGCCCGAAGTAAAAGCCGCCCTCCGCGCTCTGGCGGAAGACGGCCTCTATCCCATGCCCTTATGGCAGTAAAAAGCTCTTGTGTTCCAATCTCCGGGCGGCTTGCATGACCAGCCTTCCCAGCAGTCCGCAGGCAATCACTTCTCCCGCGGCTACGCTGAGAAGCAGCAGTGGATAGGCGGTTTCAACGCCATAGACACAAACCAGCACCGGAGGAATGATCAGTACATTGCTCACCACGGGCGGGATCCACGCGATCCCGCTCTTTTTTGTTTTTCTGATCAGCGCTGTTCCAATGGCTCCAAGCAGGGTTGCCAGTGTTCCAAAGGCGATGTCCCACGGCGCGCATCCCATCAGCAGGTTGGAAAGGAAGCATCCCACCGCCAGTCCCGGCACCGCCGCGAAAGAAAAATAAGGCATCACGCACAGTGCTTCCGAAAGGCGGATCTGGATAGCCCCGGAAGCCAGTCCCATCGCGCCGCTGATCAGTGACAATACCGTGTAAGCCGCCGCGGTCAACCCTGCCAACGCGATCCATGCCGCGCTCTTGTTTGTGTTCCGTTTCATTCTGTTTGCTCCTTTAGTTTTGTTTAAAGTGAGGAAGGTCTCGAACTCACTCCCGTATTGCGGGTAATATCAACTTAGTTCATTCCCTTTTGCAAGCACTCCCGCCCTGGCTCCCCCTCCGGGGGAGACCAAGCGTGTCTCGCGAAGCGAAAACGCGGGGGCCTGAAGCAATTTCTCGCTTGCGAAAATTGCGCAAGGCTGGCGCCGCTAGGCGACTGAGAGGGCTCTCGTTAAGCCACGCGTTTCTCATTTCAATCAATAATCGGATGCTCCAAAATATAATTGGCCAGGATCTCCGCCGCGTCGCCGATCAGGGCGGCACAGGGACGCTTGTCATAATATGCCGGGGTTCTTACATCCGGTACCGGCCCGCTGTGTTTGTCGGGCAGGCCCAGCAGTTCCCTGCATACGATCGTTTCATGGCGATTTTCGAACGCGGTGGCCACTTCCTGCACGCGGGTATACAGCTCCACTTTCTTCTCTCCGGTCTCCGGTGTATCATAGCCGTACAGAACACCCAGCATCAAAAAGCTCGCGCTGATCGCGCCGCATACTTCTCTCAGCCGTCCCATACCGCCGCCCAGTGGCGATCCGGCTTTCTGCAGGATCTTTCCTTCTTCCGGCAGCAGATCGGCAAAGGCGTTCAAAATCGACTGTGCGCAATTATATCCTTGCAAGAAATTTTCCTCGGCGGCCTTTCTGCGTTCTTCCGGGTTGATTTCCATCCGCATCCTGTTTTCCTCCGTTTTCTGTCCCGCGTGTTCCGAACAAAATCAAAACAGCGTACTATTTAAGAATAGTACACTTTGTCCCTTGACGCAACACCCCCGTTCAACTAAAATGTTTGGGTGTGTTTAGAAATGGAGGCGTTTTATATGCGCGTCGGTTTTGATCATGATAAGTATACCAAAATGCAGTCCGAAATGATCCTCAAGCGGATCGAGAAGTTTGGCGGCAAGCTCTATCTGGAGCTGGGCGGCAAGCTTTTTGACGATTTCCACGCGTCCCGCGTTCTGCCGGGTTTCCGTCCGGACAGCAAAGTCCAGATGCTTCTCAAGCTGCGCGACCGTGAGGAGGTCCTCATCGTCATCAATTCCGACGATATCGAGACCAGCAAGGTCCGCGGCGACCTGGGCATCACCTATGACGCAGATACGCTCCGCCTCATCGACGCCTTCCGCGGCATCGGTCTGTATGTCGGTTCCGTCGTGCTCACGCGCTTCGCTTCCCAGCCTGCCGCCGTTGCCTTCGAGCAGCGTCTCCAGAACCTTGGCATCCGCACCTATCGCCACTATACGATCACTGGCTATCCCACGGATATCGAGCATATCGTTTCCGACGATGGCTTTGGTCGCAACGACTATGTCGAGACCACGCGTCCCCTCGTGCTCGTCACCGCTCCCGGCCCCGGCAGCGGCAAAATGGCCACCTGCCTGAGCCAGCTCTATCAGGAAAACTGCCGTGGCATCAAGGCCGGCTA
>JAZUFB010000341.1:0-9191 GCA_045640475.1 Clostridia bacterium
TACAACGCGAATGCCGCGACGCTGTACGACAGCATTGTCGCAGGCGCAGCCGGATACTCGGGTGTCATGCTGAATATCATCCCCGAACTGTTTACCCTGCTCAAAAATTCATTTGCGGAAAACGGAAATCTCCTGAGAGCGCAGGCCGTCTGTTCGGCCATATCCGCCGCAAGCGTGATCGAATATCAGAATTATCCCGCAAACGCAAAATATACCATGATGAAGCGGGGCATATTCAAAAATACGCTCACCAGAAACGGAAAGCCCCCTCTCACCGAGTCCCAGATGAAGGAAATGGACGATTTTATCGCCCGGTTTGATTTGACCGGATATCATATGCTCCCCCATTGCGAGATCATGAAGGCGTTCCGCAACGGAGTCTTCTTCCCGTCCTGCCATGCCTCATCCATCCTGCCTCTGAACAGCGGCAAGGTTCTGATCACCTACTTTGCCGGTGCTCATGAAAACGCGGACGATGTGGGAATATGGCTGTCGGTATACGACGGTCTCGTATGGAATGCTCCCAAGCGCATTGCCAAGGTGGATGAGACCGCTCACTGGAATCCCGTGATCTACGCCATCCCCGGCGGAGTGCGCGTGTCTTTCAAGGTCGGACGCACGATCCCCGGATGGACAAGCTGGTATACCGACTCCTTTGATGAAGGTGCCACCTGGTCCGAACCCGTTGCTTACGGAGACGCGGTAGGTCCCGTTCGTTCAAAGCCGATCCGTTTGAGCAACGGAGCTCTGCTGGCGCCCAATTCCGTGGAAACAGCGGACAGCTGGCTACCCCGCGTCGATATCTCTTATGACAATGGAGCAAGCTATACGAAGCTGGCCGATCTGCCCATCAACCGCGAATGCCCCGATGAAGCGACTTTCATTTCCGGTTTGGGCGCGATTCAGCCGACTTTGTGGGAAAGCGCTCCCGGCAAAATCCATGCCCTTCTGCGCACGACCTGCGGGCATATTTTCCGTTCGGATTCCGACGATTACGGAAAGACATGGTGCACCGCCTATAACACCGGGCTTCCGAACAACAACAGCGGCATCGACGTCACTTATGCGAACGGCTGCCTCTACCTTGTTATGAATCCCGTATCGGGCAACTGGTCGGCACGCACGCCGATCGTCATTATGAAGTCGGCCGATAACGGAGAAACGTTCCATAACTGGAAGGTTTTGGCCGATACCATGTTTGATGACGGTGATTTCTACGAGAATACGCACAAGTGCGAATTCTCCTATCCCGCGATCACGGAAAAGAACGGTACGCTATATATCAGTTTCACATATAACCGGACATCGATCGCATTTGCCTCGGCAAGCATCGAATAATCAGGGAAACGATGTGCTAATCTGATCGGCGGACAACCGGTTCATGGACGTAAAGTCAGGTACTTTACGTCCATAATTGAACAAAAGTCCATCCGAATCTCAGAAAGTGAGGATTATTGGATATGATCATGGGAACCGCGTCGGATTATCAGCGCTATGCGGGTCTTCACCCGCTGTTTTCCCGGGTTTTTGAATTTATCATCAACACCGACTGGGAAAACATGAAGTACGGAAGGTATCCGGTTGCCGGAACGGATGCCTATGTCAATTTCAGCAAAAACGATCTGCTGCCCGATAACTGTGTTTTCGAAGCACACAGGAAATATATCGATATTCAGTTTATCGTATCCGGCAGCGAAGAGATCAAGTGCTGTCCGCTGGGTAACGGCAGAATCGAGGAAGACTATTCCGAAGAGAAGGACTACTGTCTGCTGAAAAGCAGCGAATACACCACCCTTGTACTCAACCGGAACGAATGGTGCATCTTCTTTCCGGAAGATGCGCATGCCGCCTGCAAAAAGCACACGACCGACTTTTGTCTGAAAGCCGTGGCAAAAGTTCCGGTATAATCTGAAACTAATTTTGCGCTCAGTTGAGCCGGCAGGGAAAGGCGTTTCCGGTGACGGATCGCCTGTCCATGCTTTGTAAGGAGGAAATATGGAACTCAAAAACCTGAAGATCAACGTGCTCGGCGACAGTATTACCGAGGGTGTTGGCACCTCTTCCAATGAGCATCGCTTCAGCGAACTTCTCATGGCACGTTACGGAGCCATCGTGCGCAATTACGGCATCAGCGGGACCCGCATTGCCCGTCAGCGCAAGCCGACCGCAGGCAAGCCCAATTACGACAAAGATTTCGTCAGCCGCGTCAAGGACATGGATCCGGATGCCGACGTTGTTCTGGTGTTCGGCGGGACCAACGATTTCGGCCACAGCGATGCGCCTCTGGGCTGCATGAGCGACAGGACCGATGAAACCTTCTATGGTGCCTTGCATACGCTGTTCACCGATCTGCTTACGAAATATCCGGCAGCAAAAATCGCCATGCTTACACCGATGCACCGCTATAACGAAGACAGTCCCATCGGCGACGCGAAGCCCGAACCTGTCGGCACGCTCCTGACCTATGTGAACATCATTCGCGAAGTCGCGCAGTATTACTCGATCCCGCTGCTCGATCTGTATGCGGAAAGCGGCATCACTCCCAAAGTCGATGCCATCAAGAATCTGTATATGCCGGACGGTCTGCATCCTTCGGATAAGGGAAACGAAGTTCTGTGCGAACTGATCGCATCCTTCATAAAATACCGTCTGTAAACGAAAAGAGCCCTCAATACCGGAAAGCGGTATTGAGGGTCCTTTTTTGTATTAATAAATCTCCCGCACCTTTGCTTTGTCGAGGATCGCGCCCTGTGAAAGGAGCTCTCCCTGTATCTCGTGAATATCGACGCTGCGTACATCACAGTTTTTCCTAACGGCCAGCGACGCGGCAGCGGCGGCTGCCGAGCCCATCATCGCGCAGGTCGTCATAACGCGGGCGGATGAAAGCGCCAACTGATCGGCAGACAGGCATCTGCCGGCCATCAGCAGGTTTTCACCGTCATTGGCAATGATACTGCGCAGCGGGATATCATAGGGAGGAACGGCAAGATCCTTGGGATCCAGTATATAGGTCCGTTTATCGTCGTCGGGTTTATGTCCGTCAAGATAATACGTTCCCACGGCGATGGCATCATCAAAGCTTCTTCCCGCTCTGAGGTCGTCGACCGTAAGTATGTAGTCACCTTTGATTCTATATCCTTCACGGATGCCGATGACCGGCGAACCGTGATTGATCGCGTAATTTCTGTTTTCAACGCGCTGATGATAATCCAGAACGCTCATCATCTTGCGGCGCGCAGCTACTTCTGCCATTGTCAGACTTTCGGTATCGGTGGAGTCAAACATGGGGATCTTGATTTTGACGGCATTTGCGTTGAAGCCGTCCGGCCAAATGGAGGTCATGGGGAGCTGTTCTTTTGTGCTGATCTCGGGAAACCATCCGGGAGCTACTTCGTTGCGCTTCTGCTCGGGAGTGACATGCTTTACGAAATACATATAGGACATCGGCAGCTGGTATCCGGAGTCTCCGCCCTTCATCGTGGCAAAGCCGCAACGCTGCGCCGCGAAACCGTCGCCGGTGCAGTCGATAAACTGCTTCGCACTGATGGCGAACAGACCGGAGGGGCCGTCCACGATCACATGATCGATATGCGGACCGGTCAGGACCGCGTCCACAAGGGAGGCATGCAGCAGGAATTTCACGCCGTGGCGGATCAGCAGTTCGGGCAGCAGAGAGGCCAGTATGACATGGTTGAACACGCGGGTGTCCGTTCCCTTCACCACCGGCCGTATGGCGTCAAATTCTTCGAGCGCCGAAACGATCGTATCGAACGCATAGCCCTGTCCGATCGTATTGCCGCAGAAGTTCGCCACGCCGCCGATCGTCGCGTTTCCTCCGAGAAGAGAGGATCTTTCGATCAGCATGACCCTTGCGTTCATCTTCGCGCAGGTCAGAGCACAGGCAATGCCGGCAATGCCTCCGCCGAGCACGACGATATCCGTATCATACTTTACGGGAATGGTTCTGCTGTATGTCAGTACGCTCATATCTTTCTCCTCGAAGAAGGGCGTAAAGCAGCTGCCTGCTTTACGCCCGGAATCGGTTAATGATCAGCCAATGCGTGCCTGAGCATCGTTGTAGATGTCTTCCATGGTCTCAGCACCTGCATCGATCAGCTGCTGTACATAGGAATCGAAGTTGTCGAAGCTGTCCAGACCCAGCACGAGGTCAGAGTACATCTTGTCCAGAATCGTATTGATGTTCGTGGAGATCGCATTGAGGGTTTCGCGCTCTTCCGCGTTGAAGGGCGGGGTATTCACGGGATAGGTGAACGCGGGATCATTGGCGATGGACTGATACCATGCGTCCTGATGGGCGGGTACCACGGCAAAGTATGCAAGGTTATCGGAATAGGGGACGAAGGTCTCATACGCGGCGTTTCCGCATACGGCCTGCATCGCGGTCTTCACAAACGCGCCGTCGGTGGAGTAGGCAGCAATGACCTCATCGGTATAGTGGGCCTGACCGTTCTCATCGTAGTAGAAGTCAACGCCTTCGGTGCCCAGGTTCAAAATGGTGCACGCCTCTTCGGTGTACATATAGTTGAACAGTTCGAGGCAGGCATCGATCTTGTCGCTGGCAGCGTTGATGACCCACAGACGGGTGAGCTGATGGGGGTTGGTGAACAGGCCGCGGGCGAGGCCGTTCTCATTCTCGGGCATGGGGATGATGACCCACTCGGCCTCGGGAACGATTGCCTGCAGGGCGGGCAGATTGGTGTTGGCGAAGTTGACGTTGTCCAGATAGCAGAAGCCT
Organism: Clostridia bacterium; assembly: GCA_045640475.1. Lineage (GTDB taxonomy): Bacteria > Bacillota > Clostridia > Christensenellales > Aristaeellaceae > Aristaeella. The sequence goes on from JAZUFB010000341.1 coordinate 4,757, forward strand.
CTGTTGCTGGTCATCTTCTGCTGCCAATCAGCGGAAGTGCAGGTGCTGAAATCGGGATCGAGAAGGCCTTCGGTATACAGACCGTTCAGGTATTCCAGGGCGGCGCGGGCGCCTTCCTTGATGGGATCAAAGGACCACTTGCCCTCCTGAGGATCAAAGATGATTCCCTTATATGCGCCGAGCGCATAGTAGGTATCAGCGCTGAGTTTACGGGCGATGAAGGGGATCATGTCGGGATAGGTTTCCTTGACCTGAGTCAGCAGGCCCTTGAAGTCTTCCCAGGTCTTGATGGATTCCACTTCCACACCCAGAGCATCCATGATGTCCTTACGGGCGATCAGGGCAGAACCTCTGACTTTATCCCAGCGGGCGATGGTGGGGAATGCGTAGGCATTGCCGTCGATGTAGGTGACCTTGGCATCGGGATACTTCTCAACAACGTTGAAGAAGTTTTCCAGCTCATCCTTATGCTCGCTCAGGTTGACAAACAGGCCTTCACTTGCATAGGTGTTCAGGTCGCTCTGCGCCACCAGCATGATATCCGGGAAATCAGCGGTGCTGAGGGCGGTAGACTTCTTGGTGTTGTAGTCAGCGGAAGGAACGGAGACGAAGTGAATGTGGATGCCGGTCTTTTCCTCAAGCTTCTGATAGTAGGTGAAATCGTCGGTCAGCGGGACAAGAGCCGCTTCACCCATCAGAACCTCAACCGTGATGGGTTCTGCTTCTTCGGCAGACGTGAGTGCGAACGAGGTCAGCGCCAGAATCAACGCCAACACAATTGCAAGGGTACGTTTCATGGGAAGTCCTCCTTTTATTATTTATAAACCACTCAGGGTTCATAATCAACCTTTCAGTGAACCGACCAGTGCGCCTTTGACGAAATATTTCTGCACAAAAGGATACACAAGCAGAATCGGCAAAGTGGAAATCATGATGGATGCGTACTTGAGCGTCAGCGGCACAATGTCGATATCGCTTGCAATGCTGGCATACTCCTCGCTCATCTGGTCCTCGATCAGCATATTGCGCAGGATCAGCTGCACTGGATAGCGGCTCTTTTCGCTGATGTAAAGCAGAGCCGAGAAGTAGCTGTTCCACATGCCAGTCGCATAGAACAGGGTCATCGTTGCCAGCACCGGCAAAGACAGCGGGATCGTGATTTTGAACAGCATCACGATGTCATTGGCACCGTCGATGAACGCGCTTTCGCGCAGCTCACCGGGGATTCCCTCAAAGAAGGAGCGGATAACGACCATGTTATATGTGGATATGGCCCCCGGCAGTATCAGCGCCCAAACGCTGTCCAGAAGTCTGAGACTTTTTACGACAAGGTAGCTGGGGATCATTCCGCCGCTCAGGAACATCGTGATGGTGACCAGCTTCATGATCACTTTTCTGCCTGAGAATGTCTTTATGGACAGCGGATACGCGCACAGCACGCTCATGAACAGACTCACTGCCGTATACAGCAGCGTATAATACAGGGTGTTGAACATGCTGACCGAGAAATAGCGGTCATGCATGAGCACCTTATAAGAAGAGAACGTGATCCCCTTGGGCCAGAATGACACCTCACCGCGTGCTACATAGGCACCGCCGCTGATGGACGAAATTGCCACCAGAAACATGGGATACAGCGTAATGAAGCAGCAAATAATCAATATGACCGTATTGATGACATCCAGCGTCCGGTCTCCGCGGGTTTGCTTAATTTTCATCGTCGTCCTCCCTGTCTCACCAAAGGCTGGTTTCGGAGAGTGCCCTGCTGATCGCGTTGGACGCGGTCAGGAAGGCAAACCCGATCACCGAGGTAAAGAGGCCTACCGCGGTACCGTAGTTGAATCTGGAATCTATAATGCCTCGTCTGTACACATAAGTGGAGATAACATCGGCCACTTCCTGCGTGGAGCCGTTATACAGCAAAAGGATCTTCTCGTAGCCGACATTCATGATCTGACCGACCTGCATAATGAACAGTAGCACAATCGTCGATTTGATGCCAGGAAGAGACACATGCCACATTTTCTGCAGGCGTCCCGCGCCGTCCAGCGTAGCGGCCTCATACAATTCGGGATTGATGCCGGTCAAAGCAGCCAGATAGACGATCGAGTTCCAGCCGAAGCTCTGCCAGATGCCCGAACCGATATAGATCGTTCTGAAATACTGGGGCAGCGAAAGGAACGGCTTGGGTTCACCGCCCAGAGCCACGCGCAGCATGTTGAAGATACCATCCGACGCGAAGTAGGATTTCAGCATACCGCAGATGACAACGGTGGAAATGAAGTGGGGAAGATACGTGACGGTCTGCACAAATTTCTTAAACGCCACATTCCTCACGTCATTCAGAATCAGCGCAAAGAGGATCGGAATCGGGAAGCTGAAGATGATCGAATACAGGCGGATGATAACCGTGTTCCTGACCAGCTTCCAGAAATAGGGATCCGTGATATATTCCGCAAAATACTTGAGTCCCACATAGGGAGCATCCAAAAACTCGCGCAGTCCCCTGAATACCTTGACATCGAAAAACGAGATCAGAATACCGTACAGCGGGACATAATGAAACAGGATATAATACACTACAGGCAGTGCGATAATCATGTAAAGGTACTTATCACGATTAAGCGCCTTTTCAAACCTCTTTAATCTTGACCCTTTTGTCATTATATCCCCCCGCCTATACTATTCGGATTCGTACCGCTGTAACCGTTATGTTACGTGATAATTCTAACATTCCCCAAATTGCGTGTCAATGGAATACGCCACCGGATTCAATATTTTTTTACTCCGTTCATCATTGTTAAACATAACGTATATCATTGACAAACACATCCTACATGGGATAGAATTATGCCGAGCATGAAAGGGGTGCCTGCAAATGTACGATGATTTCAAAGTCAAGTCTCTGGCCAAGGCAATGGCCGTGCTTGATTGTTTTACGACAAAAAACCCGGAACTGGGCATTACGGAAATCGCAACCCAGCTCGGCCTGCAGAAAGCCACCGTCTTCAATATCCTTTCCACTCTGGTCAGTCTGGGGCACGTAGAACAGAATCCCAATAACAATAAATATCACCTGGGACTCAAAATGCTCCACTATGGATATATCGTCAATTCCGCGCTGGACTACCGCAGGATATTCGAGCCGTATCTTCAGAAGATCTCGTCGATGTGCAACGAAGTATGTTATCTTGCCATTCCCAACAACAACGAGGTTCTGTATCTGGCATCCGCTTCTCCCAACTTCATCACACCCGGAAGAGTCATCACGGGTGAACACGCCCCCATGCATTGCACGGGTCTGGGTAAGGCGATGCTCGCCTTTATGCCCAAAGAAACGATCAGCGAAGTTATGTGCCTGCCCATGCAGCGGTACACCGAATGCACCATAACGGACCCCATGACCCTGCACAGCGATCTGATGAAGACCGGCTCCCGCGGCTACGCCGTGGACAATATGGAGCACGAGTATGGTGTAACATGCGTAGCCGTTCCGATCATCGGAATGCAGGGTCTCCCCATCGCCGCCGTCAGCATCTCCGGCCCCACACCGCGCTTTTCTCCAAGCCGCATTCCCGAGCTAGCCCAGATGCTCAAGGATGTTTTGAATCCCCTGCAGCACAGTTTGTAACAGTTGCAGGCGGCATAATTGAAAATTTTCATTTCTTCAAGGAAGGTACAACCTCCTTTACTATTTGTCTGATTTGATTAGTAAAGAAAAAGTGAGAACCGCATGGGAACAAGTCTCACTTGGTGGTACCTTTGACAATGAAGAAAAAAGAGTTGGAATCTATACAAGCTGATTCACATGCATTCTCATTCTATGTACCTATGAAAATCGTAATGTTTGGTACCCACTTTGACGTTATGGTTTATCATGAGTGTGTATCAGGACGAGTGATGAATTATCAAGAAATTGTAGAGAGATTGCCAACATACCAAGAAGGTGAAAATGTCTCAATCAAACTTGAATCTGGAGAGGATAAACGCGGTTTGATTATTTTGTTGAAGGAAAAGTTATCGATGCGGATCAACCTGTGACAAATACTCAGAACGATAATCTGTAAGATACATGTGACTTTTTCTATTTCATGTTTCGACCGACTGATGTTTCAGTCGGTTTTTCTCTTTGTCCTGCTCGATGTGCAAATCTGCACATCGATTTTCGTGTTTTTGGGGGCAAATGTGCAGATTCGTCGCAAATTTGAATTGCGGGACTTGCCCGTGCGTATATATAAGTGAAGGGCAAATGAAAAACGGACGGTGCCCACGCTGACGGTTTTGCCCTTGAGGGAGGAGGTGATTGCATGGAGAAAACGCTGAATGAAGTAAATGAACGTCTGCGCCGCGCGGAAGAAAAACGCAAGCGCTACGCCGAGCGGGAGAAAGTTTTGCGCAAGAAGGCCGCGGAGCTGACCGTGAAGGCACGTACGCA
>JAZUFB010000342.1:0-3393 GCA_045640475.1 Clostridia bacterium
CCGTATACGCCTTTTTGTTAGCCAGATACTGTCCCAGATAATGGATCTCCTCGTTAATTCCCTTGATTTCCAGATAATCATCGCGGACGGCATCTCTTGCCGTTTTGTAGTCCTGTTCTGCTTCGGCTCGCAGTGCTCTCAAATTATCCAGCGTTCCGATTTTGTGGTTTGAGAGGTATGCTACGGACTTTGCCATCTGCTGGAGATTCGACATTTCTACCCTGCGAGCATACGCCGCGCTCTGTTGGGCTTTCACACAATTCTGGATATCGACTACCAGCCGCAGGTCGGAATGGAGCACGAAAATCTTCGGAAGAGATTCGTATTCAGGACGGCTACGGTCGATGTCTTCGATTCCGAGGATACGGTTTTGAACGGCTTCCTTTTCATAGATACGACCTAAACTTCTCGCGCGGATGGGCTTGTCGCGATTCGGGTGGATATAACTCCATACGCCGCGGGTCTCCTTCTGCTCAATGTGGTAATGCTCCTCCAAAATCCTTCTGAATCCCTCTTCTGTTTTCGCTTTCTTCACTGCCGCGTCTATCGCGTTCCGGATTTCGTCTTTGATTGTTTGATAATCGGTATAGCGCGGATGAAGCCCCGCATCAATGATGGGCTGATTGCTCTCATCCAGTTGTTCCTGACCCCGCTTTCGAGCTTTGTATTCCCGATCACTTAGTTTGCGGTCTGCAGGTACCGAAAAGTCCACCGTATGCAGGTGCTCTCGCTCGCACAGTTCGTTCATGCGCATGAGCATTGTCATGAACAGGTCACGTGTCTGGTGATGCTTATAGCCCGCAAGGCAGTCCGTCGAACGATTCATAAAATCCCGGTATGGAATATTCTCTTTTCTGAGACTGTTTAGCACGATATGAGTGTGGATGTTCCTGCTTCCGTTGTGACCATCAGGATGCGTGACCAGCAGCACCTGATGACCCGCGAAAAAGTACTTTGCGAATTCCTCTGCGATGGCATGAGCTTTTTCGGGAGTGAGCCCGCATTCAGTGTCACGGGGATCGAAGCTCATAATATAATGATGGGCATAAACATCGTTCTTCCCCCTGTTCTTTCCCCACTGCGCATTCAGCTCCGCGCACTCGGTATTGAAGCTGAAAGGATCGCAGTTGAGCCCTGATTGGATGAAACCTTTGCGCAGGATCATGTGCCCATCTTTGTCATAGAGCAACTTTCCTCTTTCATCATGCTCAAACAGCAGATAGGTTTGCGCGCCCGCGTAGTCAGCGTTTCTGACCGGTAAATGCTTTAGTACCGCCAAAGAAATCACCTCCCATCTTCTCCACCATGAATTTCATCGCATAGACATCAGCAAGCGCCCTTTGGATGTTTTCATACATCTCCCTGCTCCGTGAACCGCCGCCGTTATAATAATGAGCAATCTGGTTGAGGTTGCTCCCGATCTTCCCCAGTTCCCCCCTCACCTGCTTGATTTCAGGCACATCGACAACATTTTGCTGCTTAACAATGACCTTGCCCTTGCGGAGCTGGCATCGGATATATTCTCCAACCGTGACTCCGGCCGACTTTGCCGACGCGGTTATTTTGCTATATAGTTCGCTTTCGAGGCGAAACGTAATGGTCATATCTTTGCTTTCTTTCCTCATAGGATTCCCCCTTTCCTTTTTCATGATGTAATCATGCTGTGAGCGCAGCGAACCATTAGCGGGTATGGGGTGCTTACCCCATCAAGGATGCCTGTGAGCATTTTCGGAGAAAATGTCTTACAAGGCGTTACTTGCTACCGACGAAAAACGAAAACCCTTCCTCGCGTCGTGTTTCCGTTTTCCGATTACCCGCGTTTGTCAACCTAATTCCGTAAAAATGGGTAGTCCCACAGATGGACCAAAATGGTACATCCATGGGACCAAATTTCATTCTGAAGAAAGAAAATGGTCCAAGCAATGGACGAAAATAGTCCCAAAAACCCGAACTTTGGTCCATGGGCTTAACTCAGTTCCCAGCCTCCTCGTTGCAAGCATTTCATTCCTCACCCAAATAATCAAAAGGTATTTCTTCTGCGTTCGGCACCAACTCATTTGCTTCTTCAGCCGGAACGATATTCTGCGCCGGAACAGGAACAATTGTTGACTGCGATGACACGGAAAAGCAGCCTGAAAGGAAAGCAGGGAGTGTTTTTTCCATGATGGCCGTAGCTGATCTCGCTATTTGCGCGGCATATTCTTCAATCTGTCCGCGCGTCTGCTCATCGAGGACAGGCACCTTCGGATCAACAAATGAGTTGATTGCGTGACAGATGAAATGATTCATCGAATGGAACCTTTCTCTGTCCATGTTTTGCAAAGCTTCCCATGCCTGACGCTGTTCTTCTATGCTCAGATCGAACCGGACATGGCTCTCTCGGATATCCTTCATCAGGTTGCCTTTCTGCGAAGGGCGGCAGCCGCGATGAATTCGAATCCCTTTGCGGCTGCACAAATATCATCGAGGATCATGACGCGCGTCTCGTCATAGCTGCCGAAGTTCCGAATGAGGCACCCGCCTCCGCCAACGATGATCAGGCGCATAAGCTCGGGATCGTATTCGTACTTACGGAGAACGGTGAAGATTCCACTGGTATACTGTCGCGCCGTTTCCGTAATGACATCCAGATACTTTTGTCCGATGTCAGCGGTTCCGGTTCTGAGTACCTGCTCTACCACAGACTCGTCAATCTTTACACCAAAGTTGTCCATAACAGCGTTGCGGGCCGCGATCACGCACTGGTTCACACCATATTTTTCCGTCCAGCTCTTGCTCTCAATCGGCTTTTTGTTAATGATATAGAGGATGTTCATCGTCCCGTTTCCGATATCCGCAAGCATATTCATACCCTGTGTACTGCCGAGACGGGTGATTATGGCAGGTAAGCCCTGCGGATAAACACTGCATCCGACGAAGCGCACTTTGTAATCCTTTCCCTTGAAACGGTATTCCACACACGGATCACGCATAAGATATTCGCGGAAGCTTTCACGCTGCGCACGTACCCAGGTAAACGGCAGACCTACAGCCAGATGGACGTCCGCCTGTGACATATCCTTCATGTTCAACTCCCGTGCTACTGCCATGAGCGTCAGCAGATAGAAGTCTTCGTCCTCAGACTTGTCCGCAATGAACTCCTTGTGACTTTCTCCGATCCGGTAATACTTGCCCTTGTACTCAAGGATGCTTCCGGCAATCACGGGTTCAGTGTCATAAGCCGTGATTCCAGTAGGTGTTACCGTACCCGCCGTTTTGATGTTGTAGGCTAAGTCTCCGGCGCTGTGCGGCATTTCTGCTGTCAGTTTCCAAAGACTCGCCCCCGAACCGGACTTACTCGTCTCCGAGTATCCGGCTCTCCATTTGGATAGATTCAGCTTGAGTGGATTAGAC
>JAZUFB010000343.1:0-10690 GCA_045640475.1 Clostridia bacterium
TCGTTCAGACCTTCGATCTGGCCACCGGCCTGCAGGGTCTTGATCATGCCGTCGATCAGTTCAGCCTGGAAGGGGCTGCACTGTCCGTCGTAGTTCCAGTTGCCGGCCAGCAGTTCGCGGAGAGCCCACTTGTTGCAGTCAAAGCCCATGATGATGACGTCCTTGCCAACGCCGTGGGTGATGCCCTTAGCGTCCAGAGCTTCGACAACGCCCTGAGCCATGCCGTCGTTTTCAGCGTACACAACGTTGAATTCTTCACCGGCGTCGATAGCAGCTTCAGCGATCTGACGGGCGATGTTGGCGTCCCAGTTGTCTCCACCGGTGCCTTCGCGGACCATGGTCCACTTTTCATCGGCTTCGCACTTGGCCTGCAGCGCTTCGCTACGGCCGATCTGAGCGGCGGAACCCATCTGGCCCTGGATGTGCAGGACTTTGTAAGCGTCGAGGTTCAGGCTTTCCAGCCAAGCAACAGCGGTCTCGCCTTCCTTAGCCATGTCGGAAACGACAGCAGCCAGGTACAGGGAAGGATCGCATTCGATCATACGGTCGAACAGGAACACACCGATGCCAGCTTCCTTGGCTTCGGTCAGCACTTCGTCCCAACCGGTCACTTCAGCGGCAGAAACGAGGATGTAATCCACGCCGTCGTTGATGAAGGTACGGGCGGCTTCCAGCTGCTTGTCAGCGGTGGGAGCGGTGGCGAAAGCGGCATCATAGCCGTTTTCGGCGGTGAACACAGCGTGCAGATTGTTGACGTTGGCTTCACGATAGCCGGATTCAGCGGGATCCAGATTGATGATACCGACCTTGATGGCGGCAGCATCGGCGTTCACAGCGACCAGGCTCGCGCACATTGCGAGAACCAGAGCCAGAGCGACAACCAGGCGAACGATTTTCTTCATAGTTATTTCCTCCTGTTCATTTTGTTCCCTAAGGAACTGTTGATATCATACTAACAGACGGAATACAAGAAAACATTCACATTCTTTTGCTGTTTCTGAGAAAAACTTGCGTTTTCTTTCAAGCTGCATGGATGAAATGATACTTTTTTTTGAAAAATGACAATTTTTTCAGATGGACCGGGCGTGTCTATGCTTCCCCGCCGGGGTATGATAAAATGGAAACAAGAATGTCAGACGGGGAGATTCCGTCTTTCCCGGAAGGGGTGACAACACTGAAACTGTCCGAAGTCAACCGTAATGCCATCATTGCCGGCGGGACCACGGTCAACGACCGTGTGCGCAAACTGTTGCTGATCCTGACGGCAACCATGGTCCTGATCCTGGCTGCGCTGGTGCTCATGTTTCTCAATATCAACGCCCAGTATGACAACATCCTGCAAAATGCCGATATCGCCGCCGGATTTAACACGGAATTCAAAAACAGTATCGACAGCGCGATGTATGACCATGTCATCACGCCGCGTGATGACGATTCGGTGGCGCGCCTGCCCACGCGCGAACTCGACGAGGCGGTGGAGGTCCTGAGAAGGATGGAGCAGACCACTGTGCTGAAGGATAATATTTGGCGTGTCCATAGCATGCTCAACATGTGTGAGAATCTTCGCCGCTATATGACGGAGATTGCATTGGAACCTTCCTATGATACGCGCATGGAATTGCTGGACCGCAATATCCGCGGCGAGACCGGTCTGACGCTGCTGATCGAAAATTATATGCACGACTATATCGATGATGAAGTGCGTGAGATGGCGCGTTTGCAGGATGCCATCAATGGGCGGACGCGTGTGGTGCTGGCGGTGGTGGTGGCCGGTATCGCCTTGCTGGTCGCGATCGTGTTGGCCAGCTCGGTCCGGGTGACACGGAAGATCACAACACCGCTGGAGGCCCTGTCCCGCAAGGCGGAGGACTTTGGCCGCGGCCAATTCCACAGCGAGCCGGTCAAGACGGATATCCGCGAGTTGGCCACGCTGGACCGGGGCTTCGATACCATGGCGGAGCGGATCAATGCCCTGATGGCCAAGCAGATGGAGGACCAGAAGTACCTTCACCGCGCCGAACTGGAACTGCTTCAGGCGCAGATCAACCCGCATTTCCTTTATAATACGTTGGACTCCATCGCGATCCTGGCGGAGAACCACCGCGAGGACGATGTGGTGGATATGGTGACCAATCTTTCTTCGTTCTTCCGTAATTCGCTTTCCAAGGGACGGGATCTGATCACCCTGGAAACGGAAAAGAAACAGGTGACCAGTTATCTGGAGATCCAGTCTGTACGCTACAGCGATAAACTGCGCTATGAGATCGATATTCCGGATGAGCTGCTGGGCGTTGTGGTGCCGAAGCTGATCCTTCAGCCGCTGGTCGAGAACGCTTTGTATCACGGGATCAAAACCCGCCGCGGGATGGGGACCATCTGGATCTCTGCCTGTCGGGACGGGGAGGATCTGCTGCTGCGCGTGAGGGACAGCGGCGCGGGTATGACGCCCGAGCAACTGGAGACCCTGCGCGCGGGCATTTATGAGGAAAAACATACCGGATTGGGCTTGCTGAATGTGCACAAGCGGATCCGTCTGTATTGCGGTGAACCCTATGGTCTCAGCTTTGAAAGTGAGCAGGGCGTCGGCACAACGGTGACCGTCCGGTTGGCGTCCAACCTGGTCACTGGGGAAGAAACGGAGAAAACGAAGGAGGACGGAAAGGCATGAAGCGGGGAATCAATCCGTCAAAGTTTTTGAAGATCGTACTGCTGACACTGTTGCTGTTAGCCCTGTGCGTTTCTTTGTGCGGTTGTGCCGGGGATCGGAAGGAACCGGAAGTGAAACCGACCGAGAAGACCGTTACTGTTGGGTTTTCCCAGGTCGGCGCGGAAAGCGACTGGCGCGCGGCGAACACGCTCAGCATGCAGCAGGCGTTGAGCGCCGAAAACGGCTATCGCCTGATCCTGGATGACGCGCAGAACCGGCAGGACCGTCAGATCACGGCGATCCGCAATTTTATCCAGCAGGAAGTGGACTATATCGTTCTGGCTCCGACAACGGAGACGGGTTGGGATACTGTGCTGACTGAGGCGAAGACCGCTGGGATCCCGGTAATCCTGGTGGACCGCATGATCGAAGTGTCCGATGACGATCTGTTCACCTGTTGGGTCGGTTCCGATTTCCGCGAGGAAGGGCGTCGCGCTGTGGCTTGGATGGAACAGACCTTTGGGGATCAGCCGCTTCAGATCGTTCATCTTCAGGGAAACCTTGGCTCCTCGGCGCAGATCGGACGTACGCTGGGGCTGGATGAAGGCATCGCGAACCACCCCGCCTGGGAACTGGTCTTCCGGGAGGATGGTGACTTTACGCAGGCCAAGGGCCAGGAGCTGGTTGAAACCGTGCTGGATGCGGGTACCGTGTTCAATGTGATCTATTCCGAAAACGACAATATGGCCTATGGCGCGGTGGACGCGCTGAAAAAAGCCGGGTTGAAGCCCGGCGAGGATGTGACGATCCTTTCTTTTGACGCCAGCCGAAACGCGCTGGGTCTGCTGATGGATGGCATTATCAGTTATGATGTGGAATGTAATCCGCTTCATGGACCCCGCGTCCGGAATATTATCGAGCAACTCGAATCCGGCGTGACCCCGCCCAAACTGACCTACGTTGAAGAGGCCGTTTTTGACCGTGAGAACACGACGCGTGAGTTGATTGACGCGAGAGGATATTAATTGAGGGTGAAGCGCCCTGTACCCTCATCGCGCGGCTACGTCCGCGCGATGCTCCTGTACTCCTTTGGCGTCATGCCTTCCTGTTTTCTGAAAACATGGCTGAAATAATTCGGTTCGTTATAGCCGATCTCGAGTGCGATGGCGGAGAGCTTCATGTCTGAATGGGCAAGAAGCTCTTTTGCTTTTTCCACACGAACGCTGGTCAGATAGTTGATAAAGCTCTGGCCCATACTCTGGGAAAAAACGGTGGAAAAATGCGCGGCACTCATGTTTACGTGCTCGGCCACAGAAATCAGACTGATGTCAGGATCGTTGTAATGCTCCGCCACATATTCCCGTGCGCGGGAAATCACATAGCCGTGGCGCGCGCTGTCTTCTCCGGAACGGGGATCCGTGGCCAGCGTCAGCAACTCAGTCAGCGTATCGCGGAAAAGTTCTTTCTTTGCCGCGGCGGCGGACAGGTCAAAACGGCTGCAGAGCTCGGCTGCCACATCTTTCGGGTCAGCGGAGGGTTGCTTTTTCGCAATCAGCTGGGTCGTCATCTTCATCAGGTCGATCAGCGTATAATAGCGCATCAGCATACTGTCATACTGATTGCCGGCAAGCATTTCCTCCACCAGCGCGGGCACTTCCTCCCGGGGAAGATACTGCAGCTTCTGGCGGTAGCTGTCGCCAAAGGTGCTTTCCGCGGTCAGGATCTCCGCGGTGACCTGCACCGCGTCGTTGACATCGATAAACTGACCGGGGCACAGCGGCAGCACACGGCGCATCATATCCACCGCGGTACGGTAAGAGTCAGCAATCGCGCTCAAACGCTGCACCGGGCTGCCCAGTACGGTGGTTACGACGACCTGACTGCCCACCTCGTGGCGCACCATGGCGTTAAAGCGGCAGATCTGGTCCACCAGGGCTTCCGGTTCGTTTCCGTGCACCAGAATGGTCACCTGGGCAGAGCCGGACACGAGCCACAGGGGGATCCCGGCTTTTTCCGGCAGGCCGCGCAGGGTCTGGAGCAAATGGTTCCGCTCCTCGGCGGGAGCTTCAAAATTGAAGACCGCGGGCTGATAATAGGGGCTTACGATCTCCATGCGCAGGGCACGCGCTTTTTCCAGCAGGGTGGCGGTACTGTCTCCGGAGAAGAACAATTGCTGCATAAAATGTTGACGCAGGGCCTGATTCATCTCGTCCTCGTCAACACCGCCGGCAGGACGGGAACGCTCTTCCTCCAGCTGGTGGGCGACCTGTTCGATCGCCTTGATCAGATCGGCCGGACGGATCGGCTTCAGCAGATATTGGTCCACGCCGAGGGAGATCGCCTTTTGCGCGTATTCAAACTCGTCAAATCCGCTGATGATGATGACCTTCAGCCAGGGCATCATCGCGCGGGCATGACGGATCAACTCAAAACCGTCCAGGAAAGGCATACGGATATCGGTCAGCAGGATATCGGGCATCAGCTCCTGCATCATGCTGAGGGCCATTTCCCCGTCCGATGCCTCGCCGCAGAAGGCATACGGGGCGGGCAGGTTTTCAACGATCCCGCGGATATTCTGCCGGATCAGCAATTCGTCTTCGACAACAAAGATCTGGACCACGCCGTGATGCCTCCTTTATTCTGTATCTTGTGATGTTTCGCTTTATGCCAACTTCATTATTATACCACACTGCGCGTTCTTCGCAAGCACGGCAAAAAGGTGCTTTTTCAGGGGATAAAATTTTCAAAAAATAAGTTTTCGATATGTATACAAAACCCGATGTATGTTATAATAAACTGTTATATGGACAAATGAAGTCCTGCCGGCATGTTTGACCTGTCGGAAACCTATGACCCGCAAGTGTTTTGCAGATCATAGACAAAGAAATGCAATAAGCACATTCCGGAGTGTGCGATCCCATCGGATCCGGAACATCGCGCATATAAATTCTCGGTTTTGAAAAAGACAAGTCCTCGCGTGACACGGCACCAGCAGATCCCCCAAATCTATCATAGGGAGGGACCCCGAATGAAGAATCGGTCCTTAGTCTGTATCTTGGCCATTTTGATGGTGGCTTGTTTCACTGTAGTCAATATCGCTCTGGCGGATCCCGTGGCGGATCTCGGCTTATGCGTTTCCGGCTACAAAGTGACCGATGTGAAGGGCAAAGATGTGACTTCTGGCTCAAAGGTCAACACAACGGACGCGTATACCTTCAAAGTCTATTTTGAAGAAACGAGCCAAGGCAACCAGTTTGCTGATCCGGCTTATTATGAACTGCCGGACGGGATCACTTTGGCAAGGGATTTTTCGGGTGTACCGATCCTGCTGGATGACAAAACGACGGTCGTGGGCTATGTGAGCGGAAATGTTGCCGACCATAAACTGACTGTTGATTTTCTGACTTTCTCCAAAGACGGGAAGGATGTTCCCTGGCCGGAGCTTTCGCTGGAAAGCGAGATGAATGTGGAGTTTGAGGGTTACTTTGCCGGAACGAAGGACGAGAACCCGAAGTCGATCGAATTTGGTAATTCTCAGGAGTTGAAGGTCGATCTGCGGGTCGGCGCGGCTTTGACTGTCGAAAAGACTGCCGGGGACTATGATACAAAAACGCAGACGATCTCCTATACTGTGAAGGCGACCGCGAACGGAAAGATCAAGAACGCGATGCTGTTCGACAAACACGAAAGTGGGCTATCCCTTATCGAAGGAAGTGTCAAGGTAGGCGGGAGCAGCACGAGCGCGACGGTCGATTCGGCGACCCAATTCTCGGTCCCGCTGGGCGATCTGAACTCCGGTGAATCGGTGACGGTCACCTATCAGATGAAGGTGGATCCGAGCGAACTGATCAAGAAAGACTATATCGAACATACCTTCAAAAACACAGCGACCGTCAAGGGGAAAAACGGAAACAATGATATTTCCGGCAGCGGCGACGCGGAAAAACGGATCAATCATCGGAATATAGCCAAAAGCGGATCGGCAACAACACTGAGCGGGACACCGGTCTTCAAATGGGCGATCTCTGTGGGAAATAAAGATCTGGGCGTCGATATTGGCGGTACATTAGTGGATACCCCGGACAACAACCAGACGCTGTATACCGGAAGCGGAACGCCGTCCGGGGGTCCGATCAAGGTGGAATATGAGGAGGCTGATGGGACCAAGGGTACGGTCTATGCTGACAGTCTGGATAGTATCGAGATCCCCGCGGGCGCTGTGAAGGCGGATATTTCCTATTACACGACCTATACCGGACAAAATCCGGTTGGAAAAACCACCTATACAAATCAGGCTGAGCTGACGGTCAAAGGAAATTCCTGGAGTACCAAAGGCAGTGTATCGGTCGAGGGTGTGGACCCGGGAATCAGCAAGACTTATACCGATGTCACCACGGGAACGGACGGTACCATCACCTATCAGGTGGAACTGAATGTACCCGCGGGAACGGATCAAACGGGCGTATTCTATCTTTACGATACGCTGAAAACGGATACCGGAAGCGGAAGCAGCAAGGAGACCGGGAACTGGCCGACTATCTCCTCGATCACGGTCAATGGGATGGCCTATACGGATTACACGGTCCTGCAGGGGGATCAGGCGAGTAAAACGCCGGATGGCGGGACCAGCAGTTTTGATTATGATTTCTATATCCTCTTCGGCGGGACCGGTCTGACATCCAAGGACCAATCTGTGTGGAAAGAAACCGCGGACGCGAAAGTGATCATCACTTATGCGATCCCCAGAAATGAGACCCTGAAGGATTCCTCGGATACGATCGATTCGGCCCTGAAGAACGGAGCGACGCTCAGAAATACAGCGACCCTTTATTTCAGCCCGGAAGGTAATGTGGAAGCCTATAAGGATTACACGGAAAACAGCAACCAAACCATGGAAAAGAGCACCGTTGGGATCAATCCTGTGGAGCACACTGTGGACTACGAGGTTGTCTTTACGCTTGACATGGTCGGTGAAAACGGGGATGAGTGTTTCTTTAATTTTGTCGATACGTTTGATGAACGGTTTGAATTTGTTCATAACAGTTTTTCCATCACAAAAGATGATGGCCAAAAGCAAACCTGCTATATCTGCGGGGAGAACGCCAGCGATAAGAACTGGGTCAAAGGGAATGTGCTTACGGTATCTTCAGGAAAGCTTTTGCCGAATGGTGACCGGTATGCATATCCGCTGAGCAAAAGTCTTGGGAAGAGTGATGTGCTGACGGCCCGTTATACACTGAAGATCAAGGACGACGAATATGCCAAGATCGATTGGTCTTCCATGACGACCGCAACGATCGATTTTGTCAATTCCGCGATGGCAGGTCTGGTGAACACGGATGATACGGTCACGCCAATCGTTGCGGACGATAACGTGACCCCGTATCCGACCGGTCTGATCAACAAAGGGGCGGAGCTTCAGGATGGCAAGGGAGATATGCTGGATTACTCGATCGTTATCAATCCGGAGGGGTTGGACCTGATCGACGGCACGGATGAGTTGTCAGTGACAGATACCTTCCAGACATCGAATCTGGCGCTGCAGCCGGAAACGATCAAAGTCAAGAATCAGAAGACCGGCCAGGCGATTACAGATTGCTGGCAGATCCGTTCCGGAGGCCAGGAGATCGTTTTTAAGATCCCGGATGAAGTGCCGGTTGTGATTTCGTACGCGACCAAAGTGACGGAGTACGGGGATAATGTGAAAGTCGCCAATAAGGTGACAGTGTCCGGCATCACGGGTGGATCGATCCTGCACGAGGAAAGCATGAAAATCACCCGGGAGGATTCCGGCGCGACCAGCAAGCACGGTCAGTTTACGCTGTTCAAGTACGACGGGGATTCGGGCGAACCGCTGAAGGGCGCCAAGTTCGCGCTATACACGAAAAAAACCAATGATGTCGATTTGACGAAAACACTGGAATATGGCAGCTCGACTTATTACCTGGCGACCGAAGTGGAAGTCGGGGACGAGGGCTATGTGCTGGTGGACCATGTGGTCCTGACGCTGAAGGATGCGGATACCTATCTGCTGGTAGAAACAGAAGCCCCGACGGGATGTGAAAAGCTCACGGACCCGATCGAGTTTACCTTCAATCCCGCTACGGAAGTGGCCAATATCCCGGTCATGCATGAAGGTAGCCTGTCCGTGGCAAACCAGAAATTGGCGGGGGTCACGGTCAGCTTCGGCGGCAACAAGAAACTGAAGGATCTGTCACCTGACATCCCTCTGAATGTGGAGTTTACTCTTGCTTTGTATGAAGATGGGGTGGAAATCGATACCGCGACCGTCAAAAGAGCGGGAGACTACAGTTTTAAGGATATCACCTATGTCACGACGGGTGACCATGAGTATACTGTAGCGGAAAAAGTCGGGAACCTGCCGTGGATCACTTATGATCAAACGAGTTATACCTTTACGGTGAGTGTCACCGAGGATACCGCGGGTGCTTTGATCGCTACGATCACTGGCGATACGACTACCGGTGAAGACCTTGACTTTACCAATGTTTATGCTCCGAAAGGCGCCATTCAGCCGGAAGCAGAGAAGAAGATGGAAGGCCGCGTGATGACGACTGACGACCGCTTCTCCTTCACGATCACAGAGAACGGTACTCCTGTATCGACCGGTAACAACAACGGTACCGCGAGCATTACCTTTACTGAGATCGAATATTTGCTGGCGGATGTTGGCAAGCACACCTATGTGATTGCCGAAGATGACACTACGGTGAAGGGCATTGCCAAGGACCAGTCGACCAAAACATGGACCGTGCAGGTTTTTGACAATCACGATGGAACGCTGGGCGCGATCACCGTAGCAGCGGAAACGGATAACCTGATCTTTACCAATACCTATGCGGCGACGGCTTCGATCCAGCCGGAGGTGAAAAAAGAGCTGACGGGTCGCGTGATGACGACCACGGACCGCTTCTCCTTCACAATCACGGAAAACGGTACCCCCGTATCGACCGGTAACAACAACGGCACCGCGAGCGTCACCTTTACGGAGATCGAATATACGCAGGCAGATGTGGGTACGCATACCTATGTGATTTCCGAAGATGACACAACGTTGCCCGGCATCACCAAGGATGCCACCACCAAGACCTGGACCGTTCTGGTTTCTGACAACGGAGACGGTACCCTGAGCGCGGTCACAGTGGCGGCGGAAACGGATAGCCTGACCTTCACTAACCGCTACGAAGCTACCGGCTCCATTAAGCCTGAAGCGGAGAAGGAACTGAAGGGCCGCGTCATGACGACCACGGATAACTTCTCCTTCACGATCACGGAAAACGGAACTCCAGTCTCGACCGGTAACAACAACGGTAAGGCGAGCGTCACCTTCACAGAAATCGTCTATACACAGGAAGATGTTGGCAGTCATACCTACGTGATTTCCGAAGACGACACAACGTTGCCCGGCATCACCAAGGATTCCACCACCAAGACCTGGACCATTCTGGTTTCTGACAACGGAGACGGCACCCTGAGCGCGGTCACCGTGGCGGCAGAAACGGATAGCTTGACCTTCACCAACACCTATGGGGCCACTACTTCCATTAAGCCTGAAGCGGAGAAGGAACTGAAAGGCCGCGTGATGACGACCACGGACCGTTTCTCCTTCACGATCACGGAAAACGGAACTCCAGTCTCGACTGGTAACAACAACGGTAAGGCAAGTGTCACCTTCACGGAAATCGTCTATACACAGGAAGATGTGGGCACCCATACGTATGTGATTTCTGAAGACGACACAACGTTGCCCGGCATCACCAAGGACATCACCACCAAGACCTGGACCGTTCTGGTTTCTGACAACGGAGACGGCACCCTGAGCGCGGTTACCGTGGCGGCTGAAACGGATAGCCTGACCTTCACTAACCTCTACGAAGCTACCGGCTCCATTAAGCCTGAAGCGGAGAAGGAACTGAAGGGCCGCGTGATGACGACCACGGATAACTTCTCCTTCACGATCACGGAAAACGGAACTCCAGTCTCGACCGGTAACAACAACGGTAAGGCGAGCGTCACCTTCAC
>JAZUFB010000344.1:0-3599 GCA_045640475.1 Clostridia bacterium
CCGATATACTGGCCGTTGAGCCACACGGCCACGCAGCTTTCCGCACCCTGGAAGGACACAAACACGCGCTTGCCGCGCATGCTCTCCGGCAGGGTGAAATATTTGACATAGCAGGCCACGGGATTGAAGTATTCCGGGATCTGGCCCGGCAGCAGTCCTTCCCGGCCGGACCAGGGATACTGGACATTGGCATACTGGGGCACGCCGTGACCTTCCAGCTGGACATGCGCCGGCACGGCGATATCCTCCCAGGGGCGGCAATCGTAAGCCGCGGATTCAAAATCCGGGATCACCTGACCCTCGTTGCGGGCATAGAAGAACTTCCATACGCCGTTCAGGGAAAGGCGCAGGGAGCTTTGGCCCAGCTCCGCCTCGTTTTCGGAGGCATAGGCCACATGGTCCGAGTGGGCGTCCAGACGGTTTTCTCGGAAGTAACCGGGATCCTTCAGTCGGGCATAGTCAAAAGACATAAGGGCATACTCCTTTCACATTTCCGGCAGACATCCGCCACTGCGGAAGCGTCTGCCCAGTTTGTTTTCAACGTATTTCTTCAGCACCGATGTCGGCGCGTACATTCTTTCTGTATTCACCCACGAGGCGGAGCCGCTCCCGAGGGCCATGCGCATCCAGTCCGCCTGCGCGCGGGTGATCACTTCCTGGATACCGGGCGTGCGGCATTCCGCGCAGCAGAGGCCGCCTTCCTCAATGTCAAAGTAAAGCTCCCCTTCCTCCGGCAGACGTTTGCCGCACAGGACGCAGTGCTCGAGCCTCGGGCGGAAGCCCTGGCACACGGAAAAATGCAGCAAAAAACCTGCCAGAAGCGGTTTCGGATCATGG
The DNA here is from genome assembly GCA_045640475.1 of Clostridia bacterium. Classification (GTDB taxonomy): domain Bacteria; phylum Bacillota; class Clostridia; order Christensenellales; family Aristaeellaceae; genus Aristaeella. The sequence continues at coordinate 838 of JAZUFB010000344.1, forward strand.
TCATAAAAGGCCAGCCGGCTCAAGGTATGCAGGAGGAGCATAAACAGCTCCTTCTGCTCCTGATCCGGCTCCGCCACCGCTTCCACCAGGTTCAGCAGGTACGAGCCAAAGGCAAGTTTGTCATAGTCACTTCGCAGGGGATAAAAGGTCTCGATCAGGTTCACGGAGGTCACGATAAAGCGGCCGTTTGCCTCGGTGAGCATATAATCGCCCAAGGCAAACAGTTCGCCGGAATTCAGGTTGTGGGATTTCGGCTTGCGGCAGTTGCGGATCAACGCGTCCACCCGCCCCCGCGTCGGCGAAAGCAGGGTGATCATCTTATCGTTGTCCCGATAATTCACATGTCGGAGAACGATGGCTGTGTTTTCCGTCTGAACCATAGCTCATAGCCCTCTCAGGCCCCTTCGGGCCCAGCTCTCCCAGAGGGGGAGCCAAGACTGAATTTGAAAGCAAATATAGCTTCTTAGTTAGAAAACGCTGGCCCTAACATTTGCCTCGGCCCCCCCTCTGGGGGAGCTGTCGCCTTTGGCGACTGAGAGGGCGCGTTAACCCTCTTCCTTCTTTCTCAATTCAAATCTCCTCACCTTGCCGGAGATCGTCTTGGGAAGTTCGTCCATAAATTCCACTTTACGGGGATACTTATACGGCGCGGTCAATTTCTTGACATGATTCTGAAGATCCTTGACCAATTCATCCGAAGGTGTCCAGCCGGGCTTCAGCACGATGGTCGCCTTCACGATCTGCCCGCGGACGGGGTCCGGCGCGCCGGTGATCGCGCACTCCAGCACGGCGGGATGCTCAAGCAGGGCGCTTTCGACCTCGAACGGACCGATCCGGTATCCGCTGCTCTTGATGACATCGTCCGCGCGGCCGACATACCAGAAATAGCCCCACTCGTCCTTCCACGCGAGGTCACGGGTGCGGTAGATGTCGTTTTCAAAAGCTTCCGCGGTCATTTCCGGATCATTGTAATATCCGGCGAACATACCAAACGGTCTGCCGTGATGCACGCGGATCACGATCTCGCCGGTCACACCGGCGGGGCAGGAATTGCCTTCCGCATCCACGATGTCGATGTCGAACAGCGGCGCGGGCTTGCCCATGCTGCCGGGGCACACCTTCATCCAGGGGAAGGTGGCCAGGGTCGCGACCAGCTCGGTCTGGCCAAAGGCTTCGTGCAGTTCGATGCCGGTGCGGTTCTTCCAATCCTGCGCGATCTCCGGGCTCAGCGGCTCACCGGCCACGGCGCAGTGGTGCAGGCTGGACAGGTCATATTTGCTGAAGTCCTCCTGCAGGATCATACGATACATCGTGGGCGGGGAGCAATAGGTCGTGATCTTGAATTTCTCGATCATGGACAGGATCTCGGTGCCTTTGAACTTGTCAAAGTCGTACACAAACACGCAGCTTCCGCCGAGCCATTGGCCATACAGTTTGCCCCATACGGCCTTGGCCCAACCGGTCTCGGACACGGTCAGATGCAATCCGCCGTCCTCAACCTGTTGCCAATAGATACTGGTGATGATATGTCCCAGGGGATAGAAGAAATTATGTGCGACCATCTTGGGATTGCCGGTGGTGCCGGAAGTGAAATACACCAGCATGATGTCGTTGTCGCAGGCATAATCCTCCCCTTCCGGCTTTTCCCAAACGTCGGACGCGGCGGCAAAGCCCTCGTCAAAGTTCAGGAAACCTTCCCGATGGGACCGGGCCAGGATCATATGCTCCAGCGTGGGGCAATCCGGCGCGGCCTGTGCCACGCTGTCCGCGACACAGCTTCCCTGCTCCGTGCAGATGACCGCCTTGACGCCCGCGGCATTGACGCGGTAGCGGATATCCTTGGCCGTCAGAAGATGGGTGGCGGGAATGGTGATCGCACCCAGCTTATGCAGTCCGATGACCACAGGCCAGAACTCGAAGTGCCGCTTCAGGATCACCAGCACGGCGTCACCCTTGCGGATGCCGAGGGATTTGAAATAGTTGGCGGCCTTGTTGCTCTCCAGCATCACGCGACGGAAGTCGAACTTTTCGACTCTGCCGGTCGGGTCGGTCCACACGATCGCCGGACGTTCCGGATCCTCGCGACCATACCGGTCCACGATGTCGTAAGCAAAATTGAAGTGATCCACCTTTTTCAGGCGGAAGTTTTTGTTAAAGTCATCATAGGAGAGGAAATCCCCCTCCACGTCCATATATTCATGATACAGCGGCTGCATGGCACATCCCGTCCTTATTCATTGGCGTTTTCCTTGATGACCACGGCGATAAACCGGCAATCCTGCTCCGGCGCGTACATCACGTGGGGCAGAGCGGAATCGTAATAGACGCTGTCTCCGGGGGCCAGCAGCAGTTCGTTGCCGCCCAGTACGATGCGGAGATAGCCTTCCAGCACGTAGTCGAATTCCTGTCCTTCATGGCTATGGGCCTGCTTCACCACGCCGGGATCGTCCTTCTCGACCGTGACGATAAAGGGCTCGGCCAGTTTGTGGCTGAAGTTATAGGCCAGATGCTGGTAGTGGTACTGCTTGCGGCGGTCAAAGGCCAGGCCCTTGCCGTTGCGCGTGAGGACATATCCGCGCAGCTTGGGACTTTCTCCGGTCAGCAGATCCGAGATATCCACGCCCAGCGTTTCGGCGATATTAAACAGGTGAGAGAAGGAAAAATCCTTTTCTCCCTTTTCATATTCAATATAATCCTCCAATGAGATCTGGGACTTCTCCGCGACGTACTCCTGCGTGTATCCCAGAATCTCACGGAGGTCC
>JAZUFB010000345.1:0-3813 GCA_045640475.1 Clostridia bacterium
TAAAGTAACATTGGTATGCAGGTCAATTCGATGCCGGTCTTTCTTGCTGCCGAGTTCAACTATAGCATGAATTCACTGTGCGCAATTCTGCGTTCAGTTGCAAAGATAGCACTGTCAGAACTCTTATTTCGTATTCCTAAGGACAACGGTTTATTCATTATCACAAGAAAAACTTGTATTACCATCATATGCCGTGATATAATTTATCGTTCCATTTTTCAAAACACGAATGAGATGGGGCAAAACTGTTTGCAGTGAAGGTGGTCAGTTTATGGGAATGAAAAAGCAGATTGCCATTTTGAAACGAGGGATGATCACTAATGCTGTCCTGCTGATTGTTGGAATATCAGTCCTTATGACAGCTATGTTTGCACTGCAGAAACAGGATTCTGTGAAGCAGGCTCAGAACATCCTGTCCCATTCCATCGACACTGTGATGGATGCACTGGATACCAATGCAGAGGATGCAGATGCGTTGAGTGCCCGTGTTCACCGCGACAATCAGGCCATTGTAAATACGCTGGCGGGGTTGATTTATAACCCCAATGGGTCCGGGCAGTACCTTTCTGATCAGGCTGCTTTTTCAAACCTTGCCGATACTGTTGGCGGAAATATCGAGCTGCTAATCATTGGAAAAGACGGAATCGTGAAATATGCCTCTACACAAACGCATGTAGGCCTGAATCTTGTACAGGCCAATATCTTCACCCAAGAGCAGATCGACCAAATGCTCAGAAACACTATCCACGACGATCAGGAAATAAACGGAACCAGCTTCTATACTTTCGATGGTTCCGTCGTGATCCAGGCGGAGTGCGAACCGGTCAGGGCAAGATTTGGAGAGGATAGCAGAGAGTCCTATTTCTACAGCAGCACCCAGACTGAAGGCGAAGCGCTGGTACTCAGAACATACGCGAGTACCCTAAACACGCTCATGTCGGATATTGGAGATATGGGTACTGTCCTTTCCAATGAAGTGATGGAAAACAATGGATTCCTGTTTGCCATTGACAAGGAAGGCATTTTCACTTATTTTGATGATGGCAATACGGTTCTCACCGGCGAACATTTTTCAGCGAGTGGACTGTCTGCGGAGGTCCTCAATGATCAGTACCGCGGAACTCAGACGATAAATGGCGTCGAATATCAGTGCCAGTCAAAGATATATAGCTCTGCGCTTTATGGGGACGGCGTGATCGTCTCCGCAGTACAGCCAGCCCAATCTGTCGTCAGGTCCAGCTTCCTTACTTCGGTTCTGATCATCGTTGTTTTTGCAGGGATTGCGATCATCATCATGATTTATACCATGTTCATGAAGGTAGACCCGGAGCAGATCGTCGGATATGATGACAAGCTGTTAAAGCGAAGTGCGAAAGACCGAAAAAAAGCTGTCAGAAACAGTATCAACATCAAAAACGTAGAAACTTTCCGGTTGCTGGGCAGACAATATTATTTTAAGGTAGGCGTGGCGAAGCGGATTGCACCCGTCATTGTGCTGGGCCTTTCCCTCATTTTCATCGTAACCTGGAATGCGCAACGGCTCACCATGCTCACAAAAAACATGGCTTCTGCCGATTCTTCGGTGGAGCAGCTTGTGTCGCTGTTTGATTCCAGTAATCAAAACGCAGATCTCCTTACAATGGCTTATGAGCAGCATTATCTATCCAAAATCAAGCTGATTTCGTACCTCGTTGAGAGCGACCCGAATGCCCTGAATGGAAAATTGAGCAGAACTCCAGGCAATGATGTGGTTTATACATATCTGGATGATCAGTTCAATCCGCTTCTGGATCAAAACGGAAAGCCGATCACCTCGGTAAGCAATTCTACTACTTTGATGCAGTATGCAAACCGAAACGGCATCGACGAAATTTTTATCTTTAATGACCATGGTCATATCATTGCTTCCAGCAACGATACCTGGAAGTTTACACTCAGCACAGACCCTGACGATCAGTCCTACAGATTCCGTGAAATCCTGACCGGCGAGGCAGTGGACATCATTCAAAAGCCTATGGTCAATGATGTTGGAAATGCCAGGCAGTATATGGGTACGACCATTTATTACTATACTCTCCGTGGAAGTGGCCCCCATGACGGTGTTTATGTGCCTGGTTCGGCCTATGATGCGTACGTTGCAAACGGTGCTTATCTTTATGATGGAGACTCCTATGAGGTTGTTTGCCATAGGGGCCTGATTCAGGCGGGAATCAGTGATACAAGAATTGATCGAATCATGGAGACAACAGAACCGGCATATCTGATGCAGAAGTTTGAGGTCGGCAACGGTGGTTATGCAACGATCTTTGATAATTCGCAGGAGCATATCTGCCTCTGGTCACCGATCAGCAGTGATATCGGAAAAACAGCCGAAGCTCTTGGCGTCAGCAGCAACGGATTCTCCGGCAATTACAGAGGTTTCACAAAAAATGCTGGAATCAAATACCTGCAGTATATCACATATAAAAATGATTTCTGGGTTGCCCTCAATATGCCGCAGAACTCAATTTTTGATGGAGACGTCAGGGTTGCGCTGCTGTCCACGATTATCAGTGCCATTTTCTACTTAATGATGCTTTGCTTCTGCACCGCATCTAACGAAAATGAGGAAATCGCACTGGAGTCATTGTTCGAGGACATGATTAAAAACGATGAAAACAACGGCATGGTCAAGGTTGTCATGTCCAACGGTAAGGTTAAGTATGTGAGATCTGCATCGGCTAAATATCACAGCACCAACGTTGGTTGGAACAGTATGACAGTAAACCAGAAAATGGCCAAATTGATCAATTGGATCATTACTCTGTTAGGGCTTGGCGTCATCGCTGCAACCGTCTTCGAGGAAAAACTGTTTGGGGCAGCATCCGCATTCCATTTTATCCTGACAGGAAACTGGGATAAGGGACTGAACTATTACGCTTGCATTTACTGTGTGGTGGTGCTGATTTACATAGCGGTCGTGGCATCCAGCATCAGTCTCTTTATTTCCTTCATTTCGAAGAATATGGGCAATCGTGTGGAAACCGTGGGCAGACTGCTACTGTCTGTGATCAAGTACGGTTCCGTTCTGTTCGGTGTATTTTACTCATTGACGGTTTTGGGCATCAGCACGGCAGGCGTTGTAACCACGGCAAGTATCTTTTCAGTTGTTGTTGGTCTTGGCGCCCAAAGCCTGATCAGCGATATTCTCTCTGGTATTTTTATCATCTTTGAAGGCTCCTTCCGGGTTGGAGATATTGTAGAAATCAGCGGCTTCACCGGCTATGTTCGGGAGATCGGTATCCGGACGACGCTGGTAGAGGATTACCTGGGTGACGTCAAGATCTTCAATAATTCTAAAATCTCCGGCATTCTGAATCATACAAAAAAGGATTCGTATGTTTTGTGCAAGGTTGGCATTAGCTATAATGAGGATATTGAACGTGTTGAAAAAGTGCTCCGCAGCAATCTTCCCAAGATCAAAGACAAGATTCGCGGCTTGATTGGTGAATTGCGTTATTCCGGAGTGATGAAGCTGGACGACAGTTCTGTCATCATCGGCATAGGCGGAAGATGTAATGAAAGCGAAAAGCGATTTTTCCAGAGATGTCTTTATCGTGAGATCCTGATTCTGTTCCGGGATAACAACATCAATATCCCGTTCCCGCAGCTTACCATCAGCTACGAGAACACAACCGAAGAAGTAAAAAATCCTGATACTGCGCATGAATAAAGCGCATCACTAAGCAGTATGTATCCATATCAGTTGACCTGTACATCATTGTATGGTACGCTCCCTGTTGAAGTGATTCTCCCTTTCCGAATGAAGTGTTC
>JAZUFB010000346.1:0-19669 GCA_045640475.1 Clostridia bacterium
ACTTGTCAGGAAGGAATAAACCATTTATAATGGTTATAAATTGAAAATAATAAATGAAACAGCAGGTCAGTGAAATATGATCAAAGATGTGCTGGATACCGCGAAAGAAAAGATGGGCAAATCCTGTGCTGTGTACCAGAAGGACCTGGCGACCCTGCGCGCCGGACGCGCGAATCCCCAGGTGCTGGATCGCATCATGGTGGACTATTACGGAACGCCGACCCCCATTCAGCAGGTTGGCAACATTTCTTCTCCTGAACCCCGTCTGCTGGTGATCGCCCCCTGGGAAACCAAGATGATCACCGAGATCGAAAAGGCTATCCAGAAGAGCGATCTGGGTATCAACCCCTCCAATGATGGCAAGATCATCCGCCTCGTTTTCCCGGAACTGAACGAAGAGCGCCGTAAGGATCTGACCAAAGTGGCCCGCAAAGGCGCCGAAGAAACCAAGGTGGCTATCCGCGCCATCCGTCGTGACGGTGTTGAAAAGTTCAAGGCGATGAAGAAGAACAGTGAAATCACCGAAGACGAACAGAAGAAGGCGGAAGAAGACATCCAGAAGCTGACGGACAACGCCATCAAGGATGTGGACGCCATCTGCGCCGCCAAGGAAAAGGAGATCATGGAGGTCTGATGACAGATCTGCTGGGTTTGACATTGGAACAGGCTGTTCGTATCCTGCGGGAAGAAGGAAAGGAGCCTGTGGTCATCAGGACTTTTTCTCCGGGGAAGGAAGATCGGGAAGGTACAGCCCGTGTGATTCGTGTGAGAGAGAACGAGTTGACAGTGGGCGTCTTCCCGGATGGAGAGCCCGGGCAATGATTTCACGCAGGACGCGCGCATGTCGCGTGTCCTGCTTATTTTTCCGGATGAAGCGGGAGGAATAACGATGTTCGGAGTCAGAAAACACGTCAGAAACGTGACCGGTCACTCCTTCACGGAGGAAGAACTGAGCGCGCTGCCGCGCCACGTGGGCGTCATTATGGACGGAAACGGACGCTGGGCCAAGAAGCATAAACTGAATGTGAGTCAGGGCCATCGTGCCGGAACCGAGGCGCTGCGGGAGATCATCCGTCACGCGGACGGACTGGGCATCCAGTGCCTGAGCCTCTTTGCGTTTTCCACGGAAAACAACAAGCGCAGCCGCGAGGAAGTGGAAGCGCTGATGCAGTTGATCCTCGATTTCTTTGACAGCGAGATCGATGAGCTGCATGCCAAGAACGTGCGCATCCGCATCCTGGGCGACAAGGCCGGTCTGCCCGAAAAACAGCGCTTCACCCTGATCGAGGCGGAGCAGCGCACCGCGACCAATACCGGATTGAACCTGAACATTGCCATCAACTACGGCGGCAAGGATGAAATCGTCAAAGCGACGCGAGAAGTGGCCCTGATGGTGCGGAACGGAGAGATCTCCATCGATGGCATCAACGAGCGCCTGATCGCGGATCATCTGTATACCGCGGGCCAGCCGGATGTGGATCTGCTGATCCGCAGCAGCGGTGAGATGCGCCTGTCCAATTTTATGCTGTGGCAGTGCGCGTATGCTGAGTTTGTATTTCCCACTGTGCTTTGGCCAGACTTTACCGTGGCGGATTTTGACGACGCCTTGCTGGCTTTCCTGCGCAGAGACCGGAGATTCGGGACCCGCCTGTAAGGCCGGGACAGATCTGCGTATTTTACCAAATTAAAGGATAGAACGGAGATTATGAAACAGAGAATCGTAACAGGCCTTCTTTTGATCATTATGACAACGGTACTGTTGGTGCTGCCTGGATATGTGATGGCGACGACCAGTTTTGTGTTTGTCGCGTTCGCAATCTGGGAAGAATACCGCGCGCTGCGAACGGCGGGTCACCGTGTGGTGGACTGGCCGGTTTGGCTGGCTGCCGGGCTGAGTATTCCGCTGGCTTACTTCTTTGGTCAAAAGGTACTGGTACCGCTGATTGCGGGCAGCATGATGTTGATCTGCCTGTGCGTGCTGTTCCGTGAACAGCCGGAACTGACAGACCTGAGCATGAGTGTACTGCCCATGATGACGGTGCTGTTGCCTGGATTGAGTATTGTAAACATGAGCCTGATGCGTCCGCATGCCAAGGAAGTGGTCTATCTGGCTCTGACCCTGGCCGTTCCGCTGGTGGGCGATATGATGGCCCTGTTTACCGGCGTCAAATTCGGCCGCAGAAAACTGTGCCCCGCGGTGAGCCCGCATAAGACCGTTGAAGGGGCGATCGGCGGACTGGCTGGCAGTGTGATGGCTGCCATGATCGTGTTTGCGGTCACTTGCTTCACCTGCAATGAGCCGACGCTGGCGATCCTGCCGCCGTGGTGGCATTATCTGATCCTGGGCGCGGTCGGCGGTGTGGCGGGACAGACGGGCGACCTTTTTGCCTCTCTGGTCAAACGCCACAGCGGGATCAAGGACTTTTCCAATCTTTTCCCCGGCCACGGCGGGATGCTGGACCGGTTGGACAGCGCGCTGTTTATGGCGGTGCTGATGTACGCGTATACGCTGCTTGCGTAACGGAGGAAAAAACAAACGATGAGAACGATCTCGATCCTTGGCTCTACCGGTTCCATCGGAGGACAGACACTGGACTTGTGCAGACTGCACCCGGAGGATTTCCGTGTGGTGGCGCTGACCGCCAACCGCAGCCGGGAGAAACTGTTTGAACAGGTACGTGAATTCCGGCCTGAGATGGCGGGCCTGGCGGAGCCGATCCCGATGAGCGAGATCCCGGAAGATCTGCGCTTCTGCCGGTGGGTGATGGGCGAGGAAGCCCTGCACGCCGCGGCCGCGGAGGTCCCGGCGGATATGGTGCTGATCAGCATCGTGGGCATTGCGGGATTGCAGAGCGTGATGGACGCGCTGGATGCCGGACGGCAGGTCTTGCTGGCGAACAAGGAAGCGCTTGTGACCGGCGGTCATCTGGTGATGGACCGGGCCGCACGGCTCGGGAAGCCCATTCTGCCTGTGGACAGCGAGCACAGCGCCATTTTCCAGTGCCTGCGCGCCGCAAACGGAAACGAGCCGACGCGTCTGCTTCTGACGGCCAGCGGCGGACCTTTCCGCACCTGGACCCGGGAACAGATGGCAACTGCTACCCGGGTGGACGCGCTGAAGCATCCGAATTGGAGCATGGGCGCCAAGATCACCGTGGACAGTGCCAGCATGTTCAACAAGGCACTGGAGATCATGGAAGCCCGATGGCTGTTTGATATGCCGCCGGAAAAGATCCAGGTGGTCGTTCATCCCCAAAGCATTGTCCACTCCGCGGTGGAATTCGCGGACGGGGCGGTGCTGGCGCAGCTGGGTGTGCCGGATATGCGCGTGCCGATCGCTTATGCGATGGCATATCCGCGCCGGGTACCCACCGGATCGAAACCGCTGGATCTGTTTGCTGTGGGCCAGCTGACCTTTGAGCCTGGGGATCCCGTGCGCTTTCCTGCCCTTCGGCTGGCCGGCGAGTGCCTGAACGCGGGCGGCGCGGCCTGCACTGTGCTGAACGGGGCCAATGAGGCTGCCGTGGCAGCGTTCCTGGCGGACCGGATTCCCTTTGGCCGGATCCCGGAGCTGGTGGAGAAAACACTTGAGAAAATTGGCGATCTGAAGGCGGACGGGCTGGAGGATATTTTTGAGGCCGACCGGCAAGCACGGTTGGCTGTTGAGGAGTTAATAGGTTGATGACCATACTGTATGTTCTTTTGGCGATCCTGATGCTGGGCATCCTGGTGATGGTGCATGAGGGCGGCCATTTCTTCGCCGCGCGGCTGATGAAGATCGACGTGACGGAGTTTGCCATGGGCTTTGGGCCGAAACTGTTCGGCTGGAAAAGCAAAAAGCACGATACCCAGTTTTCCGTGCGCGTGATCCCCTTTGGCGGATATTGCGCCTTTGTCGGGGATGAAACGGACATGGCGAATACGGAGGACCCCCGCGCGTTTGCGAAGCAGAATGTGTGGAAACGCATGTTCACCGTGCTGATGGGTCCGATGATGAACCTTCTGCTGGCTTTCATTGTGGCCACGGTGTTCTATTGGTGCGCTGGGGTCCAAATGCCGGTGGGACTGGAACCGGTCATCTCCGAGGCTGTGGTGGACGGACCCGCATACGGGGCCGGCCTGCGGGACGGGGATACGATCCTCGTGATCAACGACCGGGAGATGCAGAGCGACGATCTGGAGCTGACCGGCGTGACGGAAGCCATTTCCGCGTGGAAGGAAGGCGACGCGCCGCTGCGCGTGACTGTCCGGCGCGAAGGGGCGGAGGAACCGCTGACCTTTGAGATGACGCCCTTCTGGGATGAAGCGGAAGGTCGCTATCGCGTGGGCATCATGATCGGCGGCCGGTATATCCTGGAAAATCAAACGCTGACCCTGCCGCAGGCTGTTGCTGAAAGCTGGGATCTGTGTGTGTACGCGAGCGGCGCGATCCTGTCCGCACTCAAGGATCTGGTAACGACCGGCGCGGGACTGGACCAGACGGCAGGCCCCGTGGGCGTGGTGCGCCTGGTGTCGGAAGAAACGCAGGCAGGCGGCTTCAGCTCCTATATCCAGTTGATGGTGCTGATCTCCATCAACCTGGGCCTGATGAACCTGTTGCCGATCCCCGGACTGGACGGGTCCCGACTGGTGTTTGGCGTGATCGAAGCGATCCGCGGCAAGCCGGTGCCCCAGAAGATCGAGGGTACGATCCATCTGTGCGGCATGGCATTGCTGTTTGCGGTACTGATCTTTTTCACTTTCCGGGATGTGGCCGGACTGTTCCACTGAGCTCAACGTATGAAAGGATAATGAAGATATGGGTGCGAAACATCCTGTTTCTGTTGGAAAACTGACCATGGGCGCGGGTAATCCCGTATGGGTCCAAAGCATGACGAATACCGATACGCGGGATGTGGACGCGACGCTCTCGCAGATCCGCGCGCTGGCCGAGGCCGGATGCGATATCGTGCGCGTGAGTGTATATGACGAAGAATGTGCCGCGGCGGTCCGCACGCTGGTGGACGGAAGTCCCGTGCCGCTGGTGGCGGATATCCATTTTGATCATCGGCTGGCTATTACCGCCGCGGAAAACGGCATCAGCAAACTGCGCATCAATCCCGGCAATATCGGGGGAGAAGCCAATGTGCGCGTGCTGGCTGCCTGTGCCCGGATGCACCGGATTCCGATCCGTATTGGTGTCAACAGCGGTTCCGCCGAAAAGGAACTGCTTGAAAAATATGGCGGACCTACCGCCGAATGCCTGGTGGAAAGCGCGCTGAACCATGCGCGGATGCTGGAAAAAGCCGGATTTGACGACATCGTTCTGTCCATGAAATCTTCCGATGTGCGCACGACGGTGGAGACCTACCGTTTGGCCAGCCGCCGATGCGACTATCCCCTGCATGTCGGTGTCACGGAAGCCGGTCTGCCCGGCCAGGGCACCATCAAGAGCGCTGTGGGCATCGGCAGTCTCCTGTGTGACGGTATCGGCGATACGATCCGCGTGAGCCTGACGGGCGATCCCGTGCCGGAAGCCAAGGCCGCGTGGGATATCCTGCGCGCGCTGGATATGCGTACCCGCGGGGTCCAGCTGGTCTCCTGCCCGACCTGCGGACGGACCTGTATCGACGTGGCCGGCATCGCCGCCCGCGTGGAAGCGGAATTGAAGGATATTGACATCCCGCTGAAGGTCGCCGTGATGGGATGCATCGTCAATGGCCCCGGCGAGGCCAGAGAGGCGGACGTCGGGATTGCCGGCGGCCGTAACGGAGGCGCGCTGTTCGTCAAGGGACAGACCGCTACGCGTGTGGAGGGGGATCTGGCCGGGGCGCTGATCCGCGCCGCCAGACAGATCGCGGAAAGCAAGAAACATGAGTTATGAAGATCTTTTGAGGGCTATCTATCGGGAAACGCCTGAACTGGAAGGACAACTGTCCTCCCCACGGGTGATCTATGTCCGTGCTCAGCAAAAAACCTATATCATTTTTGAAAGCAACGTTCTGGTTGAGGAAGCCCAATTCCTGAAGATCGAACGTGTGCTTCGCGGTATCTTTCCCCAGCGGGAGCTGTCACTTCGCGTGAAGTGCCCTTCCCTGCGGGAAAGTTTTCTTTCCGATATCACGGAATACCGCCCTGTGCTGACCGACTTCCTGAAGCGGAATTATCCTTCCTCCCGCGGTTGGCTGGATGAGATCGACTGGCGGATGGATACGAACTGTATCACGCTTACTTTCCCCAACGAGTTCAGCATGCATTACATGGGCAACGCCAATGTGGGCGGCCGGCTGCGCCAGGCGGTGAAAGACATTTTTGACGCCGACATCAACGTGGAACTGACCGTGAGCGGAGACCGTGAAGCCCGCCTGGAACGGATCCGTCGCGAGAAGAACGAGGCACTGGTGGTCACCCGTGAGGAAATGAACCAGAAATATGGCACGGGCCTGGGCGAAGCCGAAGCGAAGCCAAGAAAGCCGAGAGCGCCGAAGGCGGAAGGCGAGAAGACCGAAAAGACCGAGAAGCCCGTACGCGCCGCGACGGACAACGCAATGCCCGTGCCGGAGATGACCGACAACGTGATGGGCAAGCCGATCGTTGGCCGCGGGATCGCGGATTATCCGATCGAGATGAAGGAACTGAACGGCGAAAGCGGTCTGGTCGTTGTTCAGGGCGATATCTTCCTGCTGGAAACAAAGGAACTGAAGGGTGGCGAGACCCTGCTGGTGTCCTTTGCCGTGACGGACTATACCTCCTCTGTGATGTGCAAGATCTTCTTCCGCTATCGCAATACCTTCGGCCGCAAGGGCGCGGATCCGGAGGAGGCGCCCCCGCCCATTACGGACGAGGACCGCAAACGTGTGCAGGAAAAAGTGGACCGGATCAAAGACGGTATGAACGTAAAGATCCGCGGCAACTGTGTGTATGACAACTTTGTGCGTGAATTGTGCGTGACTGTGCGCGACATGGTGGAAATGGAAAAACCGGTGCGCGAGGATAACGCCGAGGAAAAGCGCGTGGAGCTGCACATGCATACCAACATGTCCAGCATGGACGCCCTGACGCCCGCGGAGGACCTGGTGGCCCGCGCCATCAAATGGGGCCATCCCGCGGTGGCCATTACGGACCACGGTGTACTGCAATCCTTCCCCGCGGCTTTTAAAGCCGCGAAGAAACAACCGATCAAGCTGATCCCCGGCTGTGAAGGTTACCTGATCGATGAAAGACCGATCGTGGACGGCGCGGATGATCATCCGCTGGACGGTACCTTTGTGGCGATACGCGTTCGGGCAACCGGAAGCGGTGTGGCCACAGCCAGGATCATTTCGGTCGACGCGGCCCGCATCGTGGGCGAAACGGTGAGCGATCTTTTCTCCGAAACGTTGAATCCCGGCGAGTCCCTGAAGCCGAAGGTCGTCGAGGAGACCGGTCTGACAGATGTCATGCTGCGCGACAAGGAACGCGCGGAAACGGTATTGCCCCGCCTGATGGCATTTATCGGGGACAACCCTGTGGTTTCCTTTGGCGCGGAACTGGAGACCGCCATCCTGAAGGCGGAGCTGCGGCGTCTGGACTGCGCGTGGAGCGCTCCTGCCGTGGATCTGGTGACTTATATGCGCAAACTGCATCCGGAGCAGAAGAGCTATAAGCCCGCGGCCGTCTGCAAAGCGCTGGGCGTCAAGGTGGAAAAAGACGCGGCTACCGGCAAACCCGGCCCCGCGAACGATGCCCTGCACGCGGCCAAATGCTTTATCCGGATGGTTGCGGAAACCAAGGAACAATATCCCGCGGCGGTGACCCTGCACGACCTGAATGACAAGGTGAAGGGCGGCGCCATCGGTGACAGTTGGCACATTATCCTGCTGGCCAAGACACAGAAGGGCATGGTGAACCTGAACCGGCTGGTGTCCATCGGACATCTGGAATACTTCAGCCGCAGGCCGCATATGCCGCGTTTTGAGATCAGCAAATATCGCGAGGGCCTGATCATCGGCAGCGCGTGTGAAGCGGGCGAGCTGTTCCGCGCCATGGTGGCCGGGGCGGATTGGGAGAGACTGAAGGAGATCGCTTCCTTCTACGATTATCTGGAGATCCAGCCCATCGGCAATAACGCTTTTATGCTCCGCAACGGACAGGCGGCCGATGAGGAGGAACTGAGGGATTATAACCGGCGCATCGTGAAACTGGGCGAGGAGATGGGCTTGCCGGTCGTCGCCACGGGTGACGTGCATTTTATGGATCCGCACGACGCCATCGGCCGTGCCATCATCCAGGCCGGCATGGGCTTTGAAGATGCCGACCATCAGCCCCCGCTATACTTCCGGACCACGGACGAGATGCTGGAGGAATTCAGCTATCTGGGCGAGGAAAAGGCACGGGAAGTCGTGATCACCAATCCCCGGATGATCGCGGATCAGGTCGAAAACCTGCGGCTTTTCCCGAAGCATCCCAAGGATGAGGATACTTTCCAGCCTGTCTGGCCGGATGCCGAGATGAACATCCAGAACATGACCTGGGCCACCGCGCGCGAGATGTATGGCGATCCCCTGCCGGACATCGTCCAGCTGCGGCTGGAAAAGGAACTGAAATCCATTGTGGGCTACGGCTACTGTACGCTGTATAACATTGCCGAGCGTCTCGTGAGCAATAGCCTGGAGAACGGATATCTGGTCGGCAGCCGTGGCAGCGTCGGCAGCAGTCTGGTGGCCCGTATGTGCGGCATCACCGAGGTCAACGCCCTGCCCCCGCATTACCGTTGCCCCCATTGCCACAAGGGTTACTTTGATGTGGACAAGACCAAGTATCACGTCGGCGTGGACCTGCCGGACCGGGATTGCCCGGGTTGCGGACGTGTGCTGGTGAAGGACGGGTTCGGTATTCCTTTCGTAGTGTTCCTGGGCTTTGAAGGCGACAAGGTGCCTGATATCGACCTGAACTTCAGCGGCGAATATCAGAACAAGGCACACCATTATGTGGAAGAACTGTTTGGCCATGATCATGTGTTCCGCGCGGGCACGATCTCCGGTCTTGCGGATAAAACGGCTTACGGATATGCCAAGAAATACCTGGAAGAACGGGGAATGAAGGCCGGCAATGCCGAGATCACCCGCTTGGCCGGGGAATGTACCGGCGTCAAGAAGACCACGGGCCAGCATCCCGGCGGCATGGTCGTTGTGCCCAAGGAATACGAGATCTATCAGTTCACGGCGGTGCAACACCCCGCCGATGACCTGGAGAGCGACTTTACCACCACCCATTTCGATTTTAACTCCATGCACGATATCCTGGTGAAACTGGACTGCCTGGGCCATGATGACCCGACCATGATGCACGTGCTGGAGGAACTGACGGGCATCAACTTCCGCGATGTGCCGCTGGATGACTGGGGCGTCCGCAGTCTGTTTACCTCGCCCGAAGCGTTGGGTGTGACGGAAGAGGAGATCCTGTGCGACACGGGAACCTATGGGGTGCCGGAATTCGGTACCGGGTTTGTGCGTGGCATGCTGCAGGACACAAAGCCGAGCACCATGGAGGAACTGCTGCGTATCTCCGGTTTGAGCCACGGTACCGATGTGTGGCTGGGAAACGCCAAGGATATCATTGCCAGCGGCATCGCGACCCTGAGCGATTGCGTCTGCTGCCGTGACGATATCATGAATTATCTGATGGACAAGGGCGTGGCGCCCAAGCTGTCCTTTACCACCATGGAGAGCGTCCGTAAGGGCAAAGGCCTGAAGCCGGAGATGGAGCAGGCCATGCTGGACGCGAACGTGCCGGACTGGTTTATGGACAGCTGCAAAAAGATCAAATACATGTTCCCCAAAGGCCATGCTGTGGCCTATGTGACCATGAGCCTGCGCGTGGCATGGTACAAACTACGCCACCCGGCCGCTTACTACTGTGCTTACTTTACCGTGCGCGGCGATGGGTTTGATGCTTCCACGATGCTGATCGACCCTGACGTGTGCCGGGAAAAGATCCGGGAGATCCGCGCGATGGAAAACGTGGGACCGAAGGAAAAGGAACAGGCCACCGCGTTGGAACTGACGCTGGAGATGAACATGCGCGGCATCAAATTCCTGCCTGTGGACCTGTATCGCAGCGAAGTGAAACGGTTTGTGATCGAGGACGGGAACCTGAGATGTCCCTTCACCAGCTTGGGCGGTTTGGGCGAAAGCGCCGCGATTCCGATCGTGGAAGCGCGCAAGAACGGGCCGTTTATCTCTGTGGAGGATCTGAAGAACCGCGCAAAAGTCGGCTCCTCTGTGCTTGACCTCCTGCGGGCCCAGGGCGCGCTGGAAGGTCTGAGTGAGACAAGCCAGATCAGTATGTTCTGACGGACGCCGCATAAAGGAAGGAAATGGATATGGATTACGGGATGCTGGCACTGGATATGGACGGGACGCTGCTGAAGAGCGACAAGACGATCTCGGAAGCGACCCTGGACGCGCTGAAGGACCTGGCTGCGCGGGGCGTCGCACTGACCGTATCCACCGGGCGAAACCTGTCTGAAATGGCGGATTACCCGGAGCTGACATCCCTGATGCGGTACGGCATCCTGAACAGTGGCGCCGTGATTTGGGATTTTGTGAAAAAAGAGCCGGTGTTCCTTTGTCTGCCGAAGCCGGAACTGATCCATCTGGCGATGCGCGAGGCTGAAAAGTTTGATACTATGATCCACATCCATGCCGTTGAAGAGACTTATGCTTTGGCGGAAAAGATCGAGCAGATGCCGGAGTATCATATGGCGGTCTATCAGCCGATGTTCCGTCGCCGCTGCACGGCAGTGGACGATATCGACGCCTGCATGGAAGAGCAGATCGACAAGATCACCAAGCTGTGCATCTACTTCCGGGATACGGATACGCGGGAAAAATTGCTCGAACGGCTGAAAAACGAAGACGCGGATCTGGTGTATTCCGAGGCGACCTCGCTGGAGGTGACGGCGCCCGGCGTCAATAAGGCCTTGGGGTTGGAGGCCCTGTGCCGCGTGACAGGCATTCCGGCGGAAAAATGTGTGGTAGCCGGAGACGGATATAATGATCTGGAGATCCTGGGTGCCGCGGGGCTGGCTGTGGCGATGGGCAACGCCAATGAAAAGGTAAAGGCCCTGTGCAGCGTGTCGGTTGCGGATAACGACCATGACGGGATCGTGGAACTGATCCAAAGATTCTTTTGATTAACTAAAAAATCGTCAGCGCCGGGACGCTGACGATTTTTTATAAAGTGCGATCAGACGGTTCTTTCCTTGCCCAGGAAGCAGAAGGAGATGACGCCGGGACCGGCATGCGCGCCGATCACGGGACCGAGGGGATAGATGCGGATCTCCATTTCCGGGAACTTGACCTGCAGGAGACTCTGCAGCTTCTGGGCGTCTTCCATGGCATCGGAGTGGAGGATGATGCCCATGCTTTCCTTGGGATCATCGACATACTCAACAGCCTTATCGACGATGTAAGTGATGGCTTTTCTGCGGCCGCGGACTTTGTCCACAGCGACCAGTTTGCCTTCGCGGCTCTCGGTGAGGATGGGCTTCAGGTCGAGCATGGTGCCGACGGCTGCCGCCGCGGCGGAAACACGGCCGCCGCGCTTGAGATACTTCAGGTCGTCCACAGTGAACCAGCCATGAGCGCGCAGCTTGTTGTTTTCCAGCCACTGGGCCACTTCTTCGATCGGGGCGCCGGCGCGGTACATCTCGTGCGCCTTGAGGACCAGCAGCGTCTGGGGCGCGGAGATGCTGAGGGTATCCACCACGACAAACTTGCGCTCAGGGTATTTTTCAAGCAACTCGGCCCGCGCGGCATAGACGGATTGGAGTGTGCTGCTCAGCTGGCTGGAGAAGGCGACGAAGAGAAGATCTTTCTCCTTCAGGATGGGCTCGAAATATTCCATGTAGTCCGCCTGATTGAGGGCGGAAGTGACTGGCGTCGCGCCTTCGCGCATCTTGTCGAAGTAGGTCTTGTGATCGATCGTCTGGCCCAGATCGTCGAAGTATTCTTTGCCGTCCAGCGCGTATGGCATATAGACAACGGGAATATCGTACTGTTGTTTCAGTTCGTACGGCAGATCGCTGTCGCTGTCGGTCATAAAGACATAATCCATGGTGATGACCTCCCGAAAAAAATAAATAATAGGTATAAATCCGAATATACATGGCAATTTTACATGAAGGGGCCGAAAAATGCAATAGCAGGGAACAGGGTGGAGGATACAGGAGAGACGGGGGCCAAGACTTGAATCATAGAGGAAAAATGTGTTATCATAAACAAGATGTGATTATAGATGACAGAAAGAGATCAAACGGAATGAATGACGGGAAAAATAAAGGGATCAACCGGAATGTGCTGATCATTCTGATCCTTGCGCTGGTGATCGTGGTGCTGCTGGTGATCGCACTGCTGAAACCCGGAAAGGTCGATATCACCGGTGCGGATGTGTGGACAACGGAGACCCCTGTTGCGGTGACGGAAGAAGGGAAAAGCGAGACTGTGAGCGGCGTATCCGCCGGAGCTGTGCTCTGCCGCCTGACTGGCAGCGGTGATGTAGGCATCCTGCCCCTGCCGACGGAAGGAGAAGTCTCCTATCCCATCCGTCAGGTGCTCGCGGACGGAACAGAAACGGAGAATATCCTGCATCTGACGCCGGACGGCTTTTATATGGAATCTTCCACCTGCAAAAACCAGAACTGTGTTCAACAGGGAAAAGTGACTTTTGAAAACCGGGAATATCGGATCCTGACCAACTGTGTGGTCTGCCTGCCGAACCAGGTGACCGCTGAACTGTATGACGCGGAAGAGATCGCCCGTATGACGGCAGAAATGAAGTCGCAAGAGAATGGGGAGGAATGACCCATGAAAAAACGCGCTTTGGCGCTGCTGATCGCGCTTTGCCTGTGTGTGCTGACGGGCTGTTCGGCGCAGGCATCGCTGCAGAAATACCAGATGACTTGGTTTGATCTGTTTGACACCGTGACCATGATGTCCGGGTACGCGGAAAGCCAGGAAGCTTTTGCCGAGCAGTCGGAAGCCTTCCATGATTGGATGCTGTGGTATCATATGCTGTATGATATCTACAACGATTATGGCGGGTTGATCAACCTCAAGACTGTCAACGACCATGCGGGTGAAGCCGTCAAAGTGGGACCGGAGATCATCGAATTGTTGAAACTGGCCAAAGAGATCGCGTCCGCTTCCGGCGGAAAGACGGATGTGACACTGGGCAGTATGCTGCATGTTTGGCATAACGCGCGCGAGGCGGGCCTGAATGACCCGGAACACGCGGCGTTACCGGATATGGACGAACTGGAAGCGGCCATGGCCCATACCGGCATCGATCTGCTTGAGATCGATGAGACTGCGGGTACGGTCCGCCTTACGGACCCGGAAGCACGGTTGGATGTCGGTGCTTTGGCAAAAGGGTTTGCAGTTCAGCAAGTTTGTGATAAAATGCCATCAGGATATATGGTGTCTGTCGGGGGCAATGTGTGCGTGACCGGGCCGAAGCCGGATGGTGCTTTGTGGACGGTGGGCGTGCAGGACCCGGACGGTACCGGAAGTGATTATCTGCATATCGTGTGCGTGTCCAAGGGCGCGGTGGTGACCAGCGGGGATTACCAGCGGTACTACGTGGCGGACGGAACACGCCTGCATCACCTGATCGATCCGGAGACCCGGATGCCCGGAGACCGGTGGCGCTCAGTGACCGTGATCTGCGACGATTCCGGCATTGCGGACGCGCTGAGCACCTCTCTTTTCCTCAGTGATCTGGAGACCGGGAAAGCCCTGCTGAAGCAGTTTGATGCGGTAGCCTCCTGGGTGGCTGCGGATGGAACGGTTTCTTTCTCCGATGGCTATGAAGGGTATATCAAAAAGTAAAAATATTCAAAAATTTACCGAAAAGAGGCAATCATCATGAAGAAAAAGTTTCCTGACTGGTCGATTCTGACGGCGATTTGTCTGGTTGCGGCGATCCTGCTGGTGATCACTAACATGGCGACCCGTGGCGTGATCGCGGACAACGAGGCGAAGGCTTCCATGGCTAACCGCATCGCGTTGCTGCCTGGCTCCGAAACCTTCGAGGACATGGAAGATGGCGTGTCCGTCGGTAAGGACGCGGAAGGAAACATTCTGGGCTATGCCGCGACCGGATCGGCCTTCGGCTTTGGCGGCGATGTGGAAAGCACCGTTGTGGTGTACGCGGACGGAACCCTCGCGGGTGTCAGCGTTGGCGGCGCAAACTTTGCCGAGACCAGCGGTTTGGGCGCAAAGGCCAAAGAGCCTGAGTTCCAGAACCAGTTCGCCGGCAAGTCCCTGCCTGTGGACCTGAAGCAAAATGGCGGCGAGATCGATGCCATCACCGGCGCGACCATCACCAGCCGTGCGGTCATCAAGGGCGTCAACGCGGCCGTGGATAAGATCTCGGGTCAGATCGACCTTGGAATCGCTGTCCTGCCTGCGGCGCCGGAAGTGACTGTGAAAGACGGCAAGTATTCCGCTTCCGCGGATGGATTTGGCGGTCCCGTCAAGGTCACTCTCGCACTGGATGAAGCGAACACCGTGACCGCCATCGAGATCGGCGATGACAAATTTGCCGAGACGCCCGGCCTGGGCGCGAAAGCGCAGGAAGAACCTTTCCTGAGCCAGTTTGTTGGCAAGACCCTGCCCATCACAATGGAAGATATCGACGCCATCAGCGGTGCGACCATCACCAGCACGGCTGTTGTGACCGCTATCGACAAGATCGCGCAGGGCAAGGACAACGCGGTGCCTGAAGAGGAAACGGCCGCTGAACCTGTGGCAGAAGAACCCGTTGTTGAACCCGTTGCGGATGTGGTTGCCGCGAAGACCCTGACCGCGACCGAGGAAGGCTTCGGCGGGGACATCGAAGTGACCTTCGGCGTGGACGAAAACAACACCATCGTGACCGTGGACATCGGCGGCAAGTACTTTGCTGAGACCGAAGGCCTTGGCTCCAAGGTGAAGGAACCCGCTTTCACGAATCAGTTCATCGGCAAGACCCTGCCCATCGCCGCGGAAGACGTGGACTGTGTTGCTGGCGCGACGATCTCCTCCAGGGCTGTGATCCGCGCGATCGAAGCAATCAACAAGCAGGTGGCCCCGGCGGAAGAACCTGCCGCTGCACCCGCCGCGGATGCCGCGAAGACCCTGACCGCGAAAGCGGAAGGCTTCGGCGGAGACATCGAAGTGACCTTCGGCGTGGATGAAAACAACACCATCGTGACCGTGGACATCGGCGGCAAGTACTTTGCTGAAACCGAAGGCCTTGGCTCCAAGGTGAAGGAACCCGCTTTCACGAATCAGTTCATCGGCAAGACCCTGCCCATTGCCGCTGAAGATGTGGACTGCGTCACCGGCGCGACGATCTCCTCCAGGGCTGTGATCCGCGCGATTGAAGAAATCAACACGCAGGCACAGTAATTTCATTTTGCCATGAAAATGACATAAGTTATGTTTATAATCCCCTTCATAGAACCGGGAGATCCCGGGAAAATATGAAAGGGGATTTTTGTTATGAAGAAAATCGTTGCTCTGTTGGTTGCCGCTATGATGCTGGTTGCCTGCGCCGCCGCTACCGCCGATACTCAGATCGGCCAGTCCGTTTGCGCCGCTCATGGCACCAAGTGCTTCTCTGTGCTGACGGTTGCTGTTGAAGATGGTGTCATCGTCGATGCTTACATCGATGAGTTCCAGATGATGGATGCCGCTGCCGCCACTCCCGTGGCCAACAGCGAACCCATGTTCCCTGACGAGTTCGCCGCCGGCAAGGTGCTTGCCTCCAAGCGCGCGAATGCTGAACTTTACAGCGAGAACATGAAGAATAACGCCGGTGCTACCCTGCCCTTGAATGTCAGCTACGACAGCATCGAAAAGTTCGTCATTGGTAAGACCGTGGCTGAACTGGCCGATATCGTTGCCGGCTTCGGCGAGGACAAGGTTGCTGCCCAGCAGGCGGTGGATGCCGTCTCCAGCTGCACCCTGGCTGACACCCTGGGCTACATGACCGGACTGCTGAATGCCGCTAAGACTGTGACCGGTGTTTACACCGTGACCAACTCTACCGGCGAAGCTGTCGAACTGAAGATCAAGAACAACACCACCGGCGAAGAAACCGTCATCAACGCTGAAATGGCCGCTGACGCTACCGAGACCGTGCTGTTCACTGCTGAAAAGGGCACCATGCTGACCCTGACCTTCACGACCGCTGGCGGTTATGTGGGACACTTTGACACCCTGGCCATCGAGACTGCTCCCATCTGGCTGCTGCCCGAGAGCGCCGTGGACGCCGAGACCCATCCGACCATGATCACCTTCCGTGCTCCCGCTGCCGAGTAATGGAACCTGATCTGGGCTGAAAAGCAAAATAAAGCTCCCTCCGGAATTCCGGCCGGAAACAGCCGTGAACTCCGGAGGGAGTTCCTTTATCAGGAAAGCAACTTGGCGTACGAGATCCCTCTCAGGCCCCTACGGGGCCAGCTCCCCCGGAGGGGGAGCCAAGGCGGGAGCGCTTGCGTAAGGGTATGGATCTTAACTTTTGAGCCGTCAGTGTGCTATCAGGGTGTAGGCGTGATGGCCCAGCGCGTCCCAGATGGCGGAGATGACCTTGGGGGCGCAGAGGGTCGCGGCGGAATATCCGTCCACGTCTGAAACGATACTCTCGGGCAGATACAGGCTGTTGACCGCGGAAACCGGCTGACCGACGAGCCAGGCGATCAGGTCGCTGTATTGGTTGCCTACAGGATTTTGATCCGCCAGATAGTCCTGACCTTCATACTTGAGGGATGTGTAGCGGATCTCCATAAAGCAATTGTCCTGCAGGGTGAAGTCGATGCCGACCTGTTCGGTACCCTCCTCGGTATATTGGCCGCGATAAGCGCCGTCCGCATATGGGTCCGCCTCGCGCAGCTTGGTGGTGTCGATCATCTTGTAAGGATGCCGGTTGAGGCCGTCCCAGATGGCGGAAATCAGTTTGCTGGATTGCATGGTCGCCGAGGTGACCGCGTCAGCATCTTCCACAAAATCGTACGGGGTATACAGATCATTGATGGCGGAAATATCCTTGCCGATCAGATGATCCGCCAACTGGCGGTATTGGTCCAGGACGGCTTTTTGCGTGTCGCTGGCGTTACGGCTGAGGTAGTCTCCGTCGTTATACCGGACTCCGCGGAAAACAATGGACCGGAAAAGCCCCTCCTGCAGCTCAAACTGGATGGAGAGCTGTTCGATGCCGCCGTCGTAATAGAACCCGCGATAGATACCGTCCGGATATTCTTCCGCGGCTAACGCGGGAAGGGTGAGCAGCATGAGGGCAAACAACAGGCACAGGAACTTTTTGAACATGTTCAACAACCTCCGGATCGACGGAATATGGATCCCGGTTTGAAAACCTTTGACAGGACCGAGTCAGGTAACTACAATACAGACAGAGAGAAAACGGAACAGGAGGAAACCGGCTTTGAATCCCATTCTGATCGTAGATGATAACGCGCAGATCCTGAATATCCTTTCGCAGTATGTACAGGCGGAAGGCTGGGACTGCATTACGGCCCAGACGGGCGAGGAAGCGTTACAGTTGTTTGATTCGACAGACCCTTCCATTGTCCTGCTGGACCTGATGCTTCCGGGCATCGAC
Source organism: Clostridia bacterium (assembly GCA_045640475.1). Taxonomy (GTDB): domain Bacteria; phylum Bacillota; class Clostridia; order Christensenellales; family Aristaeellaceae; genus Aristaeella. Next base: position 17,626 of record JAZUFB010000346.1, read on the forward strand.
GGGCTGGAAGTCTGCCGCCGCATCCGTCAGTCCTCGGATGTGCCTGTGCTGATGGTTACCGCGCGGGATGAGGACGCGGACCGGATCCTGGGGCTGGATATCGGCGCGGATGACTATATCGTCAAGCCGTTTTCCCCGGGCGAGGTGATGGCGCGGATTCGTGCCACGATACGCCGTATTCGTATGGTGGACAAAAAAGAATCGCTCCAGATCGGCGAGCTGACACTGAACATGGCGACCCGGACCACGCTACTCAACGGAAAAGAGTTGATCCTGACGCGCCGCGAAATGGACCTGCTTTTCCTGCTGGCCAACAATCCCGGAAGGGTGTTTACCCGCGAGAACCTGTTGGACGCGGTATGGGGCTATGAGTATAACGGCAATTATCGCGCGGTGGATTCCCATATCAAACGCCTGCGGCAAAAGCTGGATGCTTACGATCATCCTTCCTTCTCCGTGACCACGGTTTGGGGGAGCGGATATAAGTTTGTGAGGAACAACGAATGAAGCTTTCATCCATCCGGACCCGTCATGCGCTGACGCTCCAGCTGACGGCCGTGATCTGCGTAACATTGATCGTTTTCGTGGGATTGACCGGCGTGATCTACAATTTGCGGATGAAGGAAGCGACCGTCAAGCAGTATAGTCACTTTTTGCATGAAAACGCCTTTTCTATCTCCCAGAACCTGCACGATCTGCTGGCGCCGGAAGGGTACGGGGAACTGGATGAGACGCGGCTGGATGTCAGCTGGGATACTTTGGCGCCTTATCTGGCGATGACGGAGCAGATCACCCGCAGTAATGTGTACATTGTGGATGCTGAGCATCGCATCACCGGTTCGTTTGACGGGATCGTGCAGACGCTGGATAATGTATTGCTGCCGTCCTATCTGGAGCAGTGTATCGCCTATGGGTTTATGGGTAAAACGCCGTCTGTGAGCGAAGGAGACGGAGAAAATATGCGTCTGACCACCAGCGCGCCGGTGATGAACGCCGAGGGACGCGTGCTGGGCGTGGTGCTGTTGGATACGACGCTCAGGGAGCTGGGCTATACCCAGATCTCCGGAACAACGATTATGATCGCCAGCGCGCTGTTGGCTTTTGCGGCCGCGGTGATGTTCGGCTTCGCCCTTTCCTTTGTCTTCAACCGGCCAATCGATCGCATCCGCGGCGCGGCCCAGGCCCTGGCAGGGGGACGGTATGAGACGCGCCTTCCTGCCGGGCGGAACAACGAGATCGGCCATTTGGCCCGGTCTATGAATACGCTGGCGGAAAAACTGGAGGAAGCGCAGGAACACGATCGGCAACTGAAGAAACGTCAGCAACAGTTCTTCTCCGAAATCTCCCATGAATTACGGACACCGGTCACGGTGATCCGCGGATCCGTGGAAGCGCTGTCGGATGGCATTGTGACGGATAAAGAACAGGTCCGGGCGACTTATCGCCAGATCCTGACGGAAACGGAGGGACTTCAGGGCCAGGTGGCGGAACTGCTGGAGCTTTCCCGCCTGCAGGACCCGGATTTCGCAATCGAAAAAACGGAGGTCTCGCTGAGCGACCTTTTGGGGGATGTGGCCATGAGCGCCGCCACACTCTGCGCACGGAAGGGTATCCGATTCGTGTGCGAGGAACCCGCGCACGACCGGACCGTGATCGGGGATTATCAGCGCCTGCGCCAGATGCTGATGGCTGTGGCGGATAACGCTGTTAAGTTTACGCCTGCCGGGAAAGCAGTAACACTTTCTGCTGATCCGGATACGCCGTCGGTTACGATCCGGGATGAGGGGATCGGCATTCCGGACAGTGAAAAAGACCATTTGTTTGACCGCTTCTATCGCTCCCGTTCCCGCGATGGCGGCGGGACCGGCTTGGGTCTCACCTTGGTGCACGAGATCGCCAATCGCCATCATATCGAGATCACGGTGGAAAGTGCCCCGGAACAGGGCACCGCGTTCCATTTCATATTCCGGCAACCGGAAGGGCGGGAATGAAACCCCTGATGGCAAAAAGACGCCCCTGAAGCGTGTGCTTCAAAGTCGGATCG
>JAZUFB010000347.1:0-2684 GCA_045640475.1 Clostridia bacterium
CCGCCAGGCCGACCGTGACAGCGCGGAACAGATCGCCGGGGGAGGCGGGCTCGGGCGCACCCTGCTCGCGGAGGGCGGTCAGGATCTCGTCCTTCATGGAGGCGGGGGCCAGATAGCGGTTGTCTGTCGCGTTCACAAACGCGGGATAGTCGGACGTGGCAGCCATTTCGGCCATTTCGGCATAGGACCAGCGATCCTCATACTCGTGGCGCAGACACTGGAGCATCCACATGCCCATGATGTTTTTGAGGAACCGTACAGAACCGGATACGCCACCCTCATTTGTGAAACCGGCATGCAAGGCGTCTTCTCCGGTGACAGGGTCCTTCAGCTCAGTGCCAAGGAGGCTCCAGGTGCCGCTGGAGAGGAAAACGGCGTTATCGCTTTCCGCAGGAACGGCGACATAGGCACTGCCGGTATCGTGGGAGGCGGAAAGCACCACGGTGGGGGTGCAACCGACTTCGCGGGCGATCTCCTCTGTGAGGGGACCGAGGGGCGTACCGGGCTGAACAATGGGCGTTTCGGTCCAGTGGACAGGAATGCCTGCTTTTTCAAGCACTTCGGCGGACCAGGAACGGGTGGACGCGTCGGCCAGGGCCGTGGTGGAAATATTGGTCCACTCATGCCGGCGGATGCCGGTCAGACGCCAGGACAGCCATTCCGGAACCATCAGGAAATCACGTGCTTCCTCACGCCACTCCGGATGCTCCCGCAACACGGCCATCATCTGGTATACCGTGTTGAAGGGCTGTTTGGCGATACCGGTGATCTCATAGTGGCGAGCAAAAGGAAGGCTTTTTTCCAGCTCGGTATCCATTCCGGCGGTACGGTTATCGCGGTAGGCCACCAGATCGCCCAGCATCCGGTCTTCACTGTCCAGCAGGACAAAGTCCACGGCCCAGGTGTCGATGCCAACGGAAACAGGGATCAAGCCCGCGGCGACAGAGGCTTTGAGACCGGCGACCACATGGGCGAAAAGACCTTCAGCGTTCCAGCAGAGATGACCGTTTTTCATGGCCGCGCCATTTTCAAAACGGTAAACTTCTTTTGTGCACAGGTGGCCATCCTCCAGCCAGCCGGCAATATGCCGGCCGCCGGAAGCGCCGATGTCAATAGCCAGATATACATTCATGCAATTATTCCTCATCAATGGTCGAACCGCCGATGAACTCGCGCAGCAGGGACAGGGCAGGAATCTCGTTCAGGATGGATTCGTCAGGATCGGGCAGATAGTTGAGCGTTTTGATCAGCCGACGGGCCAGCAGGAAATTGGGAGAATCGGACTTGATCTCCTGCAGCAGGGCGTAGGCGTAATGCTTGAGGATCGGCAGCTCGTAATGCAGGGCGGAGTTGAACATGCTGTCCGCCTCTTCCTGATAGGCGAAGATCCATTTTTCCTCACCGCGGCGGACACTGGCCCAACCGGCCAGCGTTTCATCGGGAGAGTAACCGCGGAACTGCATATCACGCACGATGCGGCGCAGGAGGCGGACATCGGTGGTGCGGATGCGGTTGTGGTCATCCAGATTGAGGCAGGTGAGCGCGCTGACAAAGACGCGGTGGACTTCGTAGGCCGGGAAGGATTTGACCAGCTCGGGATTGAGTCCGTGGGTGCCTTCGATGATCAGGATCTCGTCCGGCTCGAGCTTTGTCAGCTCACCGGTATATTCGCGGCAACCCGTGACGAAGTTATAGACGGGCATATCCACTTCTTCACCGGCCAACAGATCGGAGATCTTTTCGGAAAGCAGCTTCAGATCCACATTGGCGAAGTCTTCCAGATCACGGGTGCCATCAGGCAGCACAGGCAACAGATCGCGATTGATGAAGAAGTTATCCAGACTGATGCGGCGGGAAGCACGGCCATAAGTCTGCAGATGGATGGACAGACGTCCGGCAAAGGTGGTCTTGCCACTGGAAGAGGGGCCCGCGACGAGGACGATGTGACGGTTTTCGGTCACGATCTTTTCGGCAATCTCGTCAATGGCCTTCTCATGCAGGGCTTCATTGACCCGGATGAAGTTGCGGAACTTTTTGGCTTCGATCATCCGCGTGACATCGGAAACGTTATTGATGCCCAGAATATGGCACCAATCCGCGCTCTGGGCGAAAACAGCCAGATGCTTCGGACGGTAGATGTAGGGGGCGGCCCGGTCAAAATCAACACCGTTGGGCAGCTGGAGCACGAAACCGCCACGCAGCTCGAACAGGGTAAACACCTTGACATAGCCGGTGGACACGGTCATCGCGCCATAGAAGTATTCCCACATCTCGTCGATGGAGTACATGGTGATGCTGGCGGAGGGACGGTGCTTCAGCAGTTCCACCTTATCCGTCTGACCGTCTTCTTCAAAATAGCGGATCGCGTCCTCGCGGGACCAAAGCTTGCGTTTGAAGGGCTGGTCACTTTCGGTGATGCGCTTCATCTCATTTTCGATGCGCACGATATCCTGACGGTGAAGATCGATACCGGGCAGACGCACGAAAACGCCATAGCCGACGGAATACTCGATCCGGACCTGCGCGTTGGGATAAAGATGGCGCAATGCGAGCAGCACCACAAAACGAAGAGAACGCTCGTAGATGCGGCGTCCTTCTTCATCCGCCAGCGACAGCGGGGACAGGTCACAGTCGGAACGGATCGGGTCGTTCAGCTCCACCACGATCCCGCCGCTGAGCGCGGC
>JAZUFB010000348.1:0-6245 GCA_045640475.1 Clostridia bacterium
AATCTGTTCTGCGTGCCGCGCAGATCGTGGGCGCACCCATGTTCCGCATTTTTCAGGAGGGATACGGTTCCTCCGACGGACAGAAAAACTACCGCCTCGGCATGGCGGGGTGCCGCCCCCAGCTGCAGAAGCTGGAGCCGCTGTGCAAGAAGTACGGCGTTAAGGTCATTCTCGAAATGCATCACGGAACGCTGGTGAGCAGCCCCAGCGCGGCTTATAACCTGCTGTGCGGACTTGATCCCAAATACTTCGGCATCAACATCGATCCCGGCAACATGGTATTCGAGGGCTTTGAGAATTATCAGAAGGCCTTCGAATTGCTGGGCAAATTTATTGATCACGTGCATGTAAAGAATGCCATCCGCGCGGAAGCCGGCAGAGACGAATACGGCAGCAAGATCTTCAAGAATGTCTGGGCGCCGCTGTGGGACGGTTCGGCTGATCTGCGGGAATTGTTCCGGGTGCTCAAAAAGTTCGGTTATGAAGGCACCGTGAGCGTCGAGGACTTTACCGACGAACAGCCCACAAAAGAGAAGCTCGCTTCTGATCTTGCATACATGAAAAAACTGGCGGCGAGCGTCTGACGATACGTCCGAATGACCGGTATGTACCGAAATGCGGCAGGCACTGTGCCTGCCGCGGCTTTGATATCCATGGTAAACGCGGGGGAAGGTGGAAGTCATGTTCCGTTCATTTGAAGATCACCTTATCAGAAAACAAGTAAGTCTCTGCGGCATCTGGGACTTGCAGATCAATGACAGGAATCTAAAGTGCAGCGTCCCGTCCTGTTGGGAAAGCATCCCCGGACTCGAGGATTTCCGCGGTGTTGGGACCTACACAAAGACGATCCGGTTGGAATCCGCCGCAAGGGTGCGCTTTGTGTTCCGAGGCGTCAGTTTTCTTGCCCGGGTCTATTTTGATGAAAAGCTCATCGCGAGTCATGAGGATGCCTATACAGAATTTGTTAGCGATGCGATCATCGCCGAAGAAGGAACGCATAGCTTGAAGGTGGTCGTCGACAACCGTTTCTCCGAGGATTCCACGCTCCATGTCCCCAATGATTACATGTCATACGGCGGGATCACAAGGGCGTGCTTCATGGAGGAGCTGTCGTGCGCTTCCATCGAAACGGTTCATGTCCGCACACACAAAAAGGGCGGAGCGTGGGAAATCGCGGCTTCTGTCGTTATTCGGAATTATCTGCAAACGGATATCGGGATCGGGTTCCGGCTGGCCGTACTTGACCATGAAATCCGGGCAGAAGACGTGTGCCTGCGTCCGGGCGAAAACAATCTTGATCTCACACTTCCTGTTCCGAATGCGGGGGATTGGCTGCCGGATTCACCGAAATTGTATCTGCTGACGACGGAACTGATATATGGAGGTCAAAAAAACGATGATCTCATCGAACGGATCGGCTTCAGAGAAGTGAAAGCCGAGAACGGGAGAATCCGGATCAACGGCAAGCCCATCCGCATAATCGGCGTGAACAGACATGAGGAATACGGCGGATTCGGCTGCGCGGTGCCTGAACAGGGGGCAATGCACGACCTGCTGCTCATGAAGGACCTTCACATAAATGCAGTGCGCACCTGCCACTATCCGAACGATCCGCTCTTTCTCGATCTCTGCGACGAGCTTGGTTTTGTCGTATGGGAAGAGGGTCACGCGCGCGGCTTATCGTTGAAGCAGATGCTGAAGCCGAATTTCGAAAGGCAAAGCGCCGCCTCCGTATTGGAAATGATACAGCAGCATTTCAATCATCCCAGCATCCTGTTCTGGGGCATTTTGAATGAGTGCTCTTGCGACACGGAAGAAGGATATGAGTGTTATGCGCGCCTGTTCCGGTTGATCCGCAGTCTGGATGACAGCAGGATCTGTGTCTCCGCGTCCTGCCAGAGAGGAGCTTCTTGGGGGCTGAGCCCGTCCCTTGTATGCAGCGAAAAGGGCGATTTGTGCCATGAACTGGAGGACGCGGTCTGCCATAATATCTATCCCGGCTGGTATATTGACATCCCGACGGGGCAGATGGTAGATGAACTGTACAGGGCGGTGCAGGAGCACGGCGGACAGGGCAAACCGTTCATTATCAGTGAGATCGGTGCCGGTGCGATATACGGTTATCACGACCCGGGTCTTGCGAAATGGTCCGAAGAAAGTCAAGCCGCAATGTTGAAAGAACAGCTTACCGCTTTGCTGAGCAATGAGCATTTGGCCGGGTTCTTCCTCTGGCAGTTTGCCGATGTTCGCGTGACATCGGAAGGCGGATGGTATCTGAGACGCCCCAAAACCATGAACAACAAAGGCCTCGTCGACCAGTACCGCAGACCCAAAATGGCATACAACACAGTGAAAGAATTGCTGAGCGATTTGGACTGCTATGGAATAACGTTATAATTGTGATGAATGCAAATGCCGGAATATGAGAAGACATATGCGTAAAGTCCACCAATCAGCAACAAGGGACAAGCTATGATCATTCTATAACAAAGGAATTCAGTAGATTCTTGTTATAAGTAGTTGTGTAAAAGCAAAAGGCCGTGAGTATTCACGGTCTCTTGATTTATATGTTTATATCGGAATGGTGTCCTTTACTTTTTCGGGTTTATCAGTTGAATTGGATTTTTCCTCTTAATTTATTGATTTACTTTGGAATGCTTCGTATATTTTGCCAAGCTTTCTTCTCAATTCTACAGGTATTCCCCACAGCTTGTCGGCCAAGGTCTCTCCGGGGATCTCGGGATGGATGGACGCAAACCGCTCGGCGATGGTTATCAAGTTTTCGGGTCCGTCGTAGGTTTGACACAGAGATTCGTACAGGATATCAGTTGCCCGGCTGATGCTGATCTTCCAGTACTCTGCGGTTGCCGTCAGATCATGAGTTCCGAATCCACGGAGCAAGCCATAATGGTATCGAGAAATTCATAATAACGTTTATCAAGGCGGTGCAGATTGCCGATATGATTGAAGTTTTGCGGAACTTGGAACATGTGGAATACTTAGATCAATAGATACTAAAAAATCTACCGAGAAAACAGGGACGACAATGCATAAAGCAAGCCGCCTGCTCCCTTTGAGGAACGGGCGGCTTGCTTTTAACCTGAATAATCCTAATCAAAAGGAGGACTGCTTAATTGACTCTCGGGAGGCACGGCTCTGTACTGGTTCGGCGTGATTCCTTTGATAATCATGAATTGACGATTAAAAGAGGATATAGAATCAAATCCCACCTGCATGGATATCTCAAGAATTGACATATTTGTGCCGCGAAGCATTGCACATGCGTGTTGTATACGGATGCTGTGTATATAATCAAGAGGACTGGTTCCCATTATTTTTTTGAATTTCCGATGGAAGGACGCCTGGCTCATATGGCATAGATCACTAAGCATGCTCATATAGATATGTTCGGCGTAATTGCTTTTTATGTAGTTGAGCGCAGGACGGATCTCCATTGTTCCTTCACGCATGGTGTGTATTGTTTGCTTTATGGAGAATGTATGCTCCATAGCTGCGAAAAGCAGTAATGTTTTTAGTATGGAGCAGATTTGCCAACCGTTTCTTTTTAAGGACAATTCTTTATGTATTCCGGATAATAAGTCCCCTATATTGGAGCAGTTGTCTTTTTCAAATAATTGATATCTGTTATCCATTACATGTATATTCGGAATGCTCCAATCCGCCGGAAACGATTCAAAATAGTGCATTAACAGATCGTAGTCGACAAACAGAATATTGCATGCCTGCGGACTGTTTTCATCGCTTTGGTTACCCGATGAGCCGAATGAGTGAGGTACATGAGAAGATATCGTGAGGACATCTCCTTCATGCATGCAGATTTTTTCGCTTTCAAAAATGCTGCAGCATGTATTGGCGCATGCATAGACGATTTCTATGCAATTATGAAAATGCATTCTGCAGTTGCCAGAATAGGAATTTTTCGTGTTTTGTACATTGGTTTTCAGCGGGAAATTTGCATCCATGTCGACCGGCCAGAATTCAGTTTGCAACCGATCTGTATCACTCATACAATAATCTCTCCTTCCCACTTTCCTCCATTTTTAGTATAACGAAAAATGTTTTAAGCGTCAAGCGTGGTGCATTTATTTGCGCAGTATGTGATATTTTCTGCGTAGTGTAAACTTCTATATAGTGGTATACTCCAACAGTAAAGAGAGTATATATTGTGCAATATATCCAAACAGTTAGGAAGGTGCTTGTAATGAAGCTTGGCATTTGTGCGGGCTACGAGCAAGCCGATCTGGTTAAAAGGTGCGGCTTTGATTATTTCGAGTATAACCTTGTAAGCATATATAATCTCAGTGATGAGGAAATGTACGAGGCGGAAGAGATATGTGACAAGGTCGGTATCTATTCCGATGTAATGGGCATCATGCTGCCGACGCATATGAAGGTAGTCGGTCACAAAATCGATATGCCCGTGATTGAGGACTATCTGAATAAAGCGCTTGACAGGGCGGAACGCCTTGGCTGCAGGAAAATCACCTTTGGTTCTTCTCATTCCAGAAATATGCCACGTGATTTCGCAGATCGCTCGTTGGCATACAGTCAGATTGTCTCGTTTTTGAGTATGGTAGCGGATAAGCTTGAAAAAAGAAATATGTCCTTGGTCATTGAGCCCTGCCCCATACATGAAAACAATATACTGACGATGATATCGGAAGCATATTATGTGATGCGCAGTGTAAATAAGCCGAATGTGAATATTATGGCAGATACTTATTCGATGCAATTCGGTTTTGAACGGCTCGATGTAATTGCTGCTTACAAGGACGCGGTGAAGCATCTTCACTTCAGTGCTCCGAACCGCACAGTTCCCTGCCAGTGGGACGGTTATAATTACCATGATTTCTTTTCGCTGTTGAAGAAGATAAATTATGATGAAACCCTTTCAATCGAAGCTGTGCTTAATAATGACTTTCCGGAACGTATTGAAGGTGCGTACAGACTATTGAAAAATGGTCTGAACTAAATAAATGGAGGGTGTATGTTATGAATAGACTGGGTATTGTCGGCTTTGGTGCACTTGGCAGCTTTTACGCGAGAATGATCGGTGCCGAGAACAGAGTTGAAGGACTGACCGTCGGCGCTATCTGTGATATCGATCCCAAACGCCGGGAACTTGCGGCAAGTCTATATCCTAATATCCCGATTTATAACAATATCGACGAGCTGTTGGCAAGTGGAAATTGCGACTTCATCAGTGTTGCCGTTCCCCATTATCTGCACCCCGAACTGACGATGAAAGCGTTGAATTACGGGATGCCCGTAATCGTTGAAAAACCTGCCGGCATCATTCCCGCAACGGTAAAAGAAATGAACGCCTGTGCCGCTGAGCATTCGGACATTCCTTTCGGAATTATGCTCAACCAGAGAACGAACCCCATCTTCAGACGGATTCATGAGATTACTGCATCCGGAGAGTTGGGACAGTTGAGACAGGTTGTGTGGGTCAACAGACAGTTCAGAACTCAGAATTATTATAACTCCGGCACGTGGCGTGCTACCTGGGGCGGCGAAGGCGGCGGTGTGCTTGTGAACCAGGCACCGCATCAGATTGACTTGTTGCAGTGGATGTTCGGAATGCCCAAAACCGTTTTTGCAACCACCAACTTCGGCTTCCATAGGAATATCGCCGTTGAAAACGATGTATGTGCACAGTTTACCTATCCTAATGGTGCAACAGGCGTATTCATTACTTGCACCGATGATATTCTCGGCGAGGACCGGCTCACTGCTGTGTATGACCGCGGTCGTCTGCGTGTGCTGGAAGGCAAACGTCTCGAGATTGAAAGACTTTGCGATGATGAAGAGAAGCTTGGTACCGAGTACAGCGATGAAGCGTTGGCGGAACTGCGCAAGAACGGCAAGCTGTATACTCTGGAGACCTTTGAAAAGGACAAGGATCCCTTCGCCAACAGTGAACATGCAAAGGTATTCAAGGCCTTCTCGGAGCATTTGAATCATCACGAGAAGCCGCTTGTAGCAAACGGTGTGGACGGCATCTGCGGTGTAACACTTGCTGCGGCGATTCAGCTTTCCGGATGGACAAAGCAGCCCGTAGATATCCCATTTGACGATACCAAGTATCTTAGCGAGCTCAACCGTCGTATCGCGGAAGAAGGCAAGTACCAGACCCGTTGATTCGGAGTTCGATAACAATCAGGATAAGCAAGCAATATGGGAGGAATGAAGAATGACTTCATCTCGGGAACGGAATGCTG
>JAZUFB010000349.1:0-4511 GCA_045640475.1 Clostridia bacterium
CGGCCACGCCGTCATTCAGATCGGTTCCCTCATATTTATCCCGAAAGTTGGCTGCGCCTCTGCTGAGTAATGCTGCTGCCACGCAGATCACCGCGATAGCGCAGAGGACGATGATCAGCTTCCGCAGTTTTTTCATCCTCCGGTCCTCCCCCTCTGTCAACTTGTTATTCCGAACAGTTTACCGCGTTCCTTCCGGCTGTGCCGTGCCGACCGCTTTGCGTATCGCACACGGTTCCATGCATTTGTGTTTCGAATATATGTAAGTATAGTGGCGAATAAGAAGAATTTGCAATTCTAAACGATTGATTTTTGGCCATATTCAATAAATTATAAGAATTTCAATCCGTCACCCGAGTTATACTTTTACTCATTCGGCCCCATAGCGCCTTTTTATACAGGAACACCGATTGACTTGCCGGCAGGCACGCTTCTATAATGATTCCGAGCATACAGGGGTAAATGCGCGGTGATCCGTATGAAAGCCGGCGGTAACCTCTATCAGGAAAGGCGGAATATTTATGGATGTTTGTCACGAACAGTACGGTTATGACCCGGCAGCCCCTTCTCTGTGTGAAGCGTTCAAGGACTACTTCCGCGTAGGCGCCGCCATCAGCACGAAGTTTTTTGACGGAGAGCACGAAAAGGAACTGGCGCTCATCAAGAAGCAATACAACGCTTTCGTTCTGTCGCTTCAGTCCAAGCCCAGCTTCATCCATCCGGCCGAGGACAGGTACGTGTTTGAACCGGTCGACCGCTTTGTGGCGTTCGGCAAAGCAAACGGTGCCAGACTGCGCGGGCATACGCTGGTGTGGCATCAGTCGGTCCCGGACTGGTTTTTCTATGACAAGGACGGAAACACCGTCGGCGCGGACCTGCTGATTGCCCGAATGAACGAGCACATCCGGACAATCGTGTCCCGTTACCGCGGCCAGATCGATTCCTGGGACGTGTGCAACGAAGTGTTCCATAAAGATGGCATCCATTTCCGCGACACCATGTGGTACAAGATCGCCGGCACAAGGTTCATCAAGGAAGCTTTCCGTGCCGCGCACGATGCGGACCCCGATGCCCGTCTCATATTGAACGATTATTTATTGGAAGAAACCGAGGGCGCTTCGGAGACGTTGATCCGCTTCGTTACCGAAATGGTAAACGAAGGCGTAGCCATCCACGGCATCGGCCTGCAGTTCCATCATTATCTGAAATACTCCAATCTCGAAAATGTCAAAAAGAACATCCGGAAGCTGCTGGTCCTGAAGGACATCATCCCCGGCTTCAAGCTGGAAGTGACCGAGTTTGACATGAACTGCTATGACTGGGATGAGCAGGCGACGGATGTCGTGTGGACAGACGAGCTGCGTGAGCTGTACCGCTACAAGTATGTTGAGCTGTTCCGCTTCTTTATGGAGCTCTCCCGGGAGGGCTTCCTTGATTCCGTGCTGTTCTGGGGCACCAACGACGGGGATTCCTGGCTGAACGGTTTCCCCAGAGAGCACAAGAACTATCCCCTGCTGTTTGACCGTGAACTCAAAATCAAGCCCGTCATGTACGACCTCCTTGATCTGGCCGCCGGAAAAATCTGAGCGCCGAACGCGCGGAAAGGAACTGAACCATGAGTAAGAAACTGAAGCTGGGCCTTGTCGGTCTCGGCAATATGGGCGGAAACCACGTAAAGACCCTGATGAACATGGACAATGTGGATCTGGTAGGCGTATGCGATATCGTGCCCGAAAAAGCGGACCGCTGCGCGGCGCTTGCCGGGACCACCGCCTACTACAACGTTTGGGACATGATGGACAAGTCCGGCCTCGAAGCCATACAGATTGCCGTGCCCCATTATGACCACACCACCATTTCCGTGGAAGCGTTCCGCCGCGGGCTTCATGTGCTGTGCGAAAAGCCGCTGGCGGTGCATATCAACGACGCGCTCAAATCCAACCGTGCCTACGAGGAAGCGCTGCAGAAGAACCCGGATCTGGTGTTCGGCATCATGTTCCAGGAGCGCACCTATCATCATTATAAGAAGATCCGCGAGCTCATCAAAGCAGGGGTGCTCGGCCGGCTGACCCGCGTGACCTGGATCGATACCACGCGTTTCCGCACCCAGATTTATTACAACAGCGGTGACTGGCGTGCCACATGGGGCGGAGAAGGCGGCGGGATTCTGACCAACCAGTGCCCGCACACGCTGGATATGTATCAATGGCTCTTTGGCGTTCCGAAGACGATCAGCGCATACGCCGCCATCGGCAAGTATCACGATATCGAAGTCGAGGACGAGGTCAACGCCACGCTCATCCATGAAAACGGGATGGTGGGCAGTCTGATCGTAACCACAGCGGAAGCGCCCGGCACAAACCGGCTTGAGATCGCGGGCGAAAACGGCAAGCTCGTCTATGAAAACGGCAAGCTTACTCTGTGGAGAAACGAGATTTCCATGCTGAAACTCATCGAGGTCTCCACCAATGCCTTTGACAGCATCAAGTCGCACGCGGAAGACGTGCCTTTCGCGAGCGATGAACCGACCGAGCACAAGGTCGTGCTGGACCGCTTCGTGCGCCGCTGCCTGGGTGAGGACTGCGCGCTCATCGCCGATGGCCGGGAAGGCCTCAACTCCGTTGAGATCGCCAACGGCATCATGATGTCCCACTTCAAGCAGCGCCCGGTGGAGATCGCCACCTGCGGAGACGAGTTCGAGGCAAAGCTGAAGGAACTGATCGCGACTTCCAAATACGTCAAGCGCGTGGATGCAAACGTTCAGGTCGATATGAACGCATCCTTTGCCAAATAAGGAGGTAAGTACATGATTTATACCGGATTTGCCGATGAGGCCGGTTCCACCCTGAGTGAGCAGATCGCGGCCACCAAAAAGCTCGGCTGGCACTGCATCGATATCCGTTTTGTGGACGGCGTCAACTTCACGGATGTGACAGATGAAAAGTTTGAGGAATGCTTCCGCCTGCTTCAGAAGGAAGGCATTCAGGTGCCCTGTTTCGGCAGCGCCGTGGGTAATTCCGGCAAAAGCGCGGAAAACCCCGTGGACGTGGATTACAGCATTCAGGCCCTCGCGCGCGCGCTGCCCAGAATGAAAAAGCTCGGCACCCGCTATATCCGCGGCATGGCCTTTTCCATGAACCGCGGCAAAACGCTGGAAGAAAACGAAGCGATCATCTTCCCGGTCATGAAAACGCTGACGAACATGTGCGAAAAGGAAGGCATGGTCTACCTGTGTGAGAACTGCGGCGGATACGCCGGAGACAACTATACCAACCTCCTTCGCCTTTCCGCGTATCTCAATTCCCCCGCTTTCAAAATCGTCTATGACACAGGCAACCCCATCGGTTCCATGAATCATACCGAAGAAGGTCCCCGGGGTCCGCAGGACGCCTACGATTTCTATCAGTCCGTCAAGCACCTGATCGGCTATATGCATATCAAGGACCAGAAGGTCATTGACGACGGCAGCGTCGTGCGGACTTTCCCCGGAGAAGGTCAGGCACAGGTGGAGAGGATCATCAAAGACCTGCTCATGAGCGGCTATCAGGGCGTCCTGTCCATTGAGCCGCACATGCACAACGGCTTTGACGGCTATGTGGAATACGGCCGGCGGCTGATGGCCATCGTTGACGCAGTGAAGTAAACCGCCGCCGTTCCGTCCCGAAACCGCAGGAAAAAGGAGGAGTATCATGAAAAGCAAACGCGTCATATCGCTGCTGTGTATCGCGGCATTGATGGTTTCTCTCATTGGCACAATGCCGGAAGCAAAAGCCGCGGAGGTCATCACCCCGCCGACCACCGCGCTCTCGATAAAGGTCAATGAGGGCGATATCGTGCTTGATGGCCGGCTGGACGAAGCGTGCTGGCAGAAAATGGAGTACGCCGCCGACAAAAAGCTGGAATCCACCCCTCCCAGCAATCAGAACACCTACGCGCTGGCCTGGGACAATGAAGCCCTCTATGTGGCCGTTGAAGTCCGGGACACCTGTCTGATCGCGGACGCCGTGCTGACGGATCAGGTCGGGCAGGCCGTGGAAGTGCACGCATATGAGAACGACTGCATCGAAGTGTACGTGGATCCGGATCATGATATGAACTATGGTGACCATACCGTTCATTTCATTCTGGAAGCGCTCACGGGCAGGATCGAACTCATGGGCGGCGCCGATATGTGGGGTGCCCCCGAGGCCTACGCGGATTACGAGTCCATGTGCCGCTACGGAGAGATCGACGGCGGATACACCGGCGAATTCCGTATTCCCTTCTCCGCGATGGGAATTGAAAGTCCGGAGACGGGCACCGTAATGGGCTTTGCCGTATGCGTCAAGGATAAGGACACGTCCGGTGCCGGCGCGGAAGAAGTCTATTCCATTGACGGCTTCCTCGCGGATAACCCCGCCACCTGGGGACAGCTGTGTTTAACCGATAACGGCATCAATATCGTGGCCAATCCGTATACCTCGGACATCGACGGAAAGCTGGATGAACCCTATCGCTGGGATTTCGCGCGTTCC
>JAZUFB010000350.1:0-3638 GCA_045640475.1 Clostridia bacterium
GAAGAGCGCGGTGTACGGTGAAGAAATCGTGTTCACCGTGAAGGGTCAGAACACCAAGGCTTCTACCGCGAAGGTGACCCTGACGGATAAGTTGCCCGAGACCGTGGATTATCAGAATGCTACCGAAGGCGGTACCTATGATCCGGCGACCCGGATCGTGACCTGGATCTTCGAAGGCGTGAAGCCTCTGGATACCGTGAGCGCGACTGTGACTGTGAAGACCAATGTGAACGCAGTCGTGGCCGGTAAAGTCGAGAACAGCGCCGACAAGAAGATCAATGACGAACCTGCTTCCACCAGTGAGACGGTGACGGTCGATGTGCCGAAGCCTGACCTGGAAGTGAAGAAGGATGTCGACAAGAAACAAGTTTCCTATAACGATGTCAAGGCCGGTAAAGCTCTCCTGACCTATACCCTGACCGTAAAGAACGTGGGCGAAGGCAAGGCCGCGGAAGTGACCGTGACCGATACGCTGCCTGCGGATGTCGAAGTGTACGGACAGTTGCCTGACACAATGAAGCTGAGCGAAGGCAAGCTGCTTTGGACGCTGAGCGAACTGGCCTCCGGCGCACAGGAAAGCATCTCCTTCACCGTGAGGATCAAGCCGACGGATAAGCTGGTGTTTACCAATGCTGTGACGGCGACGACTCCCGGCGACGACGATGTCCCGCCCGAAGACGAAGTGGAAACGGATGTGGGTAAGATCGAACTGGTCAAGACCGCCGAGATCCTCCACGCCGATCCCACCAACACCTCCGACAAGGCGGAACTGAATGACACGATCCTGTACCATGTGACGGTGCGCAACACAGGCGCGGCGGATCTGTACGGTGTCAGAGTGCAGGATGCCATGTTTGCCGGTGCTGAACCGGATATCCAGTCTGATAAGGCCGGAACTACCGTCAGCGGTGATACGGTCCTGCTTGGTACGATGACCGTCGGCAAAAAGGCCGTGATCACCTACAAGCATATCGTTACCGAGGCGGACATTCTGAAGGGCGATGTGCCGAATACCGCGACCGCGACCGGCAGCACGGATCCCGAGAATCCCGATGTGCCGGATGTGACCGACGATGACGACACGGATACCCCGACCGTATTCACGCCTGACATCCAGGTGACGAAGGTTTCCGACAAGGCGGGCCGCAAGGTCGCAGTCGGAGAAACCATCCACTACACGATCAAGGTGAAGAATACCGGTAACGTGACACTGTACAACGTGAAGGTGGAAGACCCCAAGACCAAGATGAACGAGCAGATCGCTGTTCTGGCGGTCGGCGGGGAAGAAACCTTTATCACCGAATGGGTCGTCACGGCAGCTGACATTATTGCTGGCGAGGTCGTGAATACCGCACTGGCGCACAGTGATCCTGTTCCGGATCCACATGATCCTGATCATCCCTTTACTCCTGAAGATGATGACGAGGTGACGGACAAGACCGTGGATGAGTTCCATACCGTGACCGTACGCTACTGGTATGACGCGGTGGGCGGCAAAGTGGCGCATCCCACGGAGATCAGAACCTATCGCCCGGGCAACACCTTCGATATCCGTAGCCCGCACATTGCCGGTTACACGGTCGATATCGAACGGATCACCGGTAAGGTCGCACACCAGGATCTGGTATATGATGTCATCTATACCAGAAATGACTACACGCTGACGATCCGGTACGTGGATGTAGATGGCAACGAGGTTGCCGAGACCTACAGAGCGGTGCTGAACAGCGGCGATCCTTACAATGTGCGTTCTCCCGAAGTGCCTGGCCTGACTCCGAACCGTAAAGTTGTGGCTGGCGTCATGCCCGCAAACGATCTGCTCATCACCGTAGTGTACAGACCGCATGGCCATGGCACAACGATCATTGAGGACTACGAGACTCCGAGAGGTGCCGTTGTGAGTCTGAATGTCGGTGAGTGCTTCGAGTAATGAACCTCATAAGTTCCCTAGGGGCATCCGGTATAACCGGATGCCCGTTTTTATCTCAAAAAAAACACAAAAACACTTTAAATACATTCAAAAGTATGATAAAATATTATCAATATGTAAAAGGGTGAAGAGGCTTTTTTACATAGTCTTCAATTCTGAAGGAGGTTACGGATGACTATGCCGGACAACAAGGAAAAGTACGCGCAGCTGCAGGAATCCATTGCCAGGCACAAGGGCGAACGTGGCGCTGTTATGCCTGTTCTGCAGGAAGCACAGAACATCTTTGGCTATGTGCCGAAGGATGTTCAGGAAATCATTGCCGACGGATTGGGAGTGACCCTTGCCGAGGTTTACGGTGTGGCGACTTTCTATTCTCAGTTCTCTCTGGAAGCCAAGGGTGAGAACGTGATCGGCGTTTGCCTGGGAACTGCTTGCTATGTTAAGGGCAGCCAGAAAGTGATGGACAAACTCGCCGAAGAACTGAACGTTGAAGTGGGCAGAACCACCAAAGACGGTAAGTTCACGCTCAACGCGACCCGTTGTCTGGGTGCCTGCGGTCTGGCTCCTGTCATGATGATCAATGACGAAGTCTATGGCCGTCTGACGCCTGACCAGGTTCCCGCTATTTTGGACAAATACCGTGCGTGATCTGTCACTTCACCTGCTTGACCTGACGCAGAACAGCATTTCCGCCGGAGCCACTCTGGTGGAGATCCGTCTGACCGTAGACGGGAACGGCTGGCTGACGATGGTCCTGAAGGACGATGGATGCGGAATGTCCCCCGAACTGTTACAGCGGGTGACAAGCCCATTCGCGACAACACGTACTACCCGAAAAGTCGGTCTTGGGATCCCGCTGATGCAGGAGAACGCCCAAAAGGCGGAAGGGGACCTGATGATCCAAAGTGAAGTAGGCAAGGGAACGGAACTGACCGTGACCATGAATACCCGCAACATCGATTGTCTGCCCCTCGGAGACCTTTCCGGCACCCTGCTTTCCTTGATGCTGACCAATCCGCTGCACCCCGAATTCCTGTTTGCCGGGAAAACGGAACAGGGCGAGTGCTCTTTTGACACCCGCGAGGTACGCGCGGTGATCGGCAATGAGATCCCATTGAATGAGCCTTCGGTCGCCCAATGGCTGAAGGAAGCACTGGATGAGGAAATCAACCCAATCTTTGGAGGTGTATCGATATGAAGTCTTTGGCTGATCTGGAAGCTATCCGCGCCAAGACGCTGGAAAGCATCAATATGCGTAACGATCAGGACGCTGCCCGTGTCGTCGTCGGCATGGCCACCTGCGGTATCGCCGCCGGCGCCCGTCCTGTTATGCTTGCCTTTGTTGACGAGATCAACAAGCGCGGCCTGCAGCATGTGACCGTGTCCCAGACCGGTTGCATCGGTATGTGCCGTCTTGAGCCCATGGTGGATGTTATCATGCCCGGCCAGGAAAAAGTGACCTACGTCAAGGTCAAGCCGGAAATGGTCGCCCGCATCGTGGCTGAACATGTTGTCAATGGCCGTCCGGTGGAAGAATACACCATCGGCGCCGCAGAATAAAGAAAACCCGTAATCAGGAATGAGGAGGAGTACCCATGGATCTTTATCGTGCTCATGTGCTGGTCTGCGGCGGTACCGGCTGCACTTCCTCTGGCTCTAACAAACTGGTCGAACGGTTTGAAGAGCAGTTGAAGGCAAATGGCCTTGA
>JAZUFB010000351.1:0-36730 GCA_045640475.1 Clostridia bacterium
CGACAAGCGCCTCTTCGACTGGCCCGTCATCATCCGCGCGGTCAACTCCGTGGATGCCATGAGCGCCACCGTTCCCCAGCTCGACTGGAACCTCCTTGGCAAAATCACCAACCGCATCCTCAACGAGGTCCCCGGCGTCTGCCGCGTCCTCTACGATATGTCCCCCAAGCCCATCGCGACCATCGAGTGGGAATAGTAAAATTGTAACGGTGCACTAACCCTTATCAAAAACGGTGCGAAAATCATTATCAAAAAACAAGGCCTTGAAACGAAAGTTTCGGGCCTTATTTTTTTACCCATCAAGCCTATGCGCGCGGAAAATTTCCCCGGCGGCGCGCTTCTATGAGCGATAAAATTCGGTCGGTTTGTTCCTTTGGGACCCCGGCCTGACGATTTCGTCAGGCCGTCCCCCCCTCGACGGGGGGGAGGAACGGGGAACGGATAAAGCACCAATAATAGGCGAAAACGGGCCGTATTTTCATAGAAATGGGCCATATTTCTGAAAATCAGGCCTTAATTGCGCAGAAATGTTCAAATTAGGCCTTATTTTTTACCGGCAGCACTGAGCGCAAAATCAGGCCTTATTTTTCATTTTTCGGCCGGAAAAGTGGTTTTTGCTTAAGCGCGGGACGGGCCATGTTTTTATTACTGCGGGCGGAGACCGGATGCGCAAAAATGTAGGCCCGATTTTGTTGGCGCGGGCAAAAAAGTGAGGCCCGAACTGCTAAAGACCTTCGCACAAAAATGGATAAAGAGGAGTGCACCGTTACAAAAATTGTAGCCACTCCTGTCAATTATTGGTCATTTTGCCCCGGAAAAGTGCCATTTCAGGTACTTTTCCGGGGTTTTTTGTTCATTTTTGGATATGCCATTATTCCCGTGGCTACAAAATGGCTACACATATGGGCCTTTTGACGCTTTGGGGATAACGGATTCCGTGCTAACTCATCATGAACCGTTCTATCTGTTCCGCAAGCTCAAATTGCTTTCACGGATAGAGGTGACCGTACGGGCAATACAGGGCTTCCTGAAATTCGCGGAAAGCCGACTTCTGGAAAAAGTACCGGGTGAAGAGAGTACTTCCACAAAGGGAATGGTAAGCGAAATTGTCAAGGCATTGACGGAGCAAGGCTACCTTAATGTCCACTGTTCCCACCCTTGTTACCAGCTTCCTGTGGTAGTGTCCGGCTCGCGTATCGACCCGGTCTTCCGTCCGCTCGTACCGGTGCGCCTGCGTGATCTCATCCGCTTCCGCATCCAGCAGTTGATTGAGCGTCTTCTCCACCGACTCGCGCACCATCTCGCTCAACTGTGATTTGACTTCTTCCTCGTTTAGGTGTATAATCTCTCCCATGGAAGTCCCTCCTGTGTGTGTTTTGTGTGCAAACAATACTCTACACCTTTGGGACTTCCTTTTTCAATTGTGCGAAAAAAATTATACGTTATCATCCGGAGAACGTGACCGCGAACGCGCACGCACGAAATACAGATCTACACAGCAAGCGCTATGAGACGATTTCCGTCAGGGGGAGG
Source organism: Clostridia bacterium (assembly GCA_045640475.1). Classification (GTDB taxonomy): domain Bacteria; phylum Bacillota; class Clostridia; order Christensenellales; family Aristaeellaceae; genus Aristaeella. The sequence continues at coordinate 1,534 of JAZUFB010000351.1, forward strand.
AAGTGTATTTCCTTCCCGGGTGGGAAGTACATTTCCTCCAAGTAATAATACCCCATGCTTTTTTCAAAGTATCAATTGCATATGAAATTTCGGAAATGTAAGAGCAAAAATGGCGAATAATGTATAAAACAGGGCGCTATTGTTGAAAAATCGCGGCGATTTAGGTTTTCGGAAAGACAGTTCATCTGTTTTTCCCTATTTACATTCCGAGAAGAATGGGGTAGAATATAAACCGTAACATGGGATGGTCAAAATAACGTTCATTGATAGCGGAGGAAACAGGATGGAGACTTTAAAAAAGGGCGTTTGGCCGACAATGATCACACCGTACAACAAAGATGGAAGCGTAGACTATGGAGCCGTGCGCGGAATCGTTGACTGGTACAGAGTGAACGGTGTGAGCGGTATCTTTTCTGTGTGTCAGTCCAGCGAAATGTTTTATCTTACGCTCGAGGAACGGACGAAAATCGCCCGGACCGTTGTGGAAGCGGCGGGTAAGGACATGGACGTTATTGCTTCGGGCCATATTTCGGACAGCGCCGAAGACCAGCTCGATGAGCTGACGCAAATGGCACAAACAGGCGTTAAGGCGGTTGTGCTGGTTTCCAACCGGTTTGCCGATGCCAATGAAAGTGATGATATCTGGATCGAAAGAGCGGACAGGATAATCAGTGCCCTGCCCGATATCGCGTTGGGCATTTATGAATGTCCCTATCCGTATAAGCGTCTTCTGTCCGAAAAAGTGCTCAGATGGATGGCGGGTACGAACCGTTTTACCTTTATTAAGGATACCTGCTGTGATTTGAAGCTCATGCAGCGGCGCATTGCTCTGCTTGGGGAGCTCGGCGGTCAGATCGGTTTGTATAATGCAAATACCGCAACAGCGCTGGAAGCACTTCAAAGCGGAGCAGCTGGATTCAGCGGCGTAATGACCAATTTCCATGCCGATCTCTATGTTTGGCTATGTCGGCACTGGCAGGATGAACCGGAGAAGGCCGCAAAGATTCAGGCACTCCTTACGGCCATGAGTCTGTACGAGAGCTTCTATCCGGCAAATGCCAAGTATCACATGAATCTGACAGGCGTGCTCATGGAAATCAGTTCCCGTGTGCCCGGCAGAGAGGCACTGAACGAATTGCAGATGGACATGACGCGGCAGATCCGGCTTATTGAGCAGATCGCGGGACAGATCATTAACGCTTGACCCGGAGGTGCTTTATGAAGGGAGTCATTGGTTGGGATCATTGCCCCTACAGGCCGTTTGATAAATGGGCAGAGGCGGAAAGGCCGTTTATTTGCCGTATCGCACCGTACCGGAGCGGCTTTGAAGCTGAGTGGATCGATAACGGAAGTACAGACGGCCACATCCTGCAGTACCGCCAAATGGAGAGCTATGACCCATGGACGGAAATTAACTGTGCGGGAAACAGCGCCCGGGTGGATGGTATCGGGGATCATACGGACTATGAATTTAGTGTTCGCAGAACACAGACGCCGGAGATCTGCAGCGCGGTGCGCTATGTCAGAACCGGTGAAACCGTAGGTACGGTAGTTAATTTTCTGCATCCCGCAGATGATATCTATGCTTTTTCCGGGAAAGCACTGTGCAGTCCTTCTCTGGTAAAGCTGCCGGACGGGACGCTGCTGGCATCCATGGATGTTTATGCGGCTCAGGCGCCGCAAAATCTGACCATTATCTGCAAAAGCGATGATGGCGGCGTGACATGGCACTATCTCACGGATTTGTTTCCGTGCTATTGGGGCACCCTGTTTATGCATCGCGGCAGATTGTTCATGTTTGCTACGGAAACGGAATATGGTAATGTTTTGATTTCGGAGTCGAAGGACGGGGGAAAAACCTGGGGTGTGCCTGCGGTGCTTTTCTACGGCAGCGGTATGTTTAAGGCCTGCGGCTGGCAGCATACGCCGTCCGCGTTTACGGAATACGATGGAAGACTGTATACGTCTATCGATTACGGTGCGTGGGCGAACGGCGGGCACGGCATTTGCCTTTTGAGCGCGGATGCGGAAGCGGACCTACTGGATGCTGCGAATTGGACCGTGTCTTCTCCCGTGCGTTATGATCCCTCTTGGGAGGGAGCCCCAAAGGGCAGCAGCGGCGGGTTGCTGGAAGGCAATATCGTTGTCGGTCCGGACGGAGAACTGTATGATCTGCTGCGTTTTCAGATCAATAATTGTGTACCGAATCACGGACTGGCGGTCGCGCTGAAGGGAGATCACAATAGTCCCGAATCTGCGCTCAGATTTGATTCGTTTGTGGAAATTCCCAGCGGGTCCAACAGCAAAACCCATATTGTGCGGGATGAAATCAGCGGTCAGTATATCGGTATCGGAGATATCTGCACGGACGGAAGCAGACCCGCGCAGCGCAATGTACTCGCACTGGTATCGTCTCCCGACATGGTTCATTGGAAAACCGCGAAGATCCTGCTGGATTACCGCCATATGGATGCGGGCAAAGTCGGCTTTCAGTATGTGTTCTTCCTGATTGACGGCGATGATATTATTTACCTGTCCAGAACGGCCATGAACAACGCGCGGAATTATCATGACGCGAACTATCAGACATTCCACCGGATCAGAAATTTCAGAAGTCTCCTGTAAGCACAGACGGATGAGGAGCGGTATATGATAATTGATTATGTAAGCAACCTTTCGCGCTATAAGGGAATTTCTGCACAGCTTGACCTCGCAATAGACCACCTTATATCGGGCGAGCTTGTGTTTGAGGCAGATAGGGCAGTTCTTGACGGAGATGATGTTTATGTGAACCGTCAGAGTGTCGCGCTGGAAGAAGCGGCCGGATGCAGATGGGAAGTACATTATGAGCATCTCGATATTCATGTTCCGCTTGACAATACGGAATACATCGGTTTTCTGAATAATGCTGACGGATTGACATGGACAGACATCAACCGGGAAGCGGACTGCGATTTCTCCGATGACAAGGAGGAACCGGAGATTGCCGCGTTGAAACCGGGCATGTGCGCGGTCATCTGGCCGGGTGAACCTCATAAACCGAACATCGGCTCCGGACTGTGCCGCAAATACGTGGCAAAAGTGAGAATGAATTTCCCGCACGACTAACGGAAATGACGGAACTGCCGTCACGGAAGCAGAAGGAATATGGGCGACAATTCTACTGAGTCTATCAATGACCGGATCATACAGTTCGATAATTTAATATCCGTAAACAAGCTGATTACCAACACGAATCTCTCTTTCACGCATAACGGGCTGTACTATAACATCTCATGGCTCAACTATGTTGTAGAACCGAATTTGAAAGAGAGCATGCGTGCGGGAGCGCACAGACACAGCTTTTTTGAAATACACGCCTGCCTTTCGGGTGAAGGTGTCTATTCGGTTCAGAATGTGGAGTACAGAGTAAAGTCCGGAGACGTGATCCTGATACGCAGCGATGAACCGCACAGGTTTCTTTCTCAAACAGAGGATTACCGGAAAGTGGCGCTGGGCTTTCAGGTCGAACAGGACGGTCACAAAGAAGCGGAACAGGTCAGAAGCTCCCTGTCAAAGTCCTCTGCCGTTATTCTGAACGATACACAGGATATCGTCGCGTCCTTTTTGGATATTCTGAAGGAGTTCGCTGCGCAAAGAATCAACTATGAAACGATGGTGCAGCTTGACCTGATCCGCATCATTACGGATCTGATTCGCCAGTGCTATCCCATCAATAATGAGCAGTCTTTCGAAAAGCGTGTGGACAAGCGCTGCGCCATGATAGACCGGTACATCATGGATCATATCCGTGATATCATTACCTGCAATGACATTGCAGAAGCGCTTCATCTGAGTACGAGACAGGTAAACAGGATCGTGGAAAACGAATTCCGTGTCTCGCTGTATCAGTATGTTTCCAAGGTCAAATGCCGGTACGCAAAGAAAATGCTTCTGGAAACAAAACTGGGACTGGATGAGATCTGCACCTTGCTGGGATATGCCAATGAATTCAGCTTCAGCAAGTTTTTCAAGCGCGTGGAAGGCATGTCGCCGGGACAGTTCAGGCGCTCTCGCTATGCGATGAAAAATCAGGGCAAGAGTTGAAAAATCAGGTGACTGCCGTCCGGTAACCCGGCTGCATCGGGTTTTGAGGCGGCACATAATACGGTTAATAATATGTATTGTTTTATGTCCTTGATGGATAAGTTATTGTCCATTAAGGACATTTACTTTGCTTGGGACGGGTGTTATAATTTTACCGAGGTATGAGATAACAAGTAATTTACGCATGGCCAACGGATTATTTGTGAAGCTCGTACAAGAAAAATCTGTGAAGGAGATAGCCATGAAGAGAATTTTGACGCTCGTCCTCGCATTGGTGATGCTCGCATCTGTGTTTGCCTTGGGCGAAGGTGAACTCATGTATGACGATGGCATGACCTACGCTACCGGTTTCCCCATTACCAAGGAACCCATCACCCTGAAGGTCTACGTTAATGACGCAGGTGCACTCAGACCCAATATGGATAAGAGTGCGGTCATCGACTACATTGCCGAAAAGACCAACATTACTCTGGACATCACTCTGCTCAGTGACAGCGATCAGGTCGCTATGATGTTTGTCAGCGGCGATTTCCCGGATTTCTCGATGGTCATCGGTGCTACCGATCAGCAGCTGGCCGATGCTGCGGAAGCAAACCAGATCGTTGAGCTCACTCCTTACATTGAAGAAGTATGCCCTACCTGGGAAGCTTTCTTTGATGAGTATAAACTGGCATATAACAGCTGCCTTAACGCCAATGACGAGCTGTACGTACTGCCTTTCTGCAACTTCGCGCCCTACGATCGCGACCTTCGCGACCTGTTCCTCGTCAACAACCGTTGGATGACGGAGCTGGGCATCGAGACTCCCACCACCATCGAGGAGTTCACCGAGTACCTGAGAGCGGTAAGAGATGCTGCCGGCACCGGCACGATCCCCGAGAACGTAGAGCCCCTGCACGTATACGGTGACGGCAACGTCGGCGGCTACATCGATTTCTTCAACTTCTTTGGCGTACGCGTGGCAAATGCCGAGTTCGTTATCGTCAATGACGGCGTTGTTGAGTATGTGCCCCTCGATTCCGCCTGCAAGGAAGTGCTGAAGTGGCTGCAGAGCTGCTATCAGGAGGGCCTGATCAAGCCCGAGTCCTTCACCGATGACTGGTCCATGCATGCTGTTAAGGTTGCATCTGTGGATCCCACCGTTGGTGCTTACTTTGCCTACGGCAACGTGAATCCCACCGTCTTCAAGCCCGTTTCTCCGCTGAATGCCGAGAACGGAACCGAGCCCACCATCCGTCGTCAGACCTATACCGCGAACCCCGTGAACGCTTTCACCATGTACAGCAACAACCCTTATCCCTACGCCACCATGCGTCTCATGGAAGCTATCGTTGACTACTCCGATCCCGCTTTCTGCGAGAATGTGACCGTTGGTCTGGAGAATAGCTTCTGGAAGTACAACGAGGATGGTAAGATCGTTGAAGGTTACTTCGATGAGGACGGCGCTTACACTCTTGTACAGACTGAAGAAGTGCTCGGCGATATCGGTTTCTGGAACTTCTTCATCGGTCTGCGCACTCCCGAGTGGTACGAAGGTCCCTATTTCGAGATGCAGAACATCGTTGAGAATACCCGCGCCTGGGCGTTCACCGAGTTCTACAAGGATTACATCAACGATGAATCCACCTCCTACATCGGTGCGACTCTGGAATCCGAGAAGAACGTTCGCATGAACGAGCTCTGGGCTGACATCGATACCTATCGCAGAACCGCGTTCGCCAACTGGATCTGCGGAAACGGCGATATCGATGCCGAGTGGGATGCTTACATCGAGCATATGAACGAACTGCATGTTGACGAGTGGCTGGAGCTCAAGCAGGAAAGCTACGACCTCATCATGAGCAAGTAAGTAAGCAATAACAAATCAAAGGGATTATGCCGACCGGTTTACCGGAAGGCATATCCCTTTGATATTATGAGGTGTTTCCAGTATGATGACAATTGCACCGAAAAAAGGAGAAACGATCAGGCAGCTCAAGAAACACTGGGTGCTGCTGCTGTTTATTCTGCCCGCAGCCATATATATCGCGATTTTCAATTATGGTCCGATGTATGGCATCCTGATGGCCTTTGAAAACTTTAAGGCCCATTTGGGTGTAGCGAACAGCGAATGGATCGGTCTATACAATTTCCGGAGATTTTTTAATCTCAGCGGTTTCTCTTCCATAATCAGAAATACCATACTGATCAGTCTGTATTCTTTGATCGCGGGCTTCCCGCTTCCTATTGTTTTCGCGCTCATGTTGAACAGCTGTCCCGCGCAGCGATTCAAAAAGCTTGTGCAAACCATAAGCTATGCCCCGCACTTCATTTCCATGGTAGTGCTTTGCGGCATGATTCACATCTTCTTCTCTCCCAGTCAGGGTATCGTAAGACGCATTCTTGTATCTCTTGATTTCATTACCGCAGAAGAATATTTGGGAACATTGACCAGTCCGAAGGCCTTTCCTCATCTGTATGTGTGGAGCGGTGTATGGCAGGGCATAGGATTCGGCAGCATTATATATCTCGGCGCTTTGTCTTCCGTTGATCAGTCCCTGCATGAGGCAGCGGTTGTGGACGGTGCCAGCAAACTGCAAAGAGTTATTTATATCGACATTCCCACCATCCTTCCTACTATGGTGATCATGCTCATCTTAAACTGCGGATCGATCATGAATGTGGGTTTTGAAAAGGTATTCCTGCTTCAGAATTCCATGAACATAGATACTTCGCAGGTGCTGAGCACCTATACATATCAGGTCGGTGTCAAGGAAGGACAGTACAGCTTCTCGACAACGGTCAGCTTGTTTAACTCGGTCGTGAACTTCATCATGCTTGTACTGGTTAACGGGATCTCCAGAAAAGTCAGCGAGAATTCCCTTTGGTAGGAGGACACGAGAAATGTCACAGGTAACGGCAGCCGTAAGAAAAATCAGAAAATCGCCTTCCGACAGGCGCTTTGATATCGTCACTTATATTGTTCTGACGATCATCATGTTGATTATCTTTTATCCTCTGTATTTTGTTGTGATCGCCTCCGTTTCGTCGCCTACTCTGGTAACAACGGGACAGGTCATCTTCTGGGTCAGAAAGTTCAATCTGGAAGGGTATAAAAAGGTATTTGAGCTGAGTGAAGTCTGGATCGGATACGCAAATACCATACTCTATGTTGTATCAAAAACTGCGCTCGGTACGTTCATCACCCTGCTGGCCGGCTATGCCCTGAGCAGAAAGTTCTGCCCCTTCCGCGGACCCATCATTCTGCTGTTCTCCTTTACCATGTTTTTCAGCGGCGGATTGATTCCCACTTATCTGCTTGTTAAAAACCTCGGGCTGGACAATACCCGTTGGGCGATCATCATACTGGGTGCGGTCAGCGTGTATAACATCATTATCACCCGTACCTTTATGGAAGCTAACATTCCCGAGGCACTGTATGATGCCGCGTCGATAGACGGCTGCAGCCATTTCGTTTTCTTCTTCCGGATCGTGCTGCCGCTTTCTCCCGCAATCATCGCGGTACTGGTGCTCTGGATGGCAGTCGGCGAATGGAACAGCTGGTTCCATGCCATGCTGTATCTGAGGGACAGCAACAAATATCCTCTGCAGTTCGTGCTGCGCAATCTGCTCAATAACGTATCCGCGATGCTGGGTGCCAGTGATGCATACACGGATACGGACTCGGCCTATACCGAGAGGCAAATGGTGGCGGAGGTAATGAAATATGCCCTGATCGTCATTTCCAGCGCACCGATCATGTGCATCTATCCCTTCCTGCAGAAATACTTCGTAAAGGGCATCATGATCGGCTCCATCAAGGGCTGATCCATCGAACAAATTCGCGCATGCATGTGCTAATGCTCAGTTACCGGGCGTATACACCTGCATGCGCTTTGGTTTATCAGACCGCCGAAAAAACGGAGACACCGGGGGGAAACTAATATGATAATGCATCAGTTGGACGGAAGAATCAGGAAGATCCTTCAGGTTATCTCGGAATACAAAGACAAGCAGACGTGTCTCATTGAGAATATCGAAATCGCTCCGCGCGGAAGCAGTGAGTTCACGGAATTCCGGAACGGAGGATACTGGGCGAGCGAGGAAGGTGAAAACTGGTACGATTTCCGTTTGGATGTCACCGTACCTGCGTCTTTTACGGGACAGGTAAGATTATGTGAGGAAACCGGAATGGATGGCTGGGAGGCAGTGCTCAGCCAGTTTGTCGTCTGGGTGGACGGCAGTATTGTGCAGGCCTTTGATACAAAACACCTGAGTGTTGTTTTGCAGGAAAAAGCAGTGCCCGGTACGGTTTTCCATGTCTTTCTGCAGGGTTATCATAAGACGGCCGGAAACGCCGCAGGTTTGATGGTGCCGCGACTTAAGCTGTTTCTGGCGGACCGGATGACGGATGTAGATGGCCTGTATTACGATATCAATGTACCGTATTCCGCTGCACTGATTTCCGAGGACGGAAGCAGAGAAAAGGAGCACACTCTTTATACCCTGTCTGAGGCCATTGATCTGCTGGATCTCAGAAAGCCGTTTTCTCCCCGCTTTCACGCCGGTATCGCTGCCGCGCGGGAATATCTGAAAGTCAACTACTACGATAAGCTTGCGCAGAAAAATCCGGAAAGCATAGCGGATTGTATCGGACATACGCATATCGATGTGGCGTGGCTTTGGGATATTGCCCAAACACGCCATAAGGCGGTGCGCACTTTTTCGACGATGCTGTGCCTGATGCAGAGGTATCCTGAATTCAAATTCATGTCCTCCCAGGCGCAGCTGTATGAATTTGTCAAAGAGGATCAGCCGGAGCTGTTCGAACGCATCAGGGAAGCTGTCAGGGAAGGACGCTGGGAAGCAGAAGGCGCGATGTGGGTCGAAGCAGACTGCAATCTTTCCGGAGGAGAGGCACTCATACGCCAGATTTTGTATGGTAATGAGTTTTTTGAAACCGAATTCGGAAAAAGAAGCCGTATTCTGTGGCTGCCGGATGCGTTTGGCTATAATGCCGCTCTTCCGCAGATCATGAAAAAATGCGGTATAGACTATTTCATGTCTTCAAAGCTGAGCTGGAGTGAATACAACATGATGCCGTATGACACCTTCAAATGGAAGGGACTTGACGGCAGCGAAGTGCTCACGCATTTTGTCTCGGCCAGAAAATACGAGCCCGTGAGCAGCGGTGCTTTTTCCACCGTATATAATGCCAAGCTGCAGCCGGACGAGATTAGAGGCGGCTGGCAGAGATTTCAGCAAAAAGGACTGGACAATCATTTTCTCGTGAGCTATGGTTTCGGAGACGGCGGCGGCGGAACGACGGAATGGATGATAGAAAACGCGAAACGCATGCAGTACCCCGTATGCGGCTGTCCCGTGGTCAGACACACGTTTGCGGGAGAATTCTTTGAACAGCTGGAAAAGAGAGTCGCGTTAAACCCGAAGCTGCCGAAATGGTCCGGAGAGCTGTATCTGGAGGGGCACAGAGGCACATTTACCTCTCAGGCAAAAAACAAAAAGAACAACAGGAAACTGGAATACGCGCTCAGGTCGGCCGAGTACTGGCTTGTCAGGAGCGGGGAGAGCTACCCGCAGGAGCAGCTGAAAAGCATCTGGAGGAGCATGCTTACGCTGCAGTTTCATGATATCCTGCCTGGCAGTGCGATCCATAAAGTGTATACCGATTCGGATGCCGAATATACCCGCCTGTTTGAACAGACGGATTATCTAAAACGCCGGGCGATGAACAAGGTGTGCGGAGGCATGGCGGGCGATATTCTGTTTGCCAATACCTTAGGCGAAACAAGAAACGACATCGTGTGGTTTGACGGACCGGATGGAATTTGCGCCCTGCGTGATACGGAAGGAAAGATTTTCCCCGTTCAGAAAGTCGGGGACAGATATGCTGTTTACGTAACGGGACTGGAACCGTTTTCCGAAAAGACTTATACTTTTCAGTATGGACCCGGGTACAGCAGCGGTGAGATCACCATAGACGGTGCTGGCTTCAGCACACCGTTCTTTGAAGGCAGGTTCGATGAAAATCTGTCCATATCGAGCTTGATTGACAAAGAAGAAGGCCGTGAACTGGTAAAGCCGGGAAAAGCGCTCAATACGCTTGTTTACTATGAAAACCGTCCCCATAAATACGATGCGTGGGAGATCTGCACATACTATAACGAGCATGCATGGCAGGCGGACGAGGTGGAAAGCGCTCGGGTGATCGCTGCCGGTCCGGTGCTTGCCGTAATGCGGGTCACTCTGAAGTTTAATGACAGCACCGTGACCGAGGATATCATCCTTTATAAAGATATCAAGCGGATCGATTTCAAAGCATCCGTAAACTGGAATGAACCGCATGGTCTGCTGAAAGCGCATTTTCCCGTGGATATCTTTTATAATCAGGCACAGTATGATATTCAATTCGGCAATATCACGCGCAATACACACAAGAATACAAGTTGGGACCGCGCAAAGTTTGAAGTATGCGCCCATAAATGGGCTGATGTCAGCGAGTCCGACTACGGTGCGGCGCTGCTCAATGACTGCAAATACGGCTATTCCATGGATGAAGAAAGTATGGCATTGTCACTGATCAAGTCTTCTACACATCCCGATGCGGCTGCGGATATAGGGTTTCATGAGTTCACATATGCATTCGTACCTCATACTGGAGACTGGAAAACGGATCATATCCCGCAAAAGGCATATGAATTCAATATCCCGGTCGAAGTAATGAAACTTGACGGACACGGGAGCCGTACTCCGCAGGCGGGCTTCATTTCAACGGATAAGCGCAATATTATAGTTGAAACCGTGAAAGGTGCACTGCATGGCGAAGGGGTCATCGTGAGACTGTACGAGTGCTTCGGAATGAGAACGAGAACGGCGATCAGCTTCGGAGGCAAGCTCAATCGGCTTACCGTGACGAATATGATCGAGGACGATTTGTATGCAGCAGAGCTTGATGATAATGTGTTCCATTATGAGTTTAAGCCCTATGAGATCCTTACGATCAGAATACAATAACAGAACGGAAACCCCGGATACCTGCAGATGAAATGGCCTGCAGGATGTCCGGAATGGATATGAGGTGGAGATATGCTGTTTGATAAGTACGATAAGGTTTTATTTATCGGCGATTCTATTTCCGATTATAACAGAACGCGTCCCGTTGGGGAAGGTCTGGGAAATGCCTGGGGCACTAGCTACGTTGCCGATGTCGGAGCGCTGCTCGGATGTATGTATCCCGAATTGCATCTGCGCGTGGTAAACATGGGATGCGACGGAAATCAAGTGCGCAATCTGGAAGCACGCTGGGATAAGGATGTTATCGATCTTCATCCCGACTGGGTCTGCGTACTCATAGGCATCAACGACGTATGGCGCACGTTTGATACGCCGGAGCTTACGGAAAAGCATGTGTCTGAGGAGAACTTCAGGGAGGGCTATGAACGGCTGATAACCCGCACCCTTCCGCTGGTAAAAGGGATGATCCTCATGACCCCGTATTTTATGGAACCGAATAAGGCAGATCCCATGAGAGCGCGCATGGACGTGTTCGGCGGGATCGTGAAATCTCTGGGTGAAAAATACCATATCCGCGTGGTTGATCTGCAGGAGGGCTGGGATAAGCTGTTTGTGCATATGCATCCCTGCAGCATTGCGTGGGATCGTATACACCCCAATCAGACCGGCTGCATGTATATCGCAAAACAGTTTTTGGATGCTGTCGGCTTTGACCGGTGAAGTGTATCAGAATCGCGCATAAGTGTACAGAACAGGAAAGGTGAGAATCGGTTATGGAAGATAATGTAGCGCTCCCCTCAAAAAACGGCAGTATATCCGCCGTAAGCCCGTCTGTGGGCACGGACCGGTATTCCGGTCCCGATTTTAAGGTTTCGGGTATTTTTTCTTCTCATATGGTACTTCAGAGGGATAAACCGATCCGGGTATTCGGTTTTTCTTCCGAACCGGGCAGCGTTGTGACCGGTAATCTGGACGGAGATACCGTTTCCGCAACCGTTGATCAATGCAATAAATGGACGCTGTTTTTTCCCGCCCGCCCGTACTGCCGCAGGCCGGTTTGTTTGAAAATCGCTGATGACCGCGGCAATATCGCTGCTTTCGAGGATATTCTGATTGGTGATGTGTGGATCATCGGCGGCCAGTCAAACGCGGAGTATCATCTGGGTTCCTGTGTGTTCGCCAATCCGGGTCTCGTCTATGATGAGAATGATCCTTTCCGCCTTTTCACGCAAACGCAAAGATACGTCTGTGATCACAGCGAAGTTTTCAATGCTCCGCAGGATGATATCACAAATCCGGACTGGCAATGGAAACGCCCCGATGAAACAACGTCGAAGGGCTTTTCGGCAATGGGCTGGTTCTTTGCCAAATCCATGATAAAGCAGACCGACGTTCCGCAGGGGCTGATCATGTGCTGCGCAGGCGGGGCATTTTTGCGTGAACTGATGCCGGCTGATCTGGCGCACGCGCTGGGTTACTTTACCGGAGAGAACACTCCGGTTGCCGGATACTACAACTCGCTCATTCATCCCGTCATCGGTCTGAGCTTCCGCGGGCAGCTGTTTTTCCAGGGTGAAAGTGAAGGATGCTACGATCACTTCTCCTCGGTATATGCCCGGGATCTGGCTTTGCTGGTATATGACGAGAGGCAGCGTTTCGGCTTTGAGTTCCCTTTCTATAATGTGCAGCTTTCCAATTATCCCAAGGACGGACCGTCCTTCTTCCCCTACACGGATGTGGTCCGCGTGCAGCAGTATGAAGCCGCGAAATATATCAGAAACTACACGCTGACCGTTGATATGGATCTCGGTTCGCATGAAGATACCAGAGACTGGGCACATTCACCCTACAAGGCGGAACTGGGACGGCGCCTTGCCGCTCTGGTTCTGGCCCGTGAATACAAGATCGGTACGGAGGAAGCAGCCAATTCCCCCATGCCGGCGGAAGCAGTGCTCACAGAAGACGGAAAGAAAGTCATTGTCCGCTTTAAAAATGTGAACGGGGGCCTTACGACCGCCGGCGGAGCAAAACAGGTTCACGGTTTTTCTTTCGGCAGGAGAGAAAACCGAACCTATACTTCCGCCATGATTATTTCGGATAATGAAGTATCCGTGGATGTGCCGGATGCGGCTGATGTATCGCTGATCGGCTACGCCTTTTCCGTATCACTCAGTGAAGAAAATGCCGATCTCCGCGGTGGTACCGCGCTGCCGGTTCCCTCTTTCCTGATTCCCGTGAGAAAATCCGGCATCGATCAGTAAATCAAATGGGAGGATATTTATATGAAAAAAGTAATACTGCTCGGTGATTCCATCCGCCAAATCGGCTACGGTGCCAAGGTGGAAGAACTTCTGAAGGATGAATATACTGTCTGGCAGCCGAATGACAACTGCAGATATTCGCTTTATACCCTGCGCTGTCTGTTTGACTGGTCGCGCAATATGCAGGGCGCGGATATTATTCATTGGAATAACGGTATGTGGGATCTGAGCGATCTGTACGGGGAAGGGCGTCTGGTTTCCGTGGAGGACTATGTCAGGACGATGCTGCGGATCCACGAGGTGATGAGCCGCTATACGAAAAACATCATCTTTGCCACAACCACGCCTGTACGTGAACCGTATCAATATCAAAACAATGCCGTGGTAAAAATGTATAACGCGGCAATTGTACCCGAACTCAAGGCGCGAGGCGTACGCATCAACGACCTGTATTCGTTCATCGAACCGCATATAGACGAATATATCCGCGATGATGACCGGCTCCACCTGACAGAAACCGGAATCAATCATGTTGCTCCCGAAGTTGCCCGCGTGATACGTGAGGCGGATAATAAATAAACAAGGCACGGTCACCAATCCGGAAAAAATACATTCCGGATTGTCCGTAATGATCCGAAAGAGGCATTGCATGAGCGATTCTAAATATGAAGCATTCATGGGTCTTTGGCCCGCGCAGGTGCCCCACTGGGAGCACTGGAGCGACCCCGATGCGGAGACTTATCTGACCGGTATCGACTATTACGAACATCCGCGGCTGTGCCGGCTGAAGATGCGTCAACTGTATCCCGAGCTGAGCTTGAAAATACCGGATTCCGATACGCCAAAAGTACGCCCTGCCGCAGACGATACCGCCAACAACAAAGTGCGCTGGGGTGAGAGTCAGACCGCTACGTTCAAGCACGGGGAGCAGTACTTTAAAACGCCCGAAGATGTGCTTGCCTTCCATCCGCTGGAGCATGCCGACATGAGAGACTGGCCGCATGTGGTGGTCAACTTCGACTATTCCAGCGAGGAAAGCATAAAAAAAGAGTTGGCTGCCCGCAAGGGTCTGCCGCTTCCCTGGGGAAAGCCGGAACCGTGCATCGCCTCCGAATCGAATTTTTACAATACCACCTTCATGTGGCCCCTGCTGACATTCGGTTGGGAGCTGTTTCTGGAGTGCTGCCTCGAACCCGAATTCGAGGGTATAATGGAGGAGTTTGCCGAGATCAACCGCCGCGTTTTCCGTGTGCTGGCGCAGCTGCCCGTCAACTTCATTACCTGTCACGATGACATCGTGAACACCCGCGGACCGATCTGTTCTCCTAAATGGATGCATAAGTACGTGTTCCCGCGCTATGAGGAATACTGGGACATCCTGCACAAGGCGGGCAAAGAGGTCATCTTCATGGTGGACGGCTGCGTGGATCGCTATGCGGACGACATATTTGCCTGCGGCGCGCGCGGTATTATCTCCGAGCCCTATACCGACTATAAAGCCATCGCGAAGAAGCACAAGGACTGTTTCCTCGCGGGCGAAGGCGACAACCGCGTTCTGTGCCGGAACGATCCCGCGGAGATCCGCGCGATGGTGGAGAAGATGGCCGAAACCGCGTCTATGTGCGGCGGTTATATGATGTGCATCGGCAACCACATCCCGTGGAACGTGCCGGGCGAAGCTGTCAAGCGCTATCTGGAATTGTCCCGAGAACTGGGAAGGCGGTAAAGGTGCACCGAAAAGCAAACGTCCGTCATCTGCACGCTTTTTGATATTTCGTGAAAAAACTTATTGGTGTGGCATGAAATACTGGCTGCAAAGGCCTTGTGGACATAACGGACGTTTTCCGAAAACCGGAATGAAACAGAAAAAAGAGCATGGGCTAACGTACTTTGGATGAAAAAGCAGGTGAACGAAGCCGAGTGGAAATAGTAAAATAGTAGCCATCCCTATCGATCATTGGTCATTTCACCCCCGGGAAAGTGCCATTTCAGGTGCTTTTTCGGGGCTTTTGTTCATTTTCGGATATGCCATTATTTCAAAGGCTACACAAATAGACCTTTTGCTACCCTATCATGAACCATTCTATTTGTTCCGCAAGCTCAAACTGCTTTCCCGGATAGAGGTGATGTGCATCAGTTCATTTTGCCATGCGGTGATAAACGCTATATTTCGGCTATGGTGAGTATTGTATTTATTGGAATTTTGCATTATAATGGTTTGTATCTGAGTTATATAATTAACAGAGACTGCATTATGAGCATCGATGAGAACAGACGCAAGGTTTATCACCTGATCGGGGCGGACGGAAAGCCCCATGACAGCTATGAAAAGGGCACCCTCGGCGGACACAGGGAACTCAAAATTTTAGGACGTCTTGATTGCCCGAGTGCCCTGCGCTATATCGCCAAAGGCATGTATGTGACGCACCGTGTGTTCTTCAAGGATGAAGCGACTGCCATCGCCGCGGGCTACCGTTCCTGCAGCGTGTGCATGCACGAGAAGTATCTGGAGTGGAAGGCAAGCCACCTGGATAAGAAAAAGTAATCGTACACCAAGGCCTGTTTGTTCAAAAAGCGTGCAGCGAGACATTCATCGTCATCAACAACAGCACGATTTTTCCAACCAACGGCATCGTGAAGATGGCTGAAAAGGAACCGAAAACGGTGGAAAGCTTGTTCACCGATGTGCCGTTTGCCGAGGATGGCGGCGATATCGCTTTGTGTCAGAAGCACATGGATTCCTTTATGGCGCAAATCGAGGCACTCCGTCTGAAACTCTTCCCGAAGTACTGGAAGTATCACAAGAAGTTAGATTTGAACGACAATCTGCACATCATGGCGTTCGACCTTATGTACTGTTGCAGGTGCTATAATATCTACAAAGGGCTCACGTTTGTCATAAAGTGTTGTGCTCTTAAAGCAGGAAGAAGCGGAAAAAGTGGCAGATGCGCGTAAACGCCAGAGGGAAGAGCAGATCGCGGTACTGACACAGGAAAAAGACGAACTGGAACAGAAGCGCGCTGAAACGGAATGCGTTTCGCTTCTCGGAACGCAGGTGACCGCACCGAAATACGGTGCCGAAAGCATCGTATCACAGGATGAGAATAAGGTAGTTGTTGATTTCGCGAGCGAGAAAAAGTCCAATGTTCTGCGCACCGATTGCGCCCAGTGTCCGGCTTTTGAGGACAATGAGGAAATCATGCGTCTCAGGAGCGAACGCGAGGATATATTGGATAGACTGAAGAATATCGGCAGGGAACTGGAACGTTTGCAGGGAGAGAAGTAAATGTCGCTTTGCAGGCGACCTACGGGATTCCGGATTATTGTATAATATAATCTATCAACAGAAGGAGGCGGAAGCTATGAATGACAAACTGCGTAAACTCATTTCTGAACAAAAGGAAAGGCAACCCATGAAGTGCCCGAGATGCGGGAAAACAGATATTGACTACTATGAGTGGGCATACCTGACGAGCCGTTATTACCCGGAAGTTATTATATGCTATTCCTGTGCTCATCAAGAAGTGGACCTGCAGATGAAAAATAACCCGCTTCATATCAAATATTGGGCAGCATTCCATGTAGATGATAGATAAATCGAAGTTGAGCTATGGTTAAGGAGGCAGGCTATGGAACACCAGATTCCGTATTTCCGATATAGGTGTACTAAATGTGCCAATCAGTATCCGATGTTTATAAACAACGGACGTTGCTTTTGCGGCGGAGAATTGTTTGACAGGGACTCAATTCTGCAGTTTGATGATGGTTTATGGTTTAAAGAGGCGTTCGATGCGTTTCCCTGCGTTCTTGCACATGAATACAGAAGACTTTATGATCTTTCCAAGAGCAATAATCATTACGGTGTCTTTCTGCAAATAAGGGATGTTATAGAATCTACGGCGAAGTTTATCGTTCTGTCAGCAATTGCCTGGGGCAAGTATAAAAACGTGGCAAGCCGTGAAAAGTACGAGATGGAATTGGCAAACAAGAGCCTTTCTCTCGGCAACTGGGTAAATCAGCTTTCCACAATGGTACGGACATTCTATGCCCGTAATGAAATCAAAAACTCGGCTAATGCGTTGCCGATGCCTCTTTGGAATCTATTGGATAGACTACTTCCGTGGTGTGAGAAAAACAAATTAGTTAACTGGCGTAATGAGAAACTCGGTCATGGTGCGCTTGGATTTGCCGATGATCCGCAATTTCAGGACGAACTCAGAGAGAAAATCAAAGCAATTACGGATTTTTATAAAAAGAATGCGGAACAATTTTCGGCAATTGAGGTTTTCAGTGATGAAACCTTCCTGTCCGGTGCCAGCATGGCAAGGGATCTGCAAAAGACAACCGGTCAGTGTTCGCTTCATGTTGGAAATGATCGAATCGATGCAAATCCTTTCATTGTCCATATAGACGGAGGCATCTTCTACTTTGATGAAGTTATCCGCTCAAAGAATTCCAGAATGCTGAGCTATCCATTGGGTAAAGCATGCATACACTACGATTCCTATACCGCACATTTGGCACAGGTTCTGAAGGATAGCAAGTCTAGTCATGACGCAAAAGTAGACTATGAATTTATGACCGAGGCGGACAGTGATTTTCTGTCAAAACTTGGCAACGATGATATGTATGTTGAACCGCGCCATCTGACGCAGTGGCTTAAATCGTGCATTGATAAACATTCCAAAGGCGTATTTTTCCTTGAGATGGACCGTGGCTGCGGTAAGTCGTATTTTGCTGAGAAACTGAACAGACGATTCCCGAATCCCGAGATAATAGACGAGCAACTGGATGTCAGAACTTATCACCTTGTTAGAACACAGGGCGGTGGAATCAGTGACTTTTTGACGTCGATTTCGTATGAATGGCGTCGCGCCTTTGGCTGCTCTACGATTGTCGGTGATGTTCGGGACCTTGCACAGGATAAAGACAATCCGGAAAATAACGCCTTTCAAATGGCGGAATTTCTTAAGAGATGGAGGAGTTACTCCGTAACCAGTACTATACGTCCTCGTCGTGAAAAGATAATGCTTGTTTTAGACGGCCTTGATGAGATAGGGCCGAACGATAATGCGGTATGGTCATTTCTGCCGGTTCAGGAACTGCTCGAAGACGGTATCTATATTCTGCTGACAGGGAGGAGCTTGAATTCAAACAATATTTCTTCCAAATATCGTGATCATATAGCAAAACTGAATATTCAGGAGCATATAAAGGTGGAAGCCGCATCTCCCGATAATATTAGTTTGCTCAGAGAATATATAACTCAAAGGATTCCCACGCTTACTGACAGTGATAAAGAACGCCTTCTTTCTCTGTCTGATGGAAAAATCATCAATTTGTCAATGCTCTGCAGTGAAATCCTGGCTGAAGGAATTCCTGATCTGTCCGAGAAAGATATGACTGGAATTGTTTTGTCCTATCTTTCAATGCTGTACAAAAGATACAGCGAGCGGAGCAGACAATTACTCAAGATGGTTCTTGCCGTTCTTTGCACCTTTGTAGAATATGAAACTTTGTCGATGCAGGAACTTGCGGAATTGACGCTGGCAGGCGGCATCAAATATGAACTGCTAGATGTCATTTCGGATATTTCACCCGTCCTGTCTGTGGAAAGAGGCTTTTCTGATGGCGGTGAATTTGTTCCCGGTGAAAATCGTTATTACCTCACGAATAGCGACATTGTCAATGCGGTTCAGAGGTTTCTTGGTTCTGAAAATACCGGAATTTTGGAGACAATTCAAAACGCTGTAATCGAAGAAATCGGCCATTATGAAGGTTCGGTTTCGTCTGCAGGCATGCTTTGCTATATTTCTCATTTTCATCAGATTGCCGTGAAGAATGTTCTGTCAATTAATATTGATGCGAATCTGCTGCGCAACATTGAAAAATACGCAGCCGGTTACAATATTGTTGATGAATACTCTGTTGGGTTAGTGAATCAGAGAAAAATTAACGCTTTAAGGCAGATAATATCATTGGCTCAAAGTTCCGAAAAAGCTGTACTGGTCGAGGCAGAAGAGCCGATACAGTCAAGCTGCTATGCGCTTGCTGATTATCTTGAGGATGAACTGCTATACGAAGAATTAGTGGCAGTATATGAATTTCTATACAAAGTCATGAGGCTCACAAAAAACCACGGTGAGATAGAATTGGCTGAAATTAGTCTTCGTTTAGGTGACAATTACAGTAAAGCAGGCTCACCCAATGCGGAGCATTGTTACCTCGATGCCATAGGTCGACTGTATCCGCTGTCCAGAAAAGAAAAGGTCAACAATAACAGGGCGCGTATATTGTTAGCTTATTCTCTTTGCGGTTTGGAAAAGGAATATTATAATGGGCATCAGTATGAAAAAGCTCAGGTGAGACTTAATGAAGCAGAAAGGCTTATCATTCAACTGCTGCCTAATGTGCCTGAGTTAAATGAACTGTATATTTCATTACTCTTTAATAAAGCAGTAATTGAAATTAGCAAGGGGAAAGCTTCTCAAGCTGAAAAATTATATAGACAGGTATATGACAAAAGCAGAAAACAAATAGAAGACGAAAAAGATAATGATGTACGGGAGTGCTATCGCGTTAAGTTGGCTGATGTTGAGAACGAATATGCGATGTTACTAAAAGAGAAGTGTGATTATGAACGTGCTGCCGTTATGTATGCGGAAGCTTATTCAATCTATCATGATGTGTCAGAACATGATATACATTACGAATTACGAACCGCCAAAGTCTGCTTGAATTGGGGAAGCATGTGCAGAGAAACCAAAGAATACGATAAAGCAGAGCAACTAGACCTTGAAGCTTTAGCAATTTATCAAAAATACCAAAAGATTTCTCCTGCTGTATATAGTCAGGATGTAGCTGATATCAGTCAAAATCTTGGCACACTATATATGGATGCTGGAAGAAATGATGACGCCCTTGAGATAATGTTGACAGCATTGAAATTAAAGATGGAATTGTGTGAAGAAAATCCGATGAGATTTTCTGAAAGTTATGCCGATACATGTTTCAATATGGGAAGATTCATGAGAAATGTATTTGGTAATCTTTATGAATCAAAACGTTATTATTCACTTGCTCTGGAATTGTATGAGAAAATCAACGAGATTAACTTTCCAAATGAATGCAAATATTATAGAGCCGCTTGTGATAATTATGCATTCACTCTTCAATTGATGCGGACTTATTCTGATCCGGAAGCTATTGCATATATTAGGAAAGCATTTCCTGATTCCCCGATTAATTTTATTCTTTATATACATTTCAATGAACACATAGAAGTGTTGACTTGTTCAGATGAAACTATGACTGAACATAATGGATGGAATCCGCTTATGGCTCAAAAAGTGCAAAAGATGAGGAGAGGCGAAAGCAAGGGGGTTACATCACTCATAAGCGATGAGGATGCTACGAAAATGGTGAGAACAGAACAACTATATAGAAACGAAAAAGACATAGACCCACTTGAGGTGAACGAAAGTGTCTTAAGCAAATTTTGCTCAAGAATAAAGAAAATTGGTATAGCCAATAAATCGGAGCAAACTAATACAAATAATGAGGAAAAGGAACAGTATTCACCCGAACTACTGCAAATAAAGAGCGATTTCCGCACATGTATGGGATTTGTAAGAACTCATAATGTGCGATCTATCGTAACAATCGGATCTTCGCAATTCCAACAGGCAGTGGCTTACAAGCGAAACGGTCAATATATTGATGCAAACCGGCTGTACTGTAAGATGATTCGTGATAAAGCAGAATTATCAACGACTGTTGCCATAGCTTGGTATAAATTATTGGCTGTAAGTGGTGACATCAGAGACGCAGTAGAACTAGCTGACTTCGTTTTGAACAGCGGAATCGAAGATTCAAATACCATTAATTTATTTGTGCATGTTCATAGGTTAATATTATGCGTGGAGGGAGCAAATAATCATTCCCCAATTGAGTATTTGCGTAAGATTTCGGGAAATCCTTTGACATATCACCTGAATGAGGATGATTTGGATATTCCCTGTAGGGCCGGATACTTTCAAGATAGAATAGATACACTAAAGAAGAATGACTGGAGAGCATTTCGAGAAATACGCAATCATCTTCCATAACAATGCTTGGGTAGACAGGTCACAATAGACCTGTCTATTCCATTTGCCTTTTCGTCAAATTGATTTATTTACCTAGTTTTTCATAGAAATTACTACCAAGCTTTTTCACTTGCTATGTTCATCCGGCCCGACGTGCTCCCTTGACTACCATGGGTTTGTGTGTATCGCTTTCTTTCACAAAGACGAATGTGTCAATTCCATATACGACACCAATCAATCCGGCCAACGCTTTTTTGACCCGGGTTGTTCGATGCAATCACCGGCATTATGTTCTGCTGTCAGCCATTCAGCCAGTCCATTTCATCGGAATAGATTCTATTTCCGCCAATTTTGATGACGAAGTCTGCCGCATAGCTATGGCGGACGACATGGAATTTTACTTTTGAAGCATCCCACGAACCGTCCGGGAAAGCATACTTATCTATGTACGAGATACTGGCAGGAAGAGACACCTCCTCCAAATCAAAGCTGACGAGGGCGCCATCATTGATTACTTCGGTTCCTTCCTTAATGGTTACCTTCTTGAAACCGGGGCGGCAATAAAAAAGCTTCTCCGGTATCTCTTTCAGCGTTGAAGGGAATATGATGGACTCCAGATTTCCGCAGTCGTCAAATGCACCTTTATCAATTCTTCTGATGCCTTCGGGGATATTTACCGAGTACGGTTCTAAAAGAGAATTTGTAAGATTTCTGACCAGCCGCCTGTTCTTTTTATCATACAGGATATTATTGATCAAAGCGAAATATTCATTTTCGGGAGAAATCTCCAGAGTATGGGTACATGAGCTGTTCGTGAAAACCTGTTCACTGATCGTCTCCACTGTACTGGGTATGGAAATGGTGTATCCGTCAAAATTCCCGTTATCGTCAAAGGCACCTTCATGAATTCTGCGAATGCCTTCCGGGATAATCACTTTGGAAAAGTTCCGCAAACCGCTTACGATGCCGTAAGTTCCGTCAAGCCATGAATGCGGGTTTATCGAGCTTCCTATTTCGGTAACTTTTCTTCCGAATGCTTCACTTGGAACAAGGATTTCATCATAAGGCGAGGGCTTGTACTGGATGTCCCCGTCAAAATTCATGTTAATGCCGCCTATGTTTATCAAGCAAAGATTACCATCTTCCAGAATGCCGAACTCGCCGACCATTGTCTGCCCTTTGTATGTATATTCAGCGCGGAAACAGCATCCATAGTAGCTTTGAGAGAATATATCGGACATAATGGCATATCGGGAGTCAAAATCCCTATAGATTTGGATCGGATTACATTCAAGCCAGTCGATGCCCGCCAATTGATCCTCCCGCCAGTTTGCGTATGTCTTCATGAGATTAGGATGCGTTCTGAAATCTCCCATTATTTTGCCTCCCTTTATCGGACAGATATATTGCTGTGGCTATAGCGGTATGTTATCAGAAAAGCCGGATCCACATGCAGGGTCTCAGACCATCGAAACGATAGTCAACGTCATATCCGTCTTTGTTTACAGAACCGTCATTTGCGACATCCACGGCGCGTTCGCCGGTGTCTCCGATAGAGCGCAGCCACCACCAGCAGGCTTCCTGATTCTCTGTTCCCGGTGCATTCAGAGCTATCGCTCGATGTTCCTTTGCGTAATCTGTGGGTACGCACAAGCGTTCTCTTTTACCAATGAAAAATCTGAATAATTCCGCAACGCTCAAGAGATACACATTATCTGTCGTATCATTCCCGTGATCGATGCTATAGCCGAAATTCTTATCAACCGTCACCTTACTGCTTAAGATGAGCTGTCTGTCTTCCGCGCTGAATGCCTTATCGTAGAAATCATGATTCAGCCATTCACGAATGGAACTTGTTTCCCAGGTGACATCGACCCGCTGCGTATTATACTGCACACAGTCCAACGCGTACTTACTGAGCACAAATGCTTTGTCCTCTTCTATCGCCAACACAAGCCATTCAATCGGCGTATTGTCCGTGCCGGCCTCTGTGTGCGGGTAGGTGCCCAAGGTTACCGTGTTTCCGACACGCCATTTCGTGTAATCAATAGCCATGGTGTCATCTCCTTTATCGATTAGTAATTAATAATTCTCTCGATGCTTGCAAAAATCCTTGTGTTTTGATAAAATACCGTTATTCATCAATGTTCATTGGAGTAGATTATAATGGCGAAAATCACCCTGAGTTCAGAGCAACAAGCTGCCTATAAATTGCTTGAAAGCAGTAACGGTAACTATTTTGTGACAGGCAAAGCAGGTTCCGGAAAGTCCGTTTTGCTCCGTTATTTCATTTCTCATACGAAAAAGAGGACCGCTGTCTGTGCTCCGACCGGAATCGCGGCAATCAATGTGGGCGGTCAGACGCTGCATTCTTTCTTTGGTCTGTCGATTTTTGAACAGGATTCACGCAAAACTTCGACCGTAAACTGCAGCAATGCCCTTAAGCAGATTTTGAACAGCCTTGATTGTCTGGTAATAGATGAGGTTTCCATGATCCGCGCGGATATCATGGATATGATCGATGCCAAACTCAGAAACGCACGAGGCAAAGCACTGCCGTTTGGCGGCTGCCAGGTGATTCTGTTCGGTGATCTATACCAGCTGCCGCCCATACTTGTCGGTAATGCGCTCGTCTCTTTTGTTATCACGCGTTTTCATGGTAAATATTTCTTTAACGCTCCCGTTGTTGCTGAAGCATCTTTCAAAGTGATTGAGCTTACCGAGGTAATCCGGCAAAAGGATCCAGAATTTATCAGCTTGCTTAATGATATCCGCTTAGGCAACAGTTCAAAAGATATTCTTGAAAGGATCAATAAACGCGTTCTTCCTGTGCCTGAGGGGAAGCATGTTGTCACACTAACCGCAACCAGAGACAAGGCGGCTCAAATCAATGCGCAGTGTCTTGATGAACTGCCGGGTGAAAAGCGCATATACAAAGCCGACTATAGCGGGGAATTTGCGGCCGATTGCGATAGCCAGACAGTGAACAGTCACTCTTTTGAGAATCTTCCTGCCGATCCGTATCTTGAGCTCAAAATCGGAGCCCAGGTCATGATGATCAAAAACGATCTATCTGGCGAGAAGAACTGGGTAAACGGAACTGTCGGTGAAGTCTGCGATATGACCGATGGAGCGGTATATGTTCGTATTGGCGGCAAAGTATTCTGCATTACTAAGGAACAGTGGACCAAATACAGATATACTTACGATAGCGAGAAGCATGAAGTGATGCATGAACCGGTCGGAATATTTGAACAGTATCCTCTCTGCCTTGCCTATGCAATGACGATTCATAAGTCGCAGGGTCAGACCTATGATGCGATCAATATCGATCTGTCCAACGGAAAGGCATTTGAATCCGGTCAGGTGTATGTGGCGTTATCCCGTTGTAGAACGTTGGAAGGAATCTATCTTGCACGGCCTTTTGACGCGTTTGATATCTCCTCAAATCAGTTCATTAAGGAATATCTGGAAGCCAATCCGCCAATTGCGCTTGACACCGATAGCCCCGTTCCCGAACCGACTGTAACAACGCAAATTCCCGAAAATACCGCCGCGGTTTCTGAGCTGGCTTCTCCCGAAGCGCTTCCCGTCATCATCCCCGAAACCGATCAAATCGACCTCTGCCCGGATACCGGCACATCTCCTGATTTTTTGCCGCTGCTTATGCGGGAACCGCTGATTTACAAAGCATCCTACTTCTCATCTCTCAGGAACTGCAGGCATACCCCTTACGTGGATTTTTTGATCAACGCACTGGAGCACGAAGTTCTGAGCTACCGGAAATACTATACGCAGTTGCTTTACGGTTCACGGCACTATGAGAATTACAAAGAAATGCTGATTAAGAGAAGTTGCGATTATTCTACGGTTTCAAAAAGCATTAAGGCCGCCATTTCGGATATCATACAAAGTACAAAATAGCGTATCGTTTTTCTAAAAGGTCATGGGAGTATAAGCTTCTATGGCCTTTTTGCTTTTTATACTCGTAGGGTTACCTGAGCATGCTTGATATACGTTCAATAGAATATCCGCTTCGTCAGGCCCTGCAGCTGCTTCTTTATGTCTTGTTCATTTCCGGGTTTTACAGGCAAAACGTTCGCAAAAGGATTTTTACGTTCCTTCACAAGCGGAAGGAAACGATTGGCATATTCCCTGCTTATTTCACTCACGATGGAAGCCGGTTTGCTCCCCGTCAGAAGCAGTCTCTCCGTGTGCACCGCAAGACGGATTGCTGCGAATGTGTAGTGCGCCTGATCCGCGTCCAGCATATTTTCTGCGGTCTGCAAGAGATCTTTCGCCGTCTCAACGTACTTGCCGCCTAAGCGGGCAAGCGACACGGCAAAATGGCGGATGATGCAGGCACCCGGGTAAATATTTCCCGTAAACTCATCCATTCGTTTTTTGACCATATCAGGCGTATCGTTTCCGATAAGTGCTGAGAGCATCGTCGTGCCCATCTCCGCGTAAAGACCCATTTCGTAGTCTGTCAGCGCGTGCATGAGCTGCACATAATGGTATAGCAGATAGTGATCGGTCTTTCCGCTCTCACGGAACCTTTCTGCCAGCTTGCCGCATTTTTCTTCCCATGTACCATCGGAGGTTTCACCGCAAGCGGAATAATACAGCTCATCAAGTGCTTCTTTGAACTTTTTGAGCGCGATATACAAATCGCATTTATTCTGCGCGCAGCGTGCTTTATCGCGTTGGGTAACAAATTCACTGTCTGCAATCCTGAGGATTTCTTCCGCTTCGTCCTCTTTGGATTCGGATTTTTCCTCTGAACGCAGCTCATGCGCCAGCAGCTGCATATAGCTGCCGATTGCCTTGCCATACTCGGATACCGTGGCGTATAGATATCGGTCCATGTCGGTTTCTTCTCCGATAATTTGCTCAAGGAAGCCCATCATCAGTTCATCGCCCGACTCTTTGAACGTGAGGTAGTATTTTTTTATCATTTCAAAGTAGATTCTGCCGCGCGCATAATCGAATTCATCCGTCGACGATACGATCTCACGATTGAAGTATTTGATCAGCAGCGCGTTTCTGCGCTCCGCTTCCGGTATGCCGGAAACAGAAGCAATAAACTCCTTCACGGTCTGAACGGCTTTCTCATTGTCGCCCAGATGGGTATAGAGCGCGTCCAGATAGATCAGCAGGTTCGCCTTGAGCTCTTCATACGCGGTTTCTGCCATTTTGCCCTTGAAGATATCGATGATTCTCAAAAGACGCGCGGCGATTTCTTCCATGTTTTCGCGGTTCTCCACAAACGGATAAACATAGTTGACGATGGAATTGACGCAAAGAAGCTGATTATAGCGTTTGTCCGCGTTCATGCGCTCGAACACGCGCTTTGTTTCCTGCTCATCCGGGAAATCTTCACTGATCAGGCGTATGAGCGCGCGGTCCCAAAGGTGGCTGCGCTCGATATCGTCCAGAGTGAATTCCCCAAAATCCAGCTTGTCTTTGAATACGGAAATACGAATTTTACTGCTTCCGAGATCTTCTTCTGTATATTTTGTTCCGCCGTCCATCAGCGATTTCGCGCTGTTGCAGATATAATCGGCAAGAATGGTCGCCGGATGCGGTTCAAAAAGCATACCATTCCTGATGTCCCGGATAATTTCTGTGCTTTCGAGGCAACGGACAAAGTTTTTATCCTCCAACAACACCGCGCCGCCGTTCAGGAAAACACAGTTCTTCACCTGATTGATGTACAGTTCCCCGGGAATCGTCTTTTCCGAAGAGCCGCAGGGCGAAACCGTCTCATTACGCTTCTCCTCGATAAGTGTATTGTTCCTTCGGGAAGCGGAGTGAACAAATACGCGGACTTCTTCCGCCGACTGTTCTTTTTTGAGCACAATATACAAACGCATAAGCCCCAGCGCGAAGCAGCTGAGGTAGGTGGTGTTGTCGTCGATTTTACTGATCCGCTGCCTGTCTTCAAACAGGACTACCCTTCCGCCCCGGTCTGTAATTTGCTTAACGAATTCACGCAGCACGAATTTCTGAATAGGCGCGCGGTCAAGGCAGTTTTCCCGGCGGTCATAATTGTTTTCACAGCAATGATCGAATATATACCAATCCGATGACGCATCAAAGTCCGGCGACTTGTAGTGTTTGCGTTCGCCGTTTTTTAATGCCTCATCGTTCAGCAAGCCCTTTTGCTTTGCCTTTTCGAGCGCGGTATTCCGGATAACGTAAAACATCTTAAGCGCATTCTGTTCAGAATAATCGGCTTTCTTTCTCGGCAGAAGAAAGCCGCCGATCAGCTTTCGCTCTTTACTGCTGTCAAATTTGCCGCTTTCATCCAGATACAGATCATATTCCATTCAAGTGTTTCCTTCCTTTTCTTAAGCAGAACGTGTATCCATTTTTTACATTATACCATAAACGATACTTCATAATCAAGTAACGGCACGCGTCGTGAGCGTAAAAACGCTCTCGGCACGTGCCGTTTTTGTTCCTGCGCGCGGGCAGATCTCTGTCGGTTGGTAGAGGGGGTAGATCTTTCGGCGTAAATTCAAGGTGCGGAGTGAGTAGGTTTCAGACCTCTACCAAATGGTAGAGGTGTAGATCTCGGCAGGTGCAAGAAGGAGGGTGCGTACAAGTTTCAGACCTCTACCAAATGGTAGAGGTGTAGATCCAGCGGCATGGAAATGCTGTCTGCCGGCGTACAGTTTCAGACCTCTACCAAATGGTAGAGGTGTAGAACGAAATTGGGTTTTAAGTCCGTACCCATGGAAAGTTTCAGACCTCTACCAAATGGTAGAGGTGTAGATCATTGCTATGAGTATTACATTGTATTATATGGTTTCAGACCTCTACCAAATGGTAGAGGTGTAGATCCACACTGGCTGACATTGCACCTGACCCTTATGGTTTCAGACCTCTACCAAATGGTAGAGGTGTAGATCTCAAAAACTTTGACATATATTTTACCTCCGGAAGTTTCAGACCTCTACCAAATGGTAGAGGTGTAGATCCTGCCGCAGAGTCCGCATATGTCAACCTTGGGTTTCAGACCTCTACCAAATGGTAGAGGTGTAGATCAAAAATGCCACTACTCTTATTAAAGATCTAGTGTTTCAGACCTCTACCAAATGGTAGAGGTGTAGATCTGAAGAATTCTAAGCATCGTCGCTTTGCCCTCGTTTCAGACCTCTACCAAATGGTAGAGGTGTAGATCCTGCAGTTGCTTGTCGACAGCCCCAAATATGTTTCAGACCTCTACCAAATGGTAGAGGTGTAGATCATGATGGGAACTGGATACTAATTATTATATGTGTTTCAGACCTCTACCAAATGGTAGAGGTGTAGATCCTTATGTTTACGAGCTGGAACAGTTATTAAAGTTTCAGACCTCTACCAAATGGTAGAGGTGTAGATCAGAGAACTGCGCTCTTTACGACCTGGACCAACCAGTTTCAGACCTCTACCAAATGGTAGAGGTGTAGATCATATGAAGTACGATTCCGGAGATAACTTTGAAGTTTCAGTCCTCTACCAAATGGTAGAGGTGGAGATCAAGCTAAACTCTGAGAATGAGTTCAGAATCAATGTTTCAGACCTCTACCAAATGGTAGAGGTGTAGATCCTCTAATTTCTGTCTGAAATCAGAGTTTTCAGCATTTTCTGCTGATTTATTCCTATTTTAGCATGATTTCGCGGTTTTGTCAATGACTGTCCTCGCCAAGAAAGACCACATCGTCCGAGAAGAAGCCGATGTCAAATCGGTCTCCGTGCAGCGTTTGAATATGGCGGAAGGCATCCAGATTCATAATCGTGGCGCTCACGGTTCCGCGCTCCGGTGAGGCCGCGCGCAGCTTCTGCACTTCGCCTTCGCCCGCGGAGATATTTCGGAGCAGCTTTACATAGACCGATTTCTGATATCTCATGTATCCGTTCATTGTGAGCCATTTGCGGAAATGCGAATAGACGCGTCGGTCAATATCTTCCTTTACCGGCACATCGAACATCATGAATATTACTCCTTTTCGCTCTGACATAGAGACACCTCTCCGATAATCTGCTCTTGTCCTTTCATGAACCGCAGCACCGATGCCGCATATTGCTCGATTGCCGTGTAGATTTTTGTTTGCTTTTTGTTATACACGCAGTTTGAATACGGCAGCGCAATCAGCTCCTTTTTGAGCGACCAGTCCAGCGGAAGACCGCGGCGCTTATAAGCCAGCTCATCCACAAACGGACGGAAGGGCTCCATCAGATCACATGCCAAATTGAACGGATTCACGCGGCTGCAATGGTGAATGCCCAACGCGTTGTTATAGCCATGCAGTGCCACTGCCCGCGAGCATGCGCTCAGCAGAATGGCATAACCGTAATTCAGAATCGAGTTCAATTCATCATCAGACTGACGCGTGAAATCCTTGCCGAAAAGCGCGTTAAAATACACCCGCGCCGCCTGTCCCTCGCGGTTCGTCTTGTCACCCGGCTTTAGAGAAAGCAGATATGTGCGGAACATGATGGGAACATCTTTGTCGAGTGTCTTCAGAACATCGCGCTGATTGAGCATTTTGTTTTGCACGACGTGCTGCCAGGCAATCTCTTTATCGTAATCCTTCCACGCGATTTGCTCCATCAGATTGCCGGCCGCCTGCGTATGCCGGTTATACGGCGTCAGCTCGCAGGAGGGGCGAAATTTCTTGTCGCAGAGGATCACGGAGACATCATTTTCGGAAAGAGCATTGAGCAGGTTGATGGATATCTTGCTGTCGCACATCACCATCACCTGCCGCAGATCGGATATAGGCGTAATGTGTTCGCCTTCTTCATCTTCCGATACAAGACAACCATCCCGGTAGGACAGGTCGCACTTTCCGGTCAGAATAAAGGTGCGCCATCCGCTGTCATTCATATACGATTCCTCCTATTCGGGGCATGAATTTCTATATAGCGTCCGCTTATTATAGCACAGACGGCATTACCCAATCAAGCAAAAACACGCATGCGGGAACAAAACTTTC
The DNA here is from genome assembly GCA_045640475.1 of Clostridia bacterium. Taxonomy (GTDB): domain Bacteria; phylum Bacillota; class Clostridia; order Christensenellales; family Aristaeellaceae; genus Aristaeella. Next base: position 31,969 of record JAZUFB010000351.1, read on the forward strand.
CCGTATGCGTGTTTTTGTTTCCGAACGAATAACCCTACGCCTTTGCCGGCTGGCAGAGGCGTAGGACAGTACAAAGGAGGAGGAACCACAACATTGTTTCAGACCTCTACCAATTGGTAGAGGTGTAGATCGAACAGTGGAAAGCTGTTACGGCCTACAGCCACAGTTTCAGACCTCTACCAATTGGTAGAGGTGTAGATCATGGCAAATATCGCCAGTCTTCGCAAGAAGAATGTTTCAGACCTCTACCAATTGGTAGAGGTGTAGATCAGTTAACCCCGTTGACGGAAGCTTCTGGTATAGTTTCAGACCTCTACCAATTGGTAGAGGTGTAGATCTTCGCGCAACAGAAAACATATTCTCATCGAGTGTTTCAGACCTCTACCAATTGGTAGAGGTGTAGATCATGGTAAACTCCATTGCGAAGAAAGTCTTCTATGTTTCAGACCTCTACCAATTGGTAGAGGTGTAGATCTGGGGTTTATGCCATGAGAACCGAAGACGGCTTGTTTCAGACCTCTACCAATTGGTAGAGGTGTAGATCTTGGGCGAAAGAAACAATGGAGACATCTACTTAGTTTCAGACCTCTACCAATTGGTAGAGGTGTAGATCAATGCTGCTGTTCCAGCCCTCGGGAGTTTGTGTTTCAGACCTCTACCAATTGGTAGAGGTGTAGATCCTCTAATTTCTGTCTGAAATCAGAGTTTTCAGCATTATCTGCTGATTTATGCTCATTTTAACACATTTTCGCGGGCTTGTCAATTTCCGGTCCGGGGAAATCAAGCTTGCCGCGCGTTGGTTTGTTGCCGGGATGCGCGATATCTCACCGGCATCCCGGCACGGGGGTTATTCTTCTGTCTTTTCTTCGCTGTCTTCCTTGCCGGGGCGGTTGCGGTCGAACTGGCCCTCGATCGACAAGCTCTTAAAGCGCGGCAGATTATACGCAAACGCTACATTCAGGGCCTTGACGAAGTCCTTATTATAGTTGTGATACTTCCCGATGAAGCTGAAATAGTACTTCGTCTGATCGCCGATGATAACTTCTCTCTTGCTGCTGTCATAGGCATACTGATCTCTGATAGTGCACTGCATAATGTAGTGATACATCTCGTAATACGAGTTGCAGCTGCGGATATCTGCGAGATATTTGTAGGCGTTCAGAACGGCGTCAAGGTGCGCCGCCTTGTTGCGGAATGTGCGCACTGCCCACTCGTCCGAATTCGCGAAGTTCTGCTTAAGATAGGTGTATACCCGCTTCTTGCCGGGATGCTCCTCAATGAAATCTCTCGCGAACGCGCGCAGATCGGTGTTCTTGTTGTCCTGAGGGTACTTATTCTTGTCGGCAATCTGCGCGTCCCGCTCCGCGCAGTGGAAGGCGAGAAAGTAGCGGGAGTTGACATAGACGAGATTCTTGGTAAGCAGATACAGCACCGTCAGATACAGTCCGACCAGCGCCTTTTTGCGCTCCTTGTCCGTGCTTTCTCCCGGTCTCGCGCTTTCGCTCTGATTCACATTACGGAAGTCGTCAAATTTGAGCTCCGTGATGCGGCCGGCCAGATAGGCACGCTTGTCCGCCGTATCGATTGCCGTGCCGCCGGTAACACTCGCGACATAGTGGTCGATCTGCGTATCCGGAATATCCTTCAGCACGAATTCGATCACAACGCGGTTGTTTGCCAGTGCACGCGCGTTCTCTGCGTTTGCGTAGCGCATGAGGTAGAGGAAGCGCCTGGAGCCGATTACATTGTTCACCAGGAAGTTGCGGAAGTTTGTTTCCAGCGTACCATCGCTTTTCTCCGTATGAAGAATCGCGTTTATATCCGCTTTCAACTCGTCTCCGCTCTTGCCGCAGCCGAGCACATTCGCGGCATCGAAATACGCCGCATATAAACACAGCAGGCGTTCGCGCTCAGTCTTCGGCTTCGTCATGCGCGCAAAGCTGTTGATGACGCGGAGCTCCGAAGCGATATCGCCGCTGCGCTCGAGCAGACGATAATCATTGGCAAATGCGTAATCTATGCCGCATCCCTTAAGCACGCTCAGGAAGCTTTCGATATTTTCAAACTTGTTGATCAGCGTCGTCAGAAGATCGTTGATCTCCTTGCCGTCAAGGAAGTTCGTCAGCAGATAAATCAGCTTGCTGAAATAGGCGGCATCCTCGGTGAGCATGATGCCGTTCAGCGCGTCCTGCGAAATAGCTGTGCCCTGCGTGTTTCTGATTTCTTTCGCGTTCATCTTGATCAGGAGCTTATCCATGATCAGGTGCCTGATCTTTTCCCACAGCCGCTTGGACTCATCGATATAGCAGAGCTGCTTGTCCGCCTCGTTATCCGCGGCACGAAGCTCAGCCACAAGGTCGTCCACGGTCTTCGGGTTATTTTTATATTGTTCGTATACGATAAAGTCAAACAGTCCGTAGAGCTTCGAACGCATCGTATCGAATTTTTGGTTCTTCAAAAGGCGCGCGTCATCAAATTCAAGGATTGTTTCGCGAAGCGTCTTGATGGAGAAACCGAGATTTTTATATACTTTGCGCACGCAGAAATCATAGTAGTCCTGCGCGATTTCCTGCTTCTTTCCGTCTGTCTTCGCGTCAAGAATATCGAATAGGAACAGCAGGTTTTTCGCGGAATTCGTCAGGAAGTCCTTGTTAAGCTGCCCGATTCTTCCCGAGTAAATCTCGTCCAGCGCTTTTCTGGCTTCCACACGGGTGACCGCGGGGGTATTGCCGTCAAATTCCGGCTCCAGCTTGTAAATATCCGCGTTGTTGTGAGCCATTGACTGGCGCACCATGGCAAGCAGCGCGATCAGATAATAGGTGCGCTCCCTGTGCTGCTCGATTCTTTCCTCCGCGCCGGGCTTGCCCTGTTTTCTGTCCTTGAAGAGCGAGCCATCGTAAATCAAACTGCCGAAATAGCCCATGCGTGAAGACTCTATCAGCTTATTGACGATTTCCAGCAGTTCCTGCCTTTGCTTCAGCTTGCCGCTCTTATAGTGCATCTCCGGAGACTGAAACTCGTCGAAGCTCTCACTGATACCGAAGATGTATCCCAGAAACTCGTCATGGTTTTCTTCCGGAACACGGCGCAGGTTGTTGATGGCATAAATAATGTTGTTGATGTGGATGGACAGGATTTTATCAATGTCCAAAATGTTATAGATCAGCTGGATGTGGATGTTGTCATCGAATGTTTTGCCGAAAAAGCGCTGTTCCAGCTTGCTCTTGTTGTGAATGAGATCATCTCTGACTTGGTTGCCGTCTCTGCGGGGATCGTTTACAACCGCCTGCATACGAACCCTGCCCTGGAGATCAAACTGCTTCTTTTCGGGGTTCGCTTCAACGGTAAACATTCCGGGGTTGTTTTTGTCGGTAACGGTATTATCCCGCGCGATTTCTTTCTCGATAACCGCGTCGTTGCCGCGTCCGAAGGAAGTCATAAGGAGCGTACCGTCTCCGGTTTCGAACGTCGATTTGAGCCCTGCCGCTTTGGCGGAGGACTTCATCTTATTGGTGGATAACCCCGTTTGCGCTGCAAGCTTCGCTCTTGCGGCGCGTTTTTTTCTTTCGTTCTCTTCGCGGAGGTGCTTCTGTTCTTCCTCTCTTGCGGCTGCTGCCTTCTCTGCCGCTTGCTCGCGGTATTTATCCGCGCGTCCGTTCTTCTGTTCTTCTCTTTTTGCCTTGAGATTTGTCTTCTGCTTCATAACATCACCTCATAACAATTAATCGGACTGTGCAACCGGCAAAAAAGCGAGCGTTGCCGCAGTTGCCGTTTCAGACCCATACATTTTTACGTCAAAGCAAAGGTTATTGGCAACTGCGGCAGCCAATAAAGCGGCAGGCGTTCTATTGGCTTAATGGGTAACCAAGCCCAAACCTCTCATAAGACTTATGGGTGTAGACGCCAAATGTTGGCAAAAAGAGTATACAATAAAATGCCCAGAATGTCAATCCGAATGCCGCGCCGAAAACTTCCGGATAGACAAGGACGGCATCATGCGCTGTCCGAACGGAAGGGCGTTCCGCTTCCGGTGCCGCCAAAATGTGAAAGGCAACAAATACGGGCGACAGGAAGAAATCTTTAGTATTCGATAAATACTCCGGTATCTTCATCATAGTACCCATCTCCACAGTCTATAGTACCCGGCGGGTTCTGATGATCCTCATACCGGGATTCTGAATCGGTATAATAGCGACCGCTACCATCAAATACTCCACGCGGTGTATCATCATCGTCATCGTATTCAGTATGGCATTACACTGCTTACAATACCCGGATTCAGTACGGAACAGAACGAATTTTTCACATCGCTTACATTTCATAGTAATTCTCCTTGATGACGATTATGTTTATTGATCTCACGTTATCAAAACCGCGGCACAACGAATGTGTGAATATCTTTATGCTATTATAACATGCAAACGGCGCGATTACATTATGCGCGAGCCGATATGCCGCGAATCTCTCCGGGGTATTATTTCTATTGCCGGCCGGGAATTTTGTGCGGATGTTTGTTTGACCGTGAAGCTTTTCCTGTTCCCTTTTTGCGCAAAGTGTAGTATAATCTATCATATTACGTTAGGCGGAGAGGCATCATGTCCGAAATGAGAGAGGCGCCCGACAACATTGTGCTTGAGGGGTTCATGGGTGTGGGGAAGACCACGGTCGGGAGGAAGGTGGCCGAATTGCTCGGCTGCCGGTTTATCGACACCGACGATGAAGTGCGGCGCATGGCGGGCAAGTCGATACACGATATGCTGGT
>JAZUFB010000352.1:0-4385 GCA_045640475.1 Clostridia bacterium
CGAAATGGAGCCGCAGGAAGGCGACGATCCCGTGGTTCCGTTCTCCTTCCTGACGGATCGGGAATTGACCAACACATTCAAATGCTACCTGACCTATACCAACGAGGAAACACATCGCATCATCCGTGAAAACCTGCATCGCGCACCGCTGTATACCGGATTGATCTCCGGCATCGGACCTCGTTACTGTCCCAGCATCGAGACCAAGGTGGTCAAATTTGCGGACAAAAACCGGCACCAGATCTTTATGGAGCCGGAAGGAAAAGCGAGCCTGGAATGGTATGCGCAGGGCATGTCCTCCTCCATGCCGGAGGATGTCCAATGGGCTATGTATCGGACGATCCCGGGCCTGCGTCACTGTGAGTTTACCCGTCTGGCCTATGCCATTGAATATGACTGTATCGACAGCCGCGAACTGCGTCCCACGCTGGAAAGCCTGCGGATTGGCGGATTGTTCTTTGCCGGACAGATCAACGGCACCAGCGGTTATGAAGAAGCGGCCTGCCAGGGCCTGCTTGCGGGCATGAACGCGGCCCTGACCCTACAGGGCAGAGAGAATATCATCTTCACGCGTGATATGGCCTATATCGGCGTGCTGACGGACGATCTGACCACCAAGGGAACGGACGAACCCTACCGTATGATGACCTCCCGCGCGGAGCACCGGCTGGCCCTGCGGCAGGATAACGCGGATCTGCGACTGACCGCCATCGGTTATGCCGCCGGATTGGCGACAGAGGAGCGGATGGAACGGACACGCCAAAAGGAAAGCGAGACCGCGGACATGCTGCGCAAGCTGCATACGACCCGCTTCGCGCCCGGACCGATCCGGAGTGCCTGGATGGAAAAACACGGGCAGGAGGAAACAGCATCCGGACTGAGCGCGGAAGAACTGCTGCGCAGACCGGCCATCACGCTGAAGGACATCGAAGAACTGGCTCCGGAACTGGCGGAGTTTTCCCCCGCGGCAGCAGAGCAGAGCGAGATCCGGCTGAAATATGAGGGATACCTCGAAAAGCAGGACGCGATGATCCGGCGGGCTAGACAGCTGGAAGAAACCAGACTGGATGAGGATATTCCGTATCAGGAGATCGATACGCTGAGGCTGGAGGCCCGGCAGAAGCTGGAGAAGCAGAAACCGGTGTCGCTGGCGGCTGCCAGTCGGATCCCCGGCGTCACGCCGGCGGATGTGGCGGTGCTGACGGTGTGGCTGGAAAAGAGAAGACGGGAACAAAAAAATGAAGCATAACGAAAACGGAAGGGACGAACCCTTCCGTTTTCATATTTTGGAAAATCAATCGTAATCCCGTCTCGGGAGTTCGATGTTGAAGTCTTTGGCGGTCTGCTCCAGAATATCCAGGGCGCGCTCGATCTGCTCGGGCTTATGCTCGCTGATGACGCAGAAGCGAAGTCTGGCTTTGCCCTTGGGAACCGCGGGATACATCGCCGGGGGCACGCTGACGCCGCGCTTTTTGAGCTCGTTGGAGAGAAGCCACGCGTCTTCATCTTTTCCGACCAGCACAGGCAGGACCGCTGTTTCACCGGCAAGGCAGATATCCAGATGACGGCGACGGGCAGAGTCTGCGAAAGCTTTGATGGCGATCCGGAGGTTTTCCATGATCTCGGGATGCGAGCGCAGGGTACGGATCGCTTCCAGCGAACCGGCGGCCAAAGCGGGGCTCATACCGACGGAGAAGACGAAACCGGGCATATTGTAGCGCAGGTAATCGATCAGACACTTCTTGCCGGCCAGATAGCCGCCGCAGGTGCCAAGTCCCTTGGACAGGGTGCCGTATTTGATGTCGATATCATCGCCGGCAAGGCCGAAGTATTCATCCACACCGCCGCCGGTGCGGCCGATGACGCAGGCACTGTGGGCCTCATCCACCATCAGGAAGCAACCGTACTGCTTCTTCAGACGGACAAAGTCAGGCACGGGCGCGATATCGCCATCCATACTGTAAGCGCCCTCGATGACGATGAGCACCTTTTCATAGTAAGCCCGTTGGGCCTTGAGGATGGACTCCAGCGCGGCAATGTCGCTATGGGGGAAGGGACGGGAGGTGGCATCGGAAAGCTTACAGCCCTGTTCAATGGAATTATGGGCCAGCGCGTCATACAGGATCAGGTCGTTCTTGCCACAGAAGTTGCCGACAAAGGTGACATTGGTGGAGTGACCGCCGACGCAGACAATGGCATCCTCGGTATGCTTCCAGGCGGCCAGCTCGCGTTCCAGCTCCTTATGGACCAGCTTTTCGCCGGCCAGAAGGCGGCTGCCGCTGGCACTGGTGCCATACTTGTCGATGGCGGCCTTGGCGGCCTCCTTGACTTCCTTCCGGCCACTCATGCCTACGTAGTTATAGCTGCCGAACTCAAGCACTTCTTTGCCGTCGATGAGGCCGGTATCCAGCAGGGGAGACTCGTGGCAGACAAAATAGGGATTATCGCCGTTTCCGATGAGGGCTTCCTGCCGCTTGACGAAAGAAACATATTCAGGCGTATCCTCGAAGCGGGTGATCGGCCTGACGGGAACACGCTCGGCCGGAGTGGTTTTCGCGGCTTCGCCACCCAGCAGGGACGCAATCACGGTCGCCATATCCTGTACCGTGGCACACTGGCCGTACTGCTCGGCGGGAATGGTAATGCCCCATTCCTCTTCCGCTTTCAGGGCCATGGAAAGCACCTGGAGGCTGTCGCCCTGCAGGTCCTCAATAAAGTTTGCGGTATCGGAGATCTCGCTTTCGGGCATGTCCAGCGCTTCGGCATAGAGCGCGCGGACCTTGGCAAGGATCTCCTGATCATTGACTTTTGCTTCCACTGTCGACACCTCCCTGCTCGCGACATTCTCATTCCCGATCTGGCCGGAATGAAGATCCAGCTCCTTGTACGTGAGTTTGTTATCCGCCAGCATCTGCTTGAGCTCAAGACGCTTGACCTTGATGCCATTGACCAGCGGAAGGGAAGTGTCGGTGACAAGCGCACGGTTCAGCTGGGTGTGCAGGGGGAGACGCATATTGATCCGCCGGAGATCGGCAGTCAGTTTCTGAAGCTTTTCGGAATCGCTATAGGCGCTGCCCACATTGGCGACCAGCGTGACATCCTCATTCATGTCTTTCTTGCCGCGCTTGACGCCAAGGATACAGAATTCCTCCACGCCGGGCAAAGTGCCAAACTGGTCCTCCAGATCGTCAGGATAGATGTTTTCGCCGGATTCATTGATGATAACATCCTTCAGACGGCCCTGAATGAAGATCCGGCCTTCGCCGTCCATACGGACCACATCGCCGGTGGGATACCAGCCGCCTTCGGAAAGATCGGCGGGAAGCAGCTGACCGCCGGAAAGACGGCCGGAATGGATACTCTTGCCGCGGATCTGCATTTCACCCACGGAAGCATCCTTTTTTTCGCCAACCACGCGGTATTCGATCGAATCCAGCGGCTTACCGACAGAACCGCTCAGACGTTTTTTGAGATTCATGGAGGTCTCGAAGCTGGTGATGGCGGTCTCCGTCATGCCAAAGCCGCAGATGGTGTAATACCCCAGCGCGTTGAGGGTGCGCAGCGTTTCGGCCGGGGCATGGCTTCCCCCCAAGATGAGGGCTTTCAATTCTGTGCCCAGAAGAGACTCATTGACAGAGGCAAACAGTTTCTTTTCGGCAAAACGGAGGCCTTTTTCGGGAGAAACGGTCTGCAGACCGAGACTGAGACCGGACATCAGGCGGAAAGCGGCGCGTTTGCCGGCACTCTGCTTTTTGAGATTACGGTTCAGCCCGCGGACCAGATTGTTTCCGACCAGCGGTACCACGACTACCAGATGGGGCTTGAAGTGGCTGCAGGTCTTGAGGATGCTGGCAGGGGTACGGTCCGCAAGGAAGATGTTGGTCATGCCCAGGAAGCCGCCCCAAATGACATTGGCAATAAAGCCGAGCACATGGTGGAAAGGCAGAAATGCCAGGAAACGGTGACATTCGTTGTCGATCAGACGGTGGTTGGCGTTGAAGACCAGTTCACTGTTCAGGGCCTGCTCGCAAAGGGCGGGTCCGTCATAGGTGAAAATACGGCTGCGGCCGGTGGTGCCGCTGGTGCACATGGCGACCATCTGGCCCCAGACAGGAGTGAAGCCTTCCACCCCGGTGGAGGCCACCAGCGTGGCAAAGTCGATCTGCAGGATCTCAGGCGGCAGACGACGTTGTTTTTTGGTGATGATCACATGGCAGTCCGCCTCGCTCAGCAGGGCAGCAAGCATTTCATCGCCGGCGGCAGCGTCCAGCAAAAGGACATTGTGGCCGGAGCGAAGCGCGCCCCAGAAGACGGAAGGCCACTCGTGACAGGTGTCCACGGCGATACCGATCCAGGTACCTTCCGCGACACGGGAATGAAGAGAC
>JAZUFB010000353.1:0-3549 GCA_045640475.1 Clostridia bacterium
ACGCTGGTTTGCCATGCTGTTTCAGGATCATGGAGCCGTAGGCCGCGTGCCGGTACTGATGCCTGTTATCTGGGATGGGGAATGGCCGGTGTTTGGCAATAACGGAAAGGTGCCGCTCCATATCGAGACAGGCTATGAGGATCCCCAAAGAATCTATGCGCCTTTATATGGCAGTGACGGCTTCGATTATGCCCCGGGTGAAGCTCTGAAGTCATATTGGCAATGGAACCATATTCCGGATCCGGAAGGCTGGAGTCTGACAGAATGTCCTGGAAAACTGCGGATCCGCAGTCGGAAGACCGTGAAGGACATCCAACTGGCGTCCAATATGCTGGGACAACGCTGTGTGGGACCGCGGTGCGAAGCCGATGTTCTGATGGATTGCAGCGTACTGAAGGACGGAGATCGGGCCGGGCTCTGCGTGATGCAGGGCTTGTATGCGTGGATCGGGGTCGCTTGCGAAAACGGCAAGCGTTATCTGGTGATGGTGGAACGTGACCCGGAAAAGAGAGACAAAACCAGCGGAACGGGCGCAGAACGCGTCCGGATCCCGCTGGATGGTAATACGGTAAGGCTGAAGGCCCGGTGTGATTTTGAAGATAACAGGGATATCGTGGAATTCCTTTGGCTGGATGGGAATGAATGGAAAACTTTAGGGCCGGAGCACAAGCTGCTCTATACGCTGGAACACTTTATGGGTGCGCGCCTCTGCCTGTTTATGTATTCCGAAAAGGAAACGGGCGGATGGGCTGATTTTGATGATTTCAGGCTGACGGTGGATCCGGAAGAAGCACTTCCGGGATCGAACTGACGGTATCTCCGGCAGTCATGGCGGCGGGACCGTATTTCCGCTGGGCAAGTTCGCCCGCGGCACCGTTCAGCCACGCTGCCGCAGCAACGGCGGTCATCAGGTCATCTCCCGCGGCACCGCAGACGGCCGCGGTGATGCCGGACAACACATCTCCACTGCCCGCCGTGGCCATACCGGGACAACCCCGAGTTACCAACAGGACGGAGGAACCGTCTGACACGGCGGTACAGGGGCCTTTCAACAGGACGAGCGCTGAACGTTCACGCGCGAAAGATATAAGTGACGGAATAAGTGTTTGTTGGATCTCCGGAATCGTTTTTCCTGTCAGACGGGAAAACTCCATCAAATGCGGCGTGAGCACAAGACGACATGAGACAGGGCCGATGTCCTCCGGTGTCAGGCGGGAGAGAATGTTAAGTCCGTCGGCGTCTACGATGAGAATGCCGCTATATTTCCGGAGCAGGAAAAGAAGTGCCTTTTTCACTTCTTCACTTTGACCGATGCCCATGCCAAAGGCGATGGCCTTCAGACCGCGGATATATTCCTCCCATTCCTCACGGACGAAGACAAATTGTCCGTCCGCGTCGGAATAAAGGGGAAAAAGCGTGCTTTCCAACGTACCGGCGGCTACGGTATCCAACAGGATACGGGGGAATGCCAACCGGACCACACCGGCCCCGGAACGCATGGCCGCAGCGGCCATCGCGGCCAGACGCACGGCACCCTGATAACGGAGGCAACCGCCGACAAGACCGATATAGCCAAAGGTCGACTTGTTTGACAGATGGGCACGCTCCAGCAACGTGCGGGGCAAGTCGTCACGCGTGAAAAGACGGATCGGGGAGGACGACGGAACCAGACCGATCCCATGGTTCACGAAGCTTGCGGAAGCATCCAGACCGCGATTCAAAAAATGGCCCGGTTTCCATGTGCCAATGGATACGGTCAGATCCGCACGGACGGAATCCCCGAGACCGTTGTCAGCATTCAGACCGCTGGCGATATCCACAGAGACGACTTTTGCGTTGCTCTGGTTAATAGCGGCGATGACGGAAGCGATATCCTCCGGCAACTGGCCGTGGAAGCCGATACCGAAAATGCAGTCCACAACAGTACCGAAACGGTTGAAGTCCGGCATGGGGGGACAGGCGGAAATGGAAACGCCGGCTTCCTCACACTGACGGAGGAAGACTTCCGCGTCCGGGGAGACCCGGTCGGAAACGCGGAAACAGACGCACGGGACCCCACGGGAATGAAGCAGCGAGGCAACGGCATAGCCGTCTCCGCCATTATTGCCGGAACCGCAGACGACAGCAAATGGCGACGGAAAGGAAGCTAACTCGGAAACAACGGCTTCAGCCGCATCACCCATCAGAACACGGGAAGGGATCCCGCGCCCAAAGGCTGCGTTTTCAAGCGTTCTCATTTCGCTGACGGTGGATACGAATTCCATGATTCATCCTTCTTTCAGTTGGTTCCTGGGCTTATTTTAGCAGAGCAATGCATCTGTTTCAACTGAAAGTCCGATTCAAACGGTACGTACAAAATAAAAATATATTACAAAAACATTAGTATAATATTGCATATACATGAAACTGACATTTCGGGACTAATCGGGATGAAATATCGGTTGCCTGATTGTATTCATGATGGTAAAGTTACGCCGTATCTTTTTTACGGCGATTTTTGTTTGCCGGGCACCTTTTTACAGGAGCCACGCATCCCGAAGGGAAGGAGAAAAGAACCTTCCCGGGATACCAAAGAAAGGGGTATGTTTGAAATGAGCAGATATTTTGGAACAGACGGTTTCCGCGGCAAAGCGGGCGTTGACCTGACGGCGGAACACGCGTTCAAGACCGGACGCTATCTGGGCTGGTATTACAAGAACCAGCATGAAGGCGACAAAGCCCGGATCGTGATCGGCAAGGACACACGCAGATCTTCTTATATGTATGAAAGCGCGCTGGCAGCGGGCATCACCTCCTCCGGTGCCGATGCCTATCTCCTTCATGTGACCACCACGCCCTGTGTCAGCTACATCACCCGCACCGAAAACTTTGACTGTGGCGTGATGATCAGCGCGAGCCACAATCCCTACTGGGACAACGGTATCAAGTTGATGAACGGCGCCGGTGAAAAGATGGACGATGAATTGCAGGACCGCATTGAAGACTACATCGACGGCCTGACGGATGAACTGCCCTGGGCGACTGATGACGCGATCGGTTGCACTGTGGACTTCTACAGCGGACGCAACCGCTACATTGGCTATCTGACCAACCTGGCCACCAAGCCCTTTGACGATCGCAAGGTGGCGCTCGACTGCGCCAACGGCTCCAGCTGGATGATCGGCCCTGCCGTATTCAACGCGCTGGGCGCGAAGACCTATGTGATCAACAACACCCCCAACGGTGTCAACGTGAACCTGAACTGCGGCTCCACCCATCTGGAGGGACTGAAGCAGTATGTGAAGGAAAACCATCTGGATGTTGGCTTCGCCTTCGACGGTGACGCGGACAGATGTCTGGCTGTGGACGAAAATGGCGAAGAGGTCAATGGCGACAAGATCATGTACATTTGCGCCAAGTATCTGAAGAGTCATGGCCAGTTGGCTTCCAATACCGTGGTGACCACCGTGATGAGCAACTTCGGCCTGTACAAGGCCCTGGATGCCGCCGGAATCAACTACGAGAAGACCAAGGTCGGCGACCGTTATGTGAAGTCGGATCGTAGCCATG
>JAZUFB010000354.1:0-8447 GCA_045640475.1 Clostridia bacterium
TGGCCTCCCGACTTCGCTGAGCCTGAACGGATCATGCCCCGGATGGTCCGGGGATCCGTACCCGGGACGGCCATGCGGTCTATGATGAAACGCTACGGGATCTCAGCCCAGACAGCGGTGTCGTATCTGCTCGCGTTATGCGTCCTGAGGACGCATCCGGAGAACCGGCTTCCGGTCTGTATCCGGGGACCTGTGAACACGCGTGGGATTCTGGGTGTTCCCAATACCTTCCAGAACGCTTCCATACCGCATGTCTATCTTACGGTGGATCCGTCCTGCCATAGCTGCGGGGATACCGCCACGCTCCTGAACGGTATGCAGAAAAGCCTGGAGGAACAGCTCAGCTATGACTGTCTGGCGTATGAAACAAACCGGATTGGAAAAGTGCTGCGTGAAGGCAGCCCAGAAGACTTTGCAGCCACCATGCAGCAATACCGCAGGAAGACGGATCTGCTGGCCAATTACATGGGTGAAATGCTGACGCCGGATCTGGAAAACCATATCGCGGAAACGAACGTACGTCTGCCGGCCGCCTTCCCGATGGCGGTTTACGCGCGTGATATAGGCGATAAAACAGTTTTTGACATGGTGCTGACCTTCCCGGGAGAAAAGTATGCAGCCATGTTTGAAGAGGTGCTGACGGAACTTGCGGAAGGGAGAATCTGAACAATGCTTCTGACAGATGAACAAAAAACAACGGCCTATCTGCAGCGGATTGGCATTACGGTTCCTCCGAACCACGATGCCGACGCAGACCTTCTGCAAAAGGTCTATCGCGCGCAGGTAACGACCGTACCTTATGAAAATATCAATTATCTGCTTTGGGACGAATCGGATTTGGATCAGGACGTTCTTTTCCGGGAAATCGTGCTGGAAAGGCGCGGAGGGGTATGCTATGAGGTGACCATCCTGTTCGGATGGCTGCTGCAAAGGCTGGGCTTCGGGGTCCGCATGATCCTTGCCGATCATTACAGAATCCATGAAGAGAACAGTGAACGGAAACACATGGGGCTGATTGTTACGGATCATACCGGTAAGCGATGGTGGGTGGACCCCGGCGACTCGTTTTCGCAGACAAAATCCCCCTTCGCGCTGGAGGAAGACGTTATTCAGACCATTGACAGCGAGCAATACCGGTTTGAGAGGTTGCCGGACGGAAAATGGATGGAGTGGACCGTGGTAAAAGGCCAGTGGATCCGCAACATGGCTTTTTATGAGAAGGATGCGACAATCGCAGACGCGTCGAGAGCCAAGCGTGCCGTGATAGACCCGGATAATCCGTTTATGTCGATCGCCATGTTCGGGATCCGCACGCCGGAAGGCATGCTGTTTTTGAAGGAGAATACACTGCACAAAACCGAAAACGGCGTCCGTACCGCCGAGACCCTCGCGGAAAGCGAACTCAGCGGCGTGTACGCACTGTTCGGCCTGAAATACCCGTATACCCTGTATCGACATTGACAACACAAGGATTGTAAGGAGAAAAACATATGGATACTGCACGTGTGAAACAGTATTTTGAGCGGATCGGTTTGCCGATGCCGCAGAAGATCGTTCCGAACGCTGAATTGCTTCAGCAATTGACTTTTCATCAGATCATCAGCATTCCGTTTGAAAATACGCAGCTGCTGATCAAAAAAATGGTCCCATGTGATGTGGACAGCCTATTTCAGCGGATTGTGATTGAAGGGAAGGGCGGAATCTGTCATGATATCGCCAGCTTGTTTGGATGGTTCCTGACAGAACTCGGCTATCAGGTCATCCCGGTCGGGGCAATCGCTTTTGATAAGGATCGGCCGATGTATATCCACAAGACCCAGGTTGTCACAGACTGTAACGGTGGAAAATGGCTTGTGGAGGTCGCGCACGCGCTCGTAGCGGCCAATAAGCTGCCATTCCGATTTGTCCCCGGTGAGGATCAAGTACGCGGGGACGAGGTGTTCCGCATAGAGGAGAGAGAAAACAAAACATGCCTGATCGGCCCGGATGATTATTCCTCTTTCACCATGGAATACTGGGATATCCCGATGCGGCTCGGGACGAGGATCAAGGAGAACACGATCCAAGGCCTGGATCCGCTTGGCCAACCGGACCGGGTCTTCGGGATTGGAACGCCGGAAGGTCGGCGTACACTGATCGGAAATACCTACCGTGAATCTTTCGGGGATCAGGTTTATACCCTTGAGTGCACCCGGGAAACGCTTCCGTGGGCTTACGCGCAGTTCGGCCTGCGTTATGAGGATTATGCCGGTGATACGGACTGAGCGGGATTACGCTTTGCCCGAACTCAGGATATCCAGTGTGCGGATGTCCTCCGGTATTTTTTCAATAAAGGGAAGCAGATGCTGCCTGCATACATCGACGAAACGCTGCAGGGTCTCGCGGTCCAGGCCGTTTGCAATGGCCGGCATCACAGCGGTGCGGAGCATGGAAATTCGCTGAAGCATGTGGGAAACCCGATCGATTGCTTCCTGTCCGGAAACATTGAAATAGAGTTCCACGAAACGGTTCCAGATCTTTCGCAGCAGATCACAGGGGATCTCGTTATAGGTCTCAACTTTATCCGGGTCGGTAGCCATCAGGGTGTACATAATGGTGGTCATGGACATCAGGTCAAACACCGGATGGCCGTATGACATGGAGATCATGTCAATCAGTACCAGCTTGCCGTCCGACATCATGATGTTCTTGGCGTGAAAGTCTCCGTGAACCAGTTTGCGGCAGTCCGGAATGCTTTCCACACAATACATCAGCTTCTGAATTTCCTCTTCTGTATACCATTCACGGCTTTGCATGATAAACTTCTTGTACAGCTGCTTACAGGAAGGATAGAAGTTCGGGTCTGCGTCCACGGAGTGCAGTTCGTGAAGCAGATCAACATACTGCCTCATATACGTTTCAAAGTTCTGCTGCTCATTCCGAATCAGCTTGGTAAACGGTTCGGATTTGATCATCTCAAACAGAATGCCGTATTGATCTTTGTAGCGGACAATATTGCGATAGGTGATTGCCGTCGGGATTCCATCTAAAAAAGCCCGCTGAGCGATTTCACATTCGCGATCATACATGAAAAACGGTGTGCCTGGCTTGTAGACTTTTACGATGGTGTCTTTGTCCAAACGGTATACTGTGGCGTTTGCACCGGTACCGATGATTTCGCAGCCATCTAAATTGATCTCCCGAATCTTTCTGCGAACGGGAAAAATCTGAAGCATGCCTGTCATTTCAAAAACATCGTACACTTCATTGCATACTTCAATGAGGGTCATATCCGGTTGCCGCTCCTTTTTGATCTTGAACAGGCATCGCAGACCGGCACTGGAAATATACTCCACCTTTGAAAAGTCCAGACAGACCTTTCTGTTTGGATATGCCGTCAGAAGATCATTGAGTTCGGCTTCTGCCTGCATGGCAGTATCGGAAGTGAACCGGCCGGCCAAAGCAATCATCAACATACTTTCATTACAGCTTTTTATCCGGATATTCATCATAAAGCTCCTGTATGCACCTTGCGTTTTTTCAGATCGGAAAGATGATGCCGATCTTGGAACCCTATTGTATCAGAGAACGAAATTTAATGTCAAGCAGAGAAATGTCGCCGATGGAAATAACCCCGCGTCTGCCGCGAGGAACCGTGAAAAAGCCCCCAACAATAAAGAGAAGATTTGAAACCCGGAAGGGCAACAAATCCGCTTTTTGAGGGATAAAAACTTGAACATGAAAACTATAGTACAAGACACCAAAGCAATATACTATTCTCGGACACGGGGGTTCAAATTCCGGATTTTCTTTCAATCAAATCACGATTTTAACATCATTTCTCTTCGTATCCGAAATGGAAAATTGCCAAAAACCATTGAGAATAAAGGAAAAACACATACTTATCGAACTGGGGGGCGAATTTGGTATGTTTTTTCAATTTACCATTCCATAATCCCTTTGAAGGAACATTCTCCGCATGACGGACATATTGCCGTCTTTCCTACGTAAGTGCCTTCACATGGGCTACACCAGACAGCCGTATGACCGCAGGATGAGCATTCCATATTGGTTTTGTATACATGCCCTTTTCGTCCTCCAAATACCTGCGCAAGCTCTTCGGCGCTCAGTCCAGCAAGATTCTCATTAAGAGTTTCAACCTCGTTTTTGAGGGCGTTCAATTCTTCATTCGTTTTCATGATGTGCCTCCTACTTCATAATTTAATTTGGCTTGTCAGATTGTGATGTGTCCGCAGTTTCATCCGTCTGCATTTATACATACGAAGCAGAATGACAAATGACTACTGACGGTTTACCTTAGTTTGACATCGAGAGCTCCTGTTATTTGGAAAACCAGGTTCTCCCACTGATTATACCCGATAAACTGACTTCTGAAAAGGTCGAAAAGCCGAGAATTGCGAAAAAATTCAGGGCTTGCAGGCACTGTTACTCTATTCAACCATGCCGTGTTCAAGCTTGTTTCCCCTTCTGTAAAAGCACTATTAAAAATGATATCATCGGACGCATATATTGTCAATCATCCTCGTCAAAGATTTGCCTCGTCTTTCACTTACTGCAAACTCAAAAGCGACATCCGTCGCTAAACAACAACGTTTTTTTCAAAAAAGCACAAAAGCCCCTATCAACGGGCATGTTACCGCAAAGCAATCTGAAAGAAATACCGATAAATTCCCTGCCTTGGTTTACACAATTTCCGTGCCATGGTTTTCATGACAAGCGAATTAAACACACAAAAGAGGATTTGTTATCCTTCTTCAGTAATCTTTGAATGCCGTGGGATGGCAAAATAGCCGATTTCGATGTATAATTTCAAAGAGGCATATTTCGATATTGCCAATGATAAATCCACGGAACAGAAACACCGTCCCTTTTTGCTGAAACGGAAGGACAAAAGACATGAGACATATCAGAAATATCAATTCGGAACACATGGATATCAAAGGCATTTCCCCTGTCACGACCTATATAATCTATCGCGTGGAATTTGTTGAAGAAATAAGTGAGGAAGCTTTATTTCACGCCTATCAGGATGTTGTTGCCTGCTATCTGGTCTTTGGCTTTGGGTTGGAACGTGAAGATGGTATGCAATATCTGGTTGATTTGACCGTGCCGGTGAAGGTTCATCACACAGATCAGATCCTGTTTCCGGATGGGAAAAACCTGGATGGGCATCTTGTTTTTATCGGCTACAGCGGCACCATGATGAATTTGGTCATCAACCACCGGCTCACAGACGGACAGGGAATCTCAATCTTTCTCGGAAAACTGCTTGAACGCTATGAGCTATGGCTGAGCGGCACTGCTGTTGCAATTACGGAGCCCGCGTATGACATCTCTCTGATGGTTCAGCAGACGGCTGCCATTCCGGTCGCTACGGAAGATCAGCCCTATGAGCCTTTCGTTCATCCCGGTGAGGTCCTGCGCCTGCCCTCTGCCGCAGGGAAAACTTACTACACCCATGTGCTGTATGTGGATGAAAAGGACTTTATCGCTCTGGCCCATAGTAAAGGGGCATCGCCGTTTGTGATGATGAACCTGCTCATTGCTGACGGCCTGTTCCGGATGAATCCGGATTCAGGCACGCATGTTAGTGTTGGCTTTTCAATCAGCAACAGAAAAGCGTTGGGGATGGAAGGCTCTTTCAGTAATATTGTGGAGCATGGCGTTCTGTCGATCGGGCGTGATGAACCGGAGGATTCCGATCACCTGGAGCGGATGAAAAACGATGTTAAGGGCCAGGCATCTCCTGAAAACTTCCGTTTTTGTTGGAAAGACGTGAAGTTCCGATTCACAAAGACATACCGAATCATCACACAATCCAGTTATTTCTGCTCTTATCTGCGAATGAAAGAAGTCAGAAGCAAACTGATTAAAGAGCATTATCAACTGAATCCCTGCAGCCGGCAGCAGGTATCTGTTAACGCCTGTCTCGGGCGCATGGAATTCAACGTCAGCGGGCCAACCGGATGTGACACGCTCTATCCTGCGTTGAAGCTTGGTTTGGAAAGAGTCGGACTGAAAGCTGTCGAAGAAAAAATGCTGACCATGGAAGATGGCGGAGACAGACTGATTCTGCATGAAAAATAACTGGGAGGCTATTGCCTCCCCGCGTTTTTTATCCCTTGGGGGGAACAGGCCGGTTGAATCAACCGATCTGCTCCCGAATGATCTGATCCAGTATGCCGGAAAAACGGTCCGCGGTCTCCCCGGAATACATGGCTTTCATGAAATCAAGAACGAAACTGTAATTCCCGTCCTTATTCAGCACGACCTGTGTGTAGACAGGAATATCAAATTTCTGTTCCGGCGTTGGAATCCGGATCATCCGCATTTTCTCCGTCAGGTTCTCTTCATTCATGAGATTCCGGACATCTGTCTGATACTGCGCGTGGTAATTAAAAACGAAATTACGCTGATTCCTGATGCCGAGTGCTTGCTGATCAAAGAGATGAATATTGGATTCAGTTGTCTGCCGGTTCACCTCTTTTGCGGTTTTCCAGAAATCAAACGGATCATCAAACGCACAGACAAGCGGAACAATTCTCGCAAGGCATGCGATTGTTTGGTTCAGAGCATTCCCTGTTCGTCCATTGAGCGCCAGCCCGATCATGACCCGGGGATTGTCTGTCATTTCACGGATGGTTTTCATGAGCGCAGTTTCAAAGAAGGCCGGCGTTGAGATGCCATTCGCGGCGCAGACGGCATTCACGGTCTGCTTGTCATAGTCCAGAACGTGCCGTAAATTCGACAGCGTATCTTCAGACGCGGCAACGGTTTCTCCCAGTTTGCTCCAGGTGAATCCGTCCAGCAGTTTTGTGTAATAATTCCGATCTTCCGCGTCTCCTCCGTTCATTCTTTTGTCCGCTTCCTGATCATAAAGGTCGTAGGCATTGACGATTTCCGGGGAGACATGTTCTCCATTCACCAGCCTGGCAAGATCCTGAAGCAGGATTCCGTGGGATACGCCATCGCTGATTGCGTGATGGATATCCAGGAAAACATAGATATCCTTTTCCCATGTATACAGGACCGTTCTGAATACATCATCCGACAAAATATCGAAATGGCGAAGATCGTGGAGGAAGAAAGCGCCATCGGGTTTTTCTGTCAATCTGCGGACAGGGATACCATGAGAACGTTTACTCCTCCGCAACATCTGAATTTCCCCGCCGTTGTTCCTGAAAGAAGCCTTCAGAACCGGATGGATCTCTTCCAGGTCCCGGATTGCCTTTTTTACCTGCGTAACGGTGCAGCCGGTGAGCCGGAACGTCATCGGGAAATTGAAGCTTGTATTTTCCGGTTCTGCTTTGGCAAGACTTTGGTCGATGGCCACAATCTTCCGCGCGGCAACCGTCAGCGGAATCAAGCGGCGTGTATCCTGCTTGTGCTCATTGGCTTTTTTCATCGCCATTTCGGCAAATACCGCCCAATCTTCCACAGTCGGGCAACGAAGCATCTGCTTGGTATCGAGCAAAATCTTCTTTTCATAGAACGCGCTCAGCAGGACCACCGTTTTCAGGGAATCCAGCCCGTAACGTGTCAGATTTTCTTTGACGCCGAAACGTTCCTCCCGGATATTCATTTTCTCACGGACGATTTCAAGGATTATCCTTTCCATCTCCGTCCTCGGCGCGATATATTCCGCTCCTGAAACCATACGTTCAGGCTCCGGCAGTTTTTTCACATCCACCTTGCCGTTGATGTTCAGCGGAATCTCATCCAGCAGCATGACATACTCCGGAACCATATAATCAGGCTTCCGGGCAAGAACAAACGCGACAACCCGGTCGAACACTTCATCCCGTGTGAGGTTGCAGTCTTCCTTCAGCACAATCCAGGCCGCCAGTTCAAAGCCGTTTTCGCCCTTCACTGCCTGTACGGTCACGTCTTTCACAAAATCCATGCCCGAAATACAGGAGGTCACTTCCGTCGGCTCCACGCGATTTCCGCGTATTTTGACCTGGAAATCCTTTCTGCCGAGGAAGCTGAGGGAACCGTCCGCAAGATAGCGGGCCACGTCTCCGGTATCAAACAGAACGTCATAATCCCTGTCATCCGAGAAGCGGTTTTTGATGAAAGATTTCCGCGTCAGCTTCAGGTTATCCATATAACCGCGGGAAACGCCCTCGCCGCAGACAAACATTCTGCCTTCCGCGTATAAAGGCACCCGTTTTCCGAACTGATTCAGGATATAGACTTTATTGTTGTAGATCGGATAACCGATATTGTCATCGCTGGACTTCTCGTCAAGCCAGCTTGCCGTGGTATGCACGGTGTTTTCTGTCTGCCCGTACAGGTCCACGATCCGATAAGGCCGGTCGGGTTTCATGCGTCCAAGCTTTTCACCCCCCAGGCCGAGTACCCGGATCGTTGTTTCCTTCATCTGCTTTACAAGCTGGCGGCCCACAGCGGCACCCATCTTCATCACGGTGACGTTGTGATCCAAA
>JAZUFB010000355.1:0-7515 GCA_045640475.1 Clostridia bacterium
CCGGTCTGCCTTCAGGATAGCCGTCCCCCGCCTGCGGTCCGGATGTTTGAATGAGGCAAACATATAATAGGCACCCTGCCAGACGTGCACCTCCGGCGCCCAGTAATTGCGGTCCGCCCAAAAACTTCCGTCATTCCGGAAGCATACCGTGGGGCCTTCCCATTCGTTCAGGTCCGTGCTGAAATAAACATCAAACCCGTCCGCCAGTCCCCAGCAGTCAGGCCCACGTGTGCCGTAGAGATAGTAACCGTTTTCCGCCATCAGCACAAAGGGGTCCCGAATATTGATCTGTTCCGTTTTCATCCGTATGCTCCTTCCGGTCATTTCAAAAGACTGTCGCGGATGGAACCCAACTGTTCAAGCAGGGGATCCAAACGATTTCTGCGCGTCAGAAAATGGCCGTTGTCAGTTTCCGCCATGGCATAGTATTTATCATATTCCGTATATCGGATCCCAACAGTTGTTCCGTCCGTCATCCGATACGTAAGTGTCAGCAGTTCTTCTTTTCCCGCCGGTTCCGTCAGGGCTGTCCGATCCCAGAGGATCCCCACCGCGGCAGTATACAAGGTTGAAAAGCACGTGTCATCCAAAGGGATCCCATTGGCGGTCCACCCAATGATCTCCCCGTCCGTCTTCACCGGTTCCAAAGTCACGGTTCCGTTATCATCCCGGATCTCCAGCCTTTCGACCTGGCGATAATTGACCAGTGCCACAAACGGATCGAGCAGATGATCCGGCGTCACAGTTTCCATAAAATCCAGTTGATCCCGGCCAATCAGCCAGACATCCCCGGTCGGGTCCAGGCCGGCGTAGACATATCCGTTGCCGGCGTCCGCGCCGATCGTGATATCAAGTATTTCCCCGTCCGAAAAAGCCGCCACCAGTCGGGTCGGCTGATCCAAGCCGTACAGGGTCAACTCATCTGCCGATTCAACCGTGGTTTCTTCGCGATCCCCTCTCCTTGCCAAAAGCCCCTCCGCCAATCGCAGGATCCCGGCAGTATTCGCCTCCCGCCTGATGGGAGATGTAAAAGCCCACGCGTTCATCGTGTTCTCATGATCGACCCGGTTCGCGATCCAGCGTTCTCCATCCGTCACCAGTGCGATTTGGAGGATCTCATCCGTACTTTTTTCTGAAGGGTCCGGCAATGCGTGCTGTTCCTTCAGGTCCCGGCACATCACGTCATACAGGTCAGCAGGCGCCACATAAGTCTTTCCCCCATCCGCCAAACTGACATAGCAACCGTCACCGGCGGGTGTCCGGTTTCCTATAGACAGTCGGACCGGGGCTTCTGTTTCATACACCAGCTCCACAACCGCATTCGGTGAATCCAGACCGCAGCTCCGGCGGTCCAAGCCATCATATTCCGCGGTCACAGGCAGATGGGAGGCCAGCACCATCACTGTCTGATAGCAGTCCGTGCGAAGTCGGAAGTTCTCATTGTCCCTGAGCAGAACAGGCTGACCAAGGCGATTATACACCCCCACCATCCCACCGTTTTCATCAAAAGCCAGATCGCTGTCCAGTACATACTGGCCGGATGGCAGTATCACCGTGGCGGATCGGAAATCCTTCAACTCGCGTTCGTACGGAAACCACCAGTCCGCCTGCCGCGACATTTCTGTTTTTGCCGTCGGCCCCACATCTGTGACCGGTTCCCGAGCCAGCAACAGCAAGCCGCCCAACGCCAGCGTGATTGCCAGCAGGATCGCGAGATTCTTTCCGCGATTCATGTCCGGCGCCTCCTTCTGAGCAGTACAATAGCCATCACCGTCATCACGATCCCCGGCAATACGGTCATCAGCAGGATCTCGGCAGTCCGCCGGACCTGTTCGTTTTCAAAAACGATCAGCCGGTCCGGCAGTTGTCTCACGCCGGCTTCCAAAGACCAGTTCACTTCCCGGTGGATCATATACCGGATCACGCCCGCCAAAAAATTCAGGTTTTCACTGGCATCCTGCAGATCAAACCGGGCAGTCGTTTCCGGTTCATCCCGGAGCATATCCGCCGATGACAGCAGAAAGATCCGCATATCCGCCGTACTTTCACTCAAGACCGCTAATTTCATTTTTCCGGTCTCGTCCCCGGGCAGCACTTCTGTCCCATCGCTGGATATGTCGGCATGCAGCACAGCCGAGGCGGATGTCTCCAACAGAGTCCTGTGCGTCACGCCCGGACGGGCGGCCGGAGTATCCAAAGCACATGCTTTGGGCATGATCAGGCGGCCGGACAATTCACTCCCGGTTCCCGGAAAATCCCGTGGGATCGGGGAAAGCAAGCCCGGCTCCTCTGTATAATACATTTCCGCGCCCGGTCCTTCGGTTACCCTTCCGCACTTTATTCCCAGTCCAAACAGGTCAAGGACTGCACACAGATTCTTCAGATGCTCAGGTCGGGTGTTCATTCCGGCGGCTACAATCAGTTTACCACCTTCATCAAGGAAGGTGATCAACGCATCCGTTTCCATGCCGGTCAAATCGGTCTGCGGATCCACGATCATCAGCAGATCATCCGCCTTCAGATCCATCATGTGAAAGTCTCCGTTTTCCACGGTAGCCCCCATTGCATGCAGTTGCAAAGCCAGTCGGGAGCATTCCTCCATGCCCGCCTCTCCATGGCCGGTGGAGAAAACAGCCCGTACCGGTTCCTCAAGACAAACAGCCGTAACCGCTCCGATGATTCTGGCTTCACCGCAAAAAACAGTATACTGTTCCTCACCGATTTTCCGGGAAAACAGGAAATCTTCCGCCTCCAGGCGGACCACCCGGGTGCCATCCGGATCACTCACAAAGCAAGTGCCGTCCGGGATTCCCTCCGCGCTTCCGTTCAGCGAAGCCAGCAAAAGAGGTTCCTGTTCCGGAATCACCCGGCGGTACTGGATATTTTCACACACCGAGCTCATTCTTTTCAGCAATTCCTCCTGCAGATCCCGGAGGAAGGAGGTGTTGCTCGGGGACCATACCGTAAAAACAGAAACGCGGGAAGAAAGCGAATCCAGTTGTTCCATCGTATAGTCACTCAGCTCGGACACACCGCTTTCCGACACATCCAGTTTCAGATAATACCTGTCCTCCAGCACAGAAGCCAAGGAAACGCCCAGCACAAACACGCAGGTGGCCAATATGCAGGCAAGGATCCGATATAGCGCGTAAGGCATCGTCTTTTTCATAAGCTACGCCTCCTCGCAAACCGTCTTCCTTCCACCGTCAGCACCGTCATAAAGATCATAAGGCCTGTAAAGCCCAGGAAATATACAATATCCGACAGGCTCATCACGCCGTTTGCAAAGTCTCCCAGCCGGTCTGTGGAGGGCAGCCAGCGGAGGATGGTCACCGAAAGCGATCCAGCCCGTCCGCTGATTTCCGGCAGGATATACTGTTCATTCAGATACAAAAAGAGATTGACGCCCAGCGTCAAAAGTCCCGCGATCATCTGTCCGGAACAGAGAGCGCTGATCAGCAGGCCGACCGACAGCAAACTGAGTCCGTGAAGGTAGTATCCGATAAACACGCACAGGGTCTCCACCGCGGAGATCCGTGCCCAACGGGACAAGAAAAGAAAGCAGAAAGAAACCAGCACCATCCCCATCAGCAGCATGACCGCTGCCGACAGAAATTTTCCAAGCACGATCGAGACGGTCCGGATCGGCGAAGTCATCACCAGCTGATCCGTCCGTGCCCTTCTTTCCTCCGCAAACAGGCGCATGGTCAGCAGTGGAGCGATCAGCAGAAACGGCAGCGTCATCGCGGACAGAGTCAGGTTCGCGCTGGCGCTCATTTCCCGGCCAATATTGATAAACACCATGACGATTCCGGCCAGAAGGGTATACATAGCGAGGAACAGATATCCTGAAACCGTACGGAAATATCCGGACAGTTCGCGTTCCAATACAGCCCTCATCTTTATTCGCCCGCCTCCTTGTCCGTCATCAGCCGCAGGAACGCGTCTTCCAGCGTTTCCCGTTCCGGGGTCATCTCCAGCAGTTGACTTTCGTCCTCCCGGCACAGCCTCAGGATCTCCGGCCGCAGTTCGCAGCCCTCGCGCGGCATGATTCTCATCCGCAGCAGTCCGTCCACGGTTTCCGCGGTCACGTCCCGCGTGCCGGGGAGGGAGCGGATCTGTTCTGCCAGCCGGATGTCCGCACGTGCGCAGACTTTCAGGGAACCTTTTTCCATCAGCAGCTCTCCCATGGGCCCGTCATACAGGAGCCGTCCGTTGTCCATCACGAGCGCCCGGTCACAGATCCCTGTCACTTCACTCAGAATGTGGGAGGAGAGCAACACCGTGCTTTCCTGCCCCAGGTCCTTGATCAGGTCCCGCATCTGGATCATCTGAAGCGGATCGAGGCCGCTGCCCGGTTCATCCAGGATCAACAGCGGATGCTTTCCGATCATGGCCTGTGCCAGTCCGACCCGTTGCCGGTAGCCCTTGGAAAGTTGTCCTGTCAGACGATTCCGGTACTCCGTCAGCCCCGTACGGGCAATCACACGCTCTGTTTCGCCGGTAAGCTCCCGACGTTCGATCTTCTTCAGTTTTGCGCAGTAAACAAGATACTCCCGTACAGTCATATCCGGATATAACGGCGGCATCTCCGGCAAATAGCCGATCTCACGCCGGGCAGCCATAGGTTCTTTCACGGTATCGTGTCCGTTGATCCGCACTGTACCTTCAGTCGCGGACAGATACCCTGTGATGATATTCATCAGCGTAGATTTACCGGCACCATTTTTGCCAAGCAGAGCAATGACATGCCCGCGGTCCGCCTCAAAGGATACATCCTTCAGCGCAGCCCGATGACCGTAGATCTTGCTCAAGCCACGCGCTTCGATCAGTTTGCTCACTCGTCCCGCCCCTCTTTTCTGTGTCTGTACTGCATGGGGGTCTGCCCGGTCTTCTGGCGGAAGCGCCGGATAAACGAGCTTGCGTCGTAGTAACCGACCTGTTCTGCGATTTCCTTGACCGGCAGATCGGTATTGTCCAGCATATCGCACGATTTTTCGACCCGCAGCATCGTCAGGTATTCCAGCGGGGTCATTTTCATTTCTTCCTTGAATTCCATACTCAGTTTAGCCATCGGCATATCAAAGGTCTCCGAAATGGCGCTGATGGACAGTTCCTTATCCGCAAACCGTGCCCGGATGTATTCAGCCACAGCCTGCATGCCGTTGGCGCTTTGTCCGACCGGTTCGGTTTCCTTTTTCCTGTTCAGCACATATTCGCACAAGCTGCGCAGCAGCTCGCTCAAATCGTCCAGACTGGAGCAGCCCGTCAGTGTCAGCGTGTCATAGAACGGGACCCCATCCTTCTCTGCCTCCGCAAGGTCCGGCACCTCCCGGATCAGCGTTCCGATCACATGGTTATAATACAGTCTGAAAAAGAACGGAGACATGTTGGTCCCGCGCAGGAATCCTGTCAGTTCGTCGATCCGGTTGTTCAGCAGTCCGGGATCCTTCAGCATCAGGGCTTGCCCGATCCCCTGGGTGATCCGGTCCGCCTTGGGCTGGAATTCCGCCATGCTCATGGATATATCCGTGTAGCGCAGCGGATGTTCATCGTCCATCACAAAACGGTTTTCATAGGCTGTTGCCGCTTCAAGGTATGCCTCCGGTGCCTCTGCAAAATCAGATCGGACAGAAGAAACCGCCGTCACCGCCTGCCCGTTTTTGATCCTGTTTTCCTGCCAGATCAGTTCCGTCATCTTTTCAATGGCATCCTCCCGATCCGAAAACAACAGATACAGGTTCACATTCATGGCGATGAGTTCGATTCCCCACGCGGTCACCTCTGACATCGCGGTAAAAGGCGCGTTAGCAAGATCCAGCGGCTGATTGTTATATTCCTGCGTGGAGGAAAGAACGACCGCATAATACTGGAAATCGATGTTTTCGCCGGAACGCTGCGCCGCGCGAAGGGTCTCCTCACGGTTCTGATAGTGGTTTTTCAAAAAATGGATGGAAAAATCATGCCGGATCATGGGCATGGAATTTGCCAATCGGTCGCTAAGCGCCGTATTGCTTTGAGACAGTTCACTGATCCCGTTGCGGATCAACTGCCAGTCGTCTTCTCCACTCTCGGGTTTCTGAAACATTCCGGACAGCTCCCGGACCGGTTTCCAGTTATGCTTTGCCAGAAAATAAGCCACCAGAAAGCTCACCAGCGCGCACAGGGAGAAGACCAGTATAAGCTTTCCAAAGCTTTTCCTGAGTGCCCCTGACAAGCCATTAACCTGAAGGACAGACAAATACTCCGTTTCGGTGTCGTTTCCCTGATAAGCCGTCAGGATCCATTCATTTCCGTTCCAGCTGAACACTTCCCTACCGTCACGGTATGCTTCCAGCAAAACATCGTTCGGGATCGCGAAGTCTCCTTCGGACACCATGATTTGGCCTTCCCGCAAGATATACGTGTTGTTATTCAACGTGACATGATCTGCGAACAGATCCTTGTAGATCTCCTTGCGGATCATAAACATCAGGGATCCTTTGGTCCCACCCGGATTGCCAAAGGGATATACCAGCGTGATCACAGGAGATTTCGGACCGTCCAGCAAGGCACTCTCCACGGACTGCTCCGGCAGCACCGTCAGTTTTCCCGGATAATGCAACAATTCCGAAAGGGTCAAAGGACTGATGTTTTCAAAATGCATCAAATTGCACAGCGTATCGAGCGACATAGTGTTTTGGGAGGAGTAAACATGATCGTCCAGGCTGACACAAAGAAACATCTTTTCGCAGAAGGTATTGGTCACACTGTAGGCGGACAAATGCTGCATCAGATCATACGCCCGGTCCGGATGCTCTGTATAGACAAAGGGATCGATAAAAGGCGAAAGGTCGATCTGGTCAGCTGTTTTCTGCATGGTCGCCATGTATTCCTCGTTCCGGTACGCGATCCGGTTGAGGCGGTTCAGCTGGTTATTTACAGCTTCTTTCCGGGTACTGTCGTTGATGCTGACAAACATGTAAACAAAAAACAATGTCATGATCAACAGGATCAGGACGAAATAGGATACGGCAAAGCGGGTAAAAGAATGCCGCGGAAAAGGACCTTTTTTCAACGTCATAGTCTTCATCTCCCGATCTGCTTCAGATGACGCGTGTAGACCTTCTGATACAACGCAACATACTCCTCCGCCCCGGCTTCCTTCAAATTTTGCTTGAAGGCCAGATAGGATGAATCCGTCACGCCGTTGACCACCGCTTCCACAATAAAGTAGTCCACGACGGTCTTCAGTTTCTTGTGGAGTTGACTGATCCGAATGGCTTCCTCGCCTGTCGGGCTGGCATTCACCGTCAGTTTCTTGAAGCTTTCCGTTTCAAGAACGCCGGCTTCCTCATAAAAATCGCAGTAACCGGGTTTCTCGTCTCTGTGCGCTGCCGGTTCATAAACCGTACGGTAATCCTCATCCGGCGCGAAGAACTGGCCGACGATGACCGGTACCATCCGGTATAATTCGTTATCCTCCGGTACTTTGGCCACCTTATACTTCCCGTTGTCCTCCAGGACCATATACTC
>JAZUFB010000356.1:0-26462 GCA_045640475.1 Clostridia bacterium
ATCGAAGGCAAGCGCGGTGAGCCCCGGCCCAAGCCCCCGTTCCCCGCTGTGAAGGGTCTGTTCGAAAGCCCCACCAACATCAACAACGTTGAAACCCTGGGCAATATCGCTCAGATCATCCTGAAGGGCGCTGACTGGTTCAAGTCCATCGGTACTGAGCGCTCCACCGGTACCAAGGTCTTCGCTCTGGGCGGCAAGATCAACAACACCGGTCTGGTGGAAATCCCCATGGGCACCCCCCTGCGCACCATCATCGAAGATATCGGCGGCGGCATCCCGAACGGCAAGAAGTTCAAGGCCGTGCAGACCGGCGGTCCTTCCGGCGGCTGCATCCCCGCATCCCTGCTTGATATCCCGGTCGAATACGACACGCTGACCTCCGTGGGCGCCATGATGGGTTCCGGCGGTATGATCGTTCTGGACGAAGATAACTGTATGGTCGATATCGCCCGCTTCTTCCTCGACTTCACCGTCGACGAGAGCTGCGGCAAGTGCACGCCCTGCCGTATCGGTACCCGCCGTATGCTGGAGATCCTTGAACGCATCGTGAATGGCAAGGGTGAAGAAGGCGACATCGAGAAGCTGGAAAACCTGGCCAACAACATCAAGGCCACCGCTCTGTGCGGCTTGGGCCAGACCGCGCCGAACCCCGTGCTGAGCACCATCAAGTTCTTCCGTGACGAGTATGAAGCTCACATCAAGGAAAAGCGCTGCCCCGCCCATCACTGCCAGGCTCTGCTGAACTACGTGATCACCGACAAGTGCAAAGGCTGCACCCTGTGCGCCCGTAACTGCCCGGTGGGAGCCATCAGCGGCAAGGTCAAGGAACAGCATTCCATCGATACCACCAAGTGCATCAAGTGTGGCCAGTGCATGACCAACTGCCGCTTTGGCGCGATCATCAAGGACTAACGTGCAAGGAGGAAACAACGCCATGGATAATCTCGTAAAGCTTACGATTGACGGCGTAAGCGTTGAAGTACCCGCCGGCACGACGGTTCTTGAAGCCGCGAAGCAGGCCGGGATCAACATCCCTACGCTGTGCTATCTGAAGGATATCAACCAGATCGGTGCCTGCCGTATGTGCGTCGTGGACACCGGTGCCCGTGCTTTCGGTGCGGCCTGTGTGCTGCCCGTAGCCCCCAACATGGTCGTCAAGACCAATACTCCCGCTCTGCGTGAAGCCAGAAAGATCAACCTGGAACTGCTGCTGAGCAACCATGACAAGAAGTGCCTGAGCTGCCCCCGCAACCAGAAGTGCGAACTGCAGCAGATGTGTCAGGATCTGGGCGTTGAGGACGAAAACTACTTCGAGGGTGCAAAGACTCCCACCGAAGTGGACGAACTCAGTCCCTCCATCGTCCGCAACAACGCGAAGTGCATCCTGTGCCGTCGTTGTGTTGCCGCTTGCGATACCATCCAGGGCATCGGCGTGATCGGGCCCACCAAGCGCGGCTTCAAGACCCAGATCAGAAGCCCCTGGGAACAGTCCCTGAACGATATGGCCTGCATCAACTGCGGTCAGTGTATCGCGGCTTGCCCCACCGGCGCCCTGACTGAAAAGGACTCCACCAAGGAAGTTTGGGACATGCTGGCCGACACCACCAAGCACGTTGTTGTGCAGCCCGCTCCCGCCGTCCGCGCCGCTCTGGGCGAGGAATTCGGCATGGAGATCGGTTCCCTCGTGACCGGCAAGATGGCCGCGGCTCTCCGCCGTCTGGGCTTCGAAAAGGTCTTCGATACCGACTGGGCCGCTGACCTGACTATCATGGAAGAAGGAACTGAACTGCTGGGCCGCCTGAAGAACGGTGGCGCCCTGCCCATGATCACTTCCTGCTCTCCCGGCTGGATCAAGTTCTGCGAACACTATTACAGCGACTTTATCCCGAATCTGAGCTCCTGCAAGTCTCCCCACGAGATGGAAGGCGCCATGATCAAGAGCTACTGGGCCGAAAAGGTCGGCATCGATCCCAAAGACATCCGCGTGGTCTCCGTGATGCCCTGCACCGCCAAGAAGTTCGAGTGCAAGCGTCCTGAACTGGGCCATGACGGTATGGCGGATGTGGATGCCGTGATCACCACCCGCGAACTGGCGAAGATGATCAAGGAAGCCGGTATCGACTTCGTGAACCTGCCTGACGAAGACTTCGACAGCATCCTGGGCGAGAGCACCGGTGCCGCCGTCATCTTCGGCGCGACCGGCGGTGTTATGGAAGCGGCCCTGCGTACCGTGTACGAAGTGGTGACCGGCAAGACCCTCGAAAAGGTCGAATTCACTCAGGTCCGTGGTCTGGAAGGCGTCAAGGAAGCTTCCGTGCAGGTCGGCGATCTGACTGTGAACGTGGCTGTTGCCCACGGCACCGCCAACGCCGCCAAACTGCTGGACAGCATCCGCAGCGGCGAAAAGACCTATCACTTCATCGAAGTGATGGGATGCCCCGGCGGCTGTGTGAACGGCGGCGGTCAGCCCATCGTTTCCGCCCAGAAGCGGATGGAAGTGGATCACAAGGCACTGCGTGCCGCGGCCCTCTACCGTGAGGACGAAGGCAAAGAACTCCGCAAGAGCCATGAGAATCCCTCTGTGAAGGCTGTTTATGATGAATTCCTGGGAGAACCCAACAGCCACAAGGCTCACGAGCTGCTCCATACCACCTATACGGCGAGACCCATCTACAAGTAATTTTGCCCTTTTGTCCCGCGCTTTGGAAACAAAGCGCGGGATTTGTGTTTTCTTTGGCCTATATGGTCGCAAACGGACAACCTTTTTACCGTTGTGACCGGACGGACGATTTGTTATAATACGGAATGTCAAGAGAGAAAAAGAGGGGCGACATTATGCCGAAAATGGGACCACTTCTGATGGAAGGCAAGGGGAAACGAGTCTATGAGACTGACGATCCGGACGCGGTGATCGTCTACTTCAAGGATGAAGCCATGGCTTTTCACGGACTGAAGCGCGGGAAGATCCTCGGAAAGGGCGAAGTGAACAATACGGTTTGTGACCATTTGTTTACGCTGCTGGAAAAGAACGGGATCCCTACGCACTATATCCGGCAGATCGATGCGAGACAGAGTCTTGTCAAGCACTGTGAGATCCTGCCCTTTACGGTGACGGTGCGCAATCGTGTGGCCGGCAGTCTGGCCGCCCGGACAGGACTGGCGATGGGGACCGAGCTGGACCCGGTGGTGATCGAGTGCAATCTGAAGGATGATGAACTGGAAGATCCGCTGATCAACGATACCCATATTCAGGCTATGCATATGGCGACGGCTGACGAGATCCGCCGGATCTACGATATGGCCCTGAAGATCAACAGCGTGCTGACGGAATATATGAAGGAGATCAATATCGAACTGATCGACTTTAAGCTGGAGTTTGGACGGTATCACGGCGAAATCATCCTCGCGGACGAGATCACGCCGGATACCGCACGTTTCTGGGACTCCAGCACCCATGAGCCGCTGGATATCGACCGGTTCAGAAGAGACCTCGGAAATGTCGCTGAAGCCTATCAGGATGTGCTGCATCGGATGATGGGCGATTGAATCAAATAGATGGACCGACCCCTTTGGGAGGTGTGAGAAGATGATGAGACGGTGCTTAACGCTGATTTGCCTGCTGTGTCTTCTATGCACCTCTTTTTCATTTGCCCGGGCGGAAGAAGCGGCAGAAGTGGAATTTCCGGAGCTGAACGAAGCCGGATTCCTGGATGAGGGCGAGTTTTTATACGAAAACGAAGAGGAAGGACTTTGGCGCTACTGCGGACAAAACCTGCGAATCGAGATCCATCGCCGCAGTCAGGATAAGCCAAAGCTTTCGTGGCTCGAAGCCGAGATCTGGACGGACGGAAGCGAAGTGTTCCACATGGTGCCGGCGGATCCGGAAAGGCGCATGACCGCGACAGAATATCCTTATAAGATCGCACGCGCGAACCGGACTGTTTTTGCCATCAACAATGATTACGCGCAGTACCGGAAAGCCAAGAAATCAAAGATGGGCATCATCATCCGTGAAGGAAAGGTCTTCTCCACCAACACCAAGGCAAAAAACAAGACGCCTTTTCCGAATCTGGATTGTTTGGCCCTGTATCCGGATGGAAACATGAAAGTGTTCTGGTCCAACGAGAAGACCGCGGATGAATATCTGGAGGACGGGGCAACGGATGTATTGGCCTTCGGTCCCTGGCTGATCCGGGATGGGGAACTGAACAAGACAGGCATAAAGAAGTTCGCGACGACCAAACAACCCCGCACCGGCATCGGCATGGTGGAACCCGGTCACTATTTCGCCATCGTGGCGGAGGCCCGCATCAAGAAGAGCAGGGGGGTCAACGTGGAATGGCTGGCTGAACGTTTTCAGGAGCTTGGATGTACGGTGGCCTTCAATCTGGACGGCGGGGAAACCTGCAGTATGGTCTTCATGGGACGTCAGCTGAACAAACTGAAGGACAAACGGAATGTTTCGTCCAGAAGGACAGCGGATATCATTGGAATCGGAGTTTCCGATCTGGTACGTGATGCAGACGCCGGCTGGTAAGGCAAAAGGCTTGTATTCCTTGAAATAAAAGGCTTGAAAACACATAGGAACTGTGGTATTATATCTGTCGGTGTGCGAATGACCGGACACCATTACCGATCGCAGGAGGAGAAGAATTCATGAGTCATACCTATGAAAAGCTTTCCGGCAACAAGGCTAAGTTTACGTTTACCATTCCCGCCGAACAGTTTGATGAAGCCATGCAGAAGGCTTTTCTGAAGAACCGCAGCAAGATCAATGTGCCCGGATTCAGAAAGGGCAAGGCGCCCCGTAAGATGATCGAAAGTCTGTACGGTGAAGGCGTTTTCTATGATGACGCGTTTGATATGCTTTTGCCGGACGCTTATGAAGCGGCCGTGAAAGAAGCCGGCGTGAAGCCTGTGGACCGTCCCGAAGTGGATGTGCAGGAAATCGGTTCCGGTAAGGACCTTAAGTTTACCTGTGAAGTTTTTGTCCGTCCCGATGTGACCCTGGGCCAGTACGCGGGCCTGACTGTGGCTGTCAAGAAGGACGAAGTGACTGAAGAACAGATCAACGACCGCATTGAAGCTGACCGTCAGAAGGCTTCCCGTGTGATCGATGTGGAAGACCGTCCTGTGCAGGATGGCGATACCGTGAATCTGGACTATGCCGGTACTGTGGACGGCGTTGCCTTTGAAGGCGGCACTGCCGAAGCACAGACCCTGAAGATCGGCAGCAACCAGTTCATCCCCGGCTTTGAAGCCCAGATGATCGGCATGAACATCGGTGAAGAACGCGACCTGCAGGTGAAGTTCCCCGATGAATACCATGCGGAAGAACTCAAGGGCAAGGACGCTGTGTTCCATGTGAAGGTGAACGGCATCCAGATGACCGAACTGCCTGAACTGGATGACGACTTTGCCGCCGATGTGAGTGAAGAAGAAACTTTCGAAGCTTACAAGGCCGCGATCGTAAAGGAACTGAACGAGCGCGCTGACAAGAACTATGACATCGCTGTGGAAAACGCGCTGGTTGAAAAGGCCGTGGAAAATGCCGAGACCGATATCCCGGATGCCATGATCGAAGACCAGATCGAATACATGATCCGCGAACTGCGGATGAGAATGGCTTACCAGGGCATGAAGCTGGAAGACTACATGAAGTACACCGGCCAGACCATGGATGATGTCAAGGCCATGTACCGCACTGAAGCCGCCAGCCGCGTGAAGATGGAACTGGTTCTGGAAGCCATCCGTGATGCTGAAAAGATCGAGCCCTCTGAAGAGGAGATCGAAGCCCAGATCAAGGAACAGGCCGAGAACATGGGCCGCGACGTGGAAGAATTCAAGGCTTCCCTGAACGACGAACAGAAGGATTACCTGAAGGACAACGCCGCGATCCGCAAGGTGGTTGATCTGCTGAAGAAGGACGCCAAGGTGGAAGAACCCAAGGCTGAAGAGGCTGAGGACGCGCCCAAGGCTGAAACGAAGAAGAAGACCACCCGCAAGACCACAAAGAAGGCCGAAACCGCCGAAGACGAAGAAAAGACGGAAGACGCCGAGGCTCAGGCTGAAGAAAAGCCCGCCAAGAAGACTACGACCCGTAAGAAGAAGACCGAAGAGACAGCCGAATAATGGATAGATGAAGGGCAGCTCTTCATGAGCTGCCTTTTCTGTCAAAACAGAAGAGGAGGATGCGCAATGTCCCTTGTACCGATGGTCATCGAACAAACAAATCGGGGAGAAAGATCCTATGATATCTATTCCCGCCTGTTAAAAGACCGGATCGTCTTTTTGGGCGGAGAAATCAATGACGATGTCGCGAATCTGGTTGTGGCACAGCTCCTGTTTCTGGAAATGGAAGATCCGGAAAGCGACATCAGCCTGTATATCAACAGCCCGGGTGGCTCTGTGACCGCTGGCATGGCGATCTATGATACCATGAAATATATCAAGCCTCAGGTCCGGACAGTATGCATCGGCATGGCCGCGTCGATGGGCGCATTCCTGCTGATGGCGGGCGAAAAGGGCAAACGTCTTGCGTTGCCTAACGCTGAAGTCATGATCCACCAACCGTTGGGCGGAGCACAGGGTCAGGCGACGGACGTGGCGATCCGTGCTGAATGGCTGATGAAAACCAAAACCAAGATGACTGCGATGATGGCGGAAATGACCGGTCAACCCCTTGAAAAGCTGAAGCAGGATGTTGAACGCGACTACTTCATGACCGCGCAGGAAGCGCTGGATTATCATATCATCGACGAGATCTATCAGCCCAGAAACAAACAGTCGAAGTGAGGCGGAAAGCATGGCAAACACATACAGTAAACCTCCCATTCACCGCTGTTCCTTCTGCGGCAAAAGCCAGAGCCAGGTAAGGCAACTGGTTGCCGGTCCCGATGTGTATATTTGTAACGAGTGCATCGACCTGTGCAACGAGATCATGCAGGAAGAACTGGGAGACACCCGCCACAAGGATACCAAGGCCGGCAAGGGAATGGATCATCTGCCGACTCCGTCGGAGATGAAGGCGATCCTGGACCAGTATGTGATCGGTCAGGAACGGGCCAAGCGGGCGCTTTGTGTGGCCGTTTACAATCACTATAAGCGGATCGACCGAAAGACCAGCAAGGACGATGTGGAGCTCCAGAAGAGTAATATCCTGCTGGTAGGCCCTACCGGAAGCGGCAAGACCTATTTGGCCCAGACACTGGCCAAGATCCTGCAGGTCCCGTTTGCCATTGCGGACGCGACGAGCGTTACGGAAGCAGGCTACG
The DNA here is from genome assembly GCA_045640475.1 of Clostridia bacterium. GTDB lineage: Bacteria > Bacillota > Clostridia > Christensenellales > Aristaeellaceae > Aristaeella. The sequence goes on from JAZUFB010000356.1 coordinate 7,275, forward strand.
TGGGCGATGATGTCGAGACGATCCTGCTGAGACTGATCCAGTCGGCAGGGAATGACATTGAAAAGGCACAGCGCGGCATCGTGTATATCGACGAGATCGACAAGATTGCCCGCAAAGCCGAAAATATGTCCATTACCCGCGATGTCAGCGGTGAAGGCGTACAGCAGGCGCTTTTGAAGATCCTGGAGGGCACGGTCGCCTCCGTTCCGCCGCAGGGTGGCCGGAAGCATCCGCTCCAGGAAATGATCCAGATCGATACCACCAACATCCTGTTCATCTGTGGCGGCGCTTTTGACGGTATCGTACCGATCATTGAAAACCGGATCGGCAAAAAGACCCTTGGATTCGGCGCGGAACTGGTGAATACCAAAGATTCCAACCAGAATGACGCGCTGAAGGATATCCGGCCTGAAGACCTGACCAAGTATGGCCTGATCCCGGAATTTGTTGGACGTTTGCCGATCGTGGTCTCGCTGGATATGCTGGACGAGGATGCGTTGATCCGGATCCTGACAGAACCGAAAAACGCGCTTTGCAAACAGTATCAGGCTCTGCTTGGGATGGATGGGATCGACCTTCGTTTTGAAACGGAAGCCGTTCGCGAGATCGCTAAACAGGCTATCGTACGCAAGTGCGGTGCCAGAGGTCTGCGCGCAATCATCGAAGATGTGATGCTGGACACCATGTTCGAACTGCCAGGCATGAAGGACATCAATGTCTGTACGATTGACAAGGACGCTGTGACCGGTGGGAAACCCAAACTGTCCACTGAAGACAGAAACGGTCCGGAACAGGAAGAAAAGGAAAAACACGCTGACGCGGCTCCGAAACGCAGAAAACGTACGGTGGCTGCCTCTGCTGAAGAAGCATAAACAAGAATCAAAAACGGAGAACAACATGTTCAAAAACGCGTTGCTCTCCGTTTTTTTTTCGTTGTGTGATGAATCAAAAAGAACGGGAAAGATCGTACATCATGATGGCGGCGGCAATGGCAGCGTTGAGAGATTCAGCTCCTCCGCGCATGGGAAGCTTGAGCTTATGAGTGGCTTCGGCTTTGACAGCATCGGAAATGCCGTTTCCTTCGTTACCGATGATCAGGCAAAAACGGTCCGCGACATCCTTCCGCCCGTAGAACGGCTCGCCGTCCAGCTGGGATGAAAGGACGGAGAATCCTTCTTCCCGCAGAGAACGAAGGGACTCCGGCAGAGACGGGACGCAGGAGAGCCGCATACGGTAAATACTGCCCATGGTGGCACGGAGCACTTTGGGAGAAAAGACATCCGCGCATTCCGGTGAGAGGAGGATCCCATCAAAACCGGCGGCGTCTGCAGTGCGGATGATCGTGCCCACATTTCCCGGATCCTGAACGCCGTCGAGTGCAATCAGGTGGGAACCGGAAAGGGGAAAGGACACGGAACGGAGCACCGCCGCGACACCCTGGGGGGTCTTTGTATCTGAGATGGACGCAAAAACACTTTCAGACAGGACATATGTTGGAAGATCCGCCGGAATCGGGAAAAGATCATTTACGCGATCTTCCCGGATCAGGATCGCAACAGGTGTGAAGGCGGAAAGCAACGCTTCCTTGACCATCTTATCGCCTTCGACCAGAAAGCAGCCGGTTTCCCGGCGACCTTTACGCTCCTTCAGCGAACGCCAGAGCATGACTTTGGGGTTCTTTGCCCCGGAAAGGTATTCCATGAGGAGGAAACCTCCTTTTCTTCAATACTATTTGTGTTGACCATCACAGTCTTGCGGCTTCCAGCAGACCGGAAAGGCAGGAGACCAATGAATCAAACGGTCTGGGCGTTTCCACGGGAGCAAAACAGGCGGAAACGGTGGCATCGATCGCCCGTTCTGCCTTCTCTGTCAGAGGATGCCACGGATCACCGGAGAACCATCCCGGGAACAGGCCGGTGGCTGCACCAGGGAAAGACTGCAGGAAAGAAAGAAGGAAGTAGCAGATAAGCTCGTAAGGCTTTACCGGGAGCGCGACACTGGGGGCCGCGGAAACCGGAACGGTATCCGAAACAAATTCCGGACGCGAAAGGCCAAAGGCGATCTCCATTTTTTTCTCAGTGGAATAGCAGAGGGGGATCGTGCTGACCCGGCTGTTTTTGCACAAACAAAGGAACTGACGCAGACGACCGCGGGTCGATTCCGTCATGCTCTCCAACAGACCGGAACCGCGTCCGGACAGGAAGAACGGGAACTGATCCGGCAGGAAATCATTGTTGAGCGGGTCAGACGCGAGCTGGGACAAAAGCACTCCGGCCAGTGTCATCAGCCATGCGAAACCGAGCAACATCAGAGAACCTGAACGGGTGACCTGACACCCCATCGGTTCGGAGGAGAGAACCTGTCGCAGGAAACCGGAATGATCCGCAATAAAGGTATCCAGCGCGAGACCTGCTTTGCGCAGCGCGGCGGCGTCTGTTTGGGCGGCGGTGAAAAGTTCGGTGAGCATGGCAAGATCCTGCTGCAGTATTTCATCCGGGAGCGTACCGTAGTCTTTTTGAAGCAGAGCCGGATCCGCCAGAATAGAAGGCAAAAGCATATACTGGATCCCCAGATGCATCTGGTTGCAACGCACAGCATAATCATGCCCGCGAAGGAAAAGGGTCAGGTCGGATGAACAGGAACCGATATCCAGAATCATGAAGCCGGCCTGTGTTCTTTCCGGCATACAGAAGCGGAAATAAGCGCCGGAGGCTTCACTTTCGGAAACAAAACCTGCCTGCGGTTGATCCTGAGGAGCCGGGAGACCGCTTTCAGCCGAAACCGACTGCGCCAGATGACGCAAATGCGCCACCAGTGTGCTACGCCCTTCGGCTGCCATACCGTCCGGAATCGCAAAGCGCCAGCAAAGGGAGCTGGCTCCGGCGATCCGAGCCTCGAACGCGGCCAGCAGCATGACCTGATGGAGACAAAGGTCGGAAGAACGGCCTTTGCTGTTTCCCCACTTCATGGAAGCATAGAGGTTTTCAGCGTCGATATCGGCCAGATCTTTCAACGAAGAGGGCATAAGGATCGTTCCATCCACAAATGGGACGGGGTCCTGATTCACGGCGTTCCGGAAGATCCGGTCTGCGGCAGGAAAGATGGGAGTGACCGGCAGGGCGGGCAGGAACTCGTTGCGGAGGATGTCAGGCGTTTTCTGGGGATGACGCAGGAGGGTGCGGACCATGACGGTCCCGTTCAACGGCCGGGTATCCGCTTCAGAGGTAAGGACCACGGAGATCCCGGAGGAACCGTAGTCTACGCAGACACATTCGCGATGGGAAGGCTGGACCTCATAAGACGGAAGCAGGTTTGGACAGGCAGCCAGAGAAACACCGTTGTGCTCCAGCAGATAGCAGGACGGACAATACTCGGTTTTGATCCCCCAACGCTGTTCATCCCGAGGAACCGGAATGACACGGCCTTCGGAAAGGATCGACAGAGAAAGCGGATCCTGCATATGGCCGAAGGAGAAATAAGCCTTCCAGTCTTGTGAGGCGAAGGGAACGGCAGGCCATACGGAAAGGGTCGGAATATCGTCAGAATAGAGATAGACAATCTGATCTTCGGTATAGGTCCGGGTCAAACGGACATCAAACGCTGCGTGGAGCAGAATGCTGACCTGAATGCTCTCGCCTTCACGGGCAAAGGAAAGCATATCCTGCGTGAGCAAAAGACGGCCCTTTTCATTTTCACACAAAAGGGAAGCAAAAGCGGGACTGAAAGGCGGAAGGACCGCATCCGTAAGGATCTCGGAGGTGGCGTCGCCATTAAAAGGAAGAGGGAGGACACACTGGCCGGATACCAGCGTATCTCCGAGAATATTGTATCCCTGACGCGGAATGACGGCCAGCTTTTGGCTGAACGGATCTTCACACCCGTCGATGGGCAGGGGAGAAAGTGCCTCTGACAGAATTGTCCGATAGGCGGCAGATTGCGGATCCGCCCACGGATAAGCAAACTCGGTAACGGTCTCATGGACCGGTTCATCCGCCTCGGAAAGGAGGGACGCCGCGACAGAGGCTGCTGAAGCATCCGGATCGGGATACTTTTCTGTTAATGCCTTCAGGTTTTTTCGCAGGTTTTCATGATAGGTGTCTGAGGAACGCAGGAGGATCTCACATTCGGATTCCAGCCCGCCCAGGGTCTCCTCCTCCTCAGGGTGACCGACAGGCTCAAGCAGGCCGGACGCGCTTTCACGGGCGAAGGGAATATCGTTACGGGTATAGAGAACTTCACCGGAAACGGGAGACTCCGGCGCGGGAACATGATCCAGACCGGAAAGGCAGGCACAGATCAGATCTTCTTTCAGACCTTTTTCATAGATGATCTCCGTTTTGCAGACATCCGGCCAGAACTTGAGTCCGGGCAAGCCGCAGGCGGCCTTCAGCCGGGCGGAAAGACGGCTTGCTTTGCCGGTGGAACGGGTACCGAGACGGTTCATGATATCGCGATGGAACGCGGACAGAAAATCGGTCATGGACGGATAATCCGCCGGTTTCATCAAGGAACGGAGACGGGTCAGCTGCTCGGTCAGAAGGGTCCGGCCACTTTCGCTCAGATAGACGCATGGATCGACAAAAGATCTTACACCGCGATCGAACCAGAGCACAAAAGACGGGATCAGGGATACCGCGGGGACGGGAACGGACAGTACGCGCAATTCTTTTCCGGGAAGGATCAGCGCCATCGGGAATTCATCCGGCCCTCTTTGGAGGGAGATGATTTCTGCGAAAGGGGTGATGTTTGCTTCCAGCCAGGCCGCAATGGCGGCACCGTCCTGCGGACGCAGGGTATGCCGGATGATGGAGGGATCATCGGACGCGCGACGGCGGTACTGCATCAGGAGCAGCATCGCCAGAAGACCGCGGCGTGCGCCGGTCGGATCTTCTGCGGCAGGGGCGAGGACCCGATCACGAAGCGGCGCGTCAGCGGGAAGATCGCCTTCAAAGGTCAGGTCAGGCAAGAGTGGAATGGGCGGGACTGCGCTTCTTACAGTTTCAGAATCAACAGGGCGGAAAGTGCCCGCTTCTGTCAATGCAACGCCACGGACGGCGGTGAGCAGAGCAGAGAACGGGGAGACTGGGTCCGGTATGCAAGCCGCGGCGACCGCACGAAGCAGGGTCTTTGTATCAGAACCGTTGTAGCCGGAAATCAGCCGGGGAAGCTCATCCCGCAGCTTACGTGCAGCGTCATCCTTGCGGTCCGGTTCCGTCAAAAAATGATAGAGCTCCGGGACGAGCACAGGATCCAACAGCTGACCGGACCAAGGGGACACGGCGGAGGCTTTGGGAGAAGGCTCGGCGGAGAGGACCGCGAAAGACGAGGCCTGACGAAGGTCACGGCGGGTGCGATCCACGGCGGCGTTCAGGGACCTCAACCTTGCGGCTGCCTGAAGAACGCTTTCGTTGTCTTTGTCAGGACGGGAAATAATAATTTTGTACTGCTTCTCCACGGCATCCCGCGCGGATATGCACTGATGCAGACAGTCCTCAAGGGCTTGACGGGCACGGAATCCACCGGCGCGGGTCATCAGCTCGGACCGCTTATTTTCAAGGTTGGAAAGGCGGGATGCAGTCTCGTTCAGACGACGCTGGGAACGTTCTTCTTCCGTATCCGCCATGGAGCCGCGATGAACGGGCATTACCTTGTCCAATCCGGCTTCGACGGCCATGGTATGGGCAACATCGTAGGAGGCGCCGAGCGTGACGGCTTCACCACAGGCGTTGACCATGGCGGTCCAAAGCTCCGAAGCGGCAACGGGGTCACGCATGCAATCCGGCAGGGCACGGACGAGCGCACAGAAACGGACCAGGATCGCGCTTAACACACGGGTGAGCGTTGCAATCTGTTCTTTCAGTTCTGACTGGGCGGCTTTGGAAGTATTTTGCGTCAGCTTTCTGAATAAAGCGTTTTTGGGACTCGGCGCAAGCGAAAGCAGCGGGGAGGGCTTATCCAGATAACTCTTGACGGCGGGAAGAAGGTCTGTGAGTAACCAAACGGAAGCACGGAAAAAAGCGACCGCGTTCATGGCCTGATCGCCAAGCGCATCCCACGTAAGAATGCCGGGAACACTGACGGTATGATATCCGGAATTGGGTGTATCCTGAGAAGAGAAGAAACGGGCACAGACACGGGCAAAAGCGACTGTGACGGGAGAACCGTCCGGAACGGAAACGCGGCAACTTGCGGGAAGACCGAAGAGCCATGCCATGTCGGCACCGGAAGTCGTCCTGCTGTTCTTCGGGCGCACAAGCTCCTGATCGGAAACCGTGCGGAGTCTGTCCCGGATGGCTGCCCGACGGTCAGGATCATCCGCCCCGGTGATATTTGAGAGGAAAGAGAAAGCAATCAACGGCGCATTTTCGCCGGGAAAAGCGGCACGAAGGGCGCGGACGAGCGCGAACGCGATGCCGGTACCTTCGTCATCACAAAGATCCAGGGCAACCATGATCCGTACCTGCTCGTCTTCCGGAACGGAACGCACGGAGTGCAGAAAATGGCTCCACTGTTCAGGCTCCGTATGGAGAAGGGCGGTCATGGCCCACTGAACGGAAAGCGCGTCACGCGGGAGCACGGTACAGGGAGAACCGTAAAGTGCGGAGGTCAACAGACGGAGCGGTTCCCCCTGAGACGCGTCGGGATCTTCGATGATATCAGACTGAAGGGACAGCTCGGGCTGCCAAAGGGTATAGGAAAAAGACGGCCGGAACCAAGGGGCTTCCGTACCGGCGAAATCGGAAAGAAGATTCAGATCCTGCACGGCGGAAGGCAAAGCAGGGTCTGCTTCTTCGGTGGAGATATGAAGGACAGAGACCGGACCGATGCTCTGTGTCAGTCCTGCCGAGAAAGAATATAGGGTGACCGGAAGTACAGATTCCGGCAGATGACCTGCGACGATCAGATAGGATGCCACGGGATAACCTCCCTTTAAGGTATATCCTTGTATTATTCTGCACGGAGGGTCGATTTTCCTTTTCATTTGTCCGACTTGCCGCGCAAAGTGAATTCAGATATAATAAGGCATGCGGAAATGGAGGAATGATGAAATGGAACGGTATGAAAAAATCAGACGCCCGCTGACATTGGCGATCTGCATCCTTTTTGTGGCAGGGTTGATCCTTTCCTTTGCCGGCGGATCGGGTGCCATTGGGGTGATCGGGAATATCGTATTGATCCTGGCTTTGATCCCTGCCGGCGTTGTATGGCTCATGGAACGCAAAAGGCAGGAAAAACAGGATGCTTCCGGTGCAAAGGGGAACGCAGCCCCAACGCAAAAGGATGAAGACGAACTGCGGTGAACGACATACAAAAGGCATCAAAAAAGTTCTCACTTGTTTTCCGGTGAGAACTTTTTTGATGCTTGTTTCAAACGGAATGCTCAGGCGTAGCCGTGGGGGTTGTTCTTCTGGAAATACCAGGCATCACGGCACATGTCCTCGAGATTCTTCTCCGCTTTCCAGCCGAGGAGACGCGCCGCTTTTTCGGGATCCGCGTAGCAGCAGTCGATATCACCGGGACGGCGGGCATCGATCTGATAGGGAAGATCAATGCCGTTGACGCGGGAGAAGGTGTTGACCAGGTCCAGAACGGAGTAGCCGGTGCCGGTGCCGAGATTGATGGTTTCGCATCCTGTGTGGGAAGCGGCGTAATCGCAGGCGGATACGTGGCCTTTGGCCAAATCGACCACGTGGATATAATCGCGTACGCCGGTGCCGTCGTGGGTGTTGTAATCGTTGCCGAACACATGGAGCTTTTCGAGCTCGCCCACGGCGACCTTGGTGATGTAGGGCATGAGGTTATTGGGAATGCCGTTGGGGTTTTCACCGATCAGACCGGAAGCATGTGCGCCGATCGGATTGAAGTACCGGAGAAGAACGACGCTCCAGGACGGGTCCGCCGTGGTGACGCCGGAAAGGATCTTCTCGATCATGAACTTGGTCCAGCCATAGGGATTGGTGCACCCGAGAGAGGGCATATCCTCGCGGTAGGGACAGACAGGCTGCATACCGTAAACGGTGGCGGAGGAGGAAAAGACCAGCTTACGGACACCGTGGGCACGCATGACCTCACACAGGGTGAGCGTGGAATCCAGATTGTTACGGTAGTATTCAAGCGGCATCCGGACGCTTTCACCGACTGCCTTGAGACCGGCAAAATGGATGACCGCGTCAAACGCGTTTTCGGTAAAGATCCGGTCCATCTTTTCCGCGTCGCGTACATCCGCTTCATAGAAGGGAATGGTACGTCCGGTAATCTGTTCAATCCGGCGGATCGACTCCGGACAGCTGTTGACAAAGTTGTCCACGATGACGGGGTCATGACCCGCGGCAATCAGTTCGACACAGGTATGGGAGCCAATAAAGCCGGCACCGCCGGTAAGCAGGATCTTCATATGAAAAACCTCCCCTGATCATCAGAGTTTTTCGGGATAACTGCCGTTTTCGTGAAGCTTTTTCAGCTCGCCGGCAACATAGTCCTTATCCTCGCGGTAGGTGACGCCGAACCAGATGGCTTTGGTGGAAAGGACTTCGACGGAAAGGCCCTTTTCGTGCATCAGCTGGTCCACGAGCGTGGGCAGGACATATTCTTTTTTCATGGGATCTCCGCCGGGATCCTGAAGGAAAGCTTCAAGATAGCGGGTGCCTTCTTCAAAGAACCACGGGGTGAAGCCCCAGAAGTTCATGCTGACGAGGGCTTCAGGATCCAGAATGATTCCCTCTTCGGAGGTGTTGATATCGCGGATGGTGCCATCCGGGAAGGGAAGGATCTTGTAGGTCTCGGTGACACGGACGAGATTGCGGTCCGCGTCCGTGGTGCAGACGCCACGGGTGACATGACCGTTCTCGGAAATTGTATTCTTGAGATAGTAGGCAACCATGGAAGCCTGGGCACGGGTCTCTGCAAGACGGTTGAGCGAATCGACCATGGCGCCGAAGGCGTCTTTGCCATAATAATCGTCCGCATTGATGACGGCAAAGGGCTCGTTGATCAGATGACGGGCGCAGAGCACGGCATGGACCGTTCCGTAAGGCTTGGTACGGCCTTCCGGGGGAACAAAATTACCGGGCAGATCGTCATATTCCTGGAAGGCATAGGCAACTTCCACCTTTTGGGCAATCTTGTCGCCAATGAGTTCTTTGAAGAGGTCAAGCATGTTTTCGCGGATGACAAAAACCACTTTATTGAAGCCTGCGGCCAGGGCGTCGTAGATGGAGTATTCAAGCAGGATCTCACCATTGGGGCCGATATGGTCGACTTGCTTGTTCCCGCCATATCTGGAACCGAGGCCGGCAGCCATGATCAAAAGAGTTGTTTTCATGGGTGAATCTCCCTTCTTGTGGAATCCGGAAAGATTTTAGCATTTTGGCCCATTTGCGTCAATGCCTGATGACGGTCCGGACAGGAGCGGAATCGGCTTTTATGGAGGGAAGAGGACACATCGGATGTTTACAAGGGAGTAATTAAATGGTAATATATATACTTGTATGATTATGGATTTTTCCGCAGACATACCTCGAACGGATGGAAAGAGATGGTGATCGGATGAATCAGAATCGTTCCACTTTTGGACAGAACAGTAGTCCAAACGCAGCCCAGCAGAATAACGGTTGGAATGCAGGCGGGCAGCAGGGCTATGACCCCAGACAGATGTGGCCTTCATTCGGGCAGAACCAGCAGTACGGTGCTTCTGTGCCCGGTTATCAGCAGAATACAGGCATGCAGCAATCTTCGCCATGGATGATGCAGGGACAGCAGATGCCCCAGCAAAATGCCCAGCAGAATGCATATCAGCCGTTTGGGAGCATGAACGCCGGACAACAGGGCGGATACACTCAGAATCCCGGAACAGCAATGTTCCCGAATGCCTATGGCGGCGCGTGGCAAAACAATCAAGGCATGAATTTCCAGCAGGGCCAGATGCCCAATGCCGGAGGCTATAACCAACAGAATCCCCAGTATAACGGTATCCCCGGGAATTCGATGCAGCCTCCGTTTGCCAATGCTTACAGCCAGATGGGACGCAATCAGGCCAACACGCGACAGACGACAGCCCAACAGCTGCAGCAAAACGGGTATACCAACGGCTATATGCCGCAGAATCCCCCGATGGCAGGCAGTGGATTTGTTTCGAAAGCGAACGGGCAGGGAATGTCCCGGCCCGGCTTCGTGTTTGACAATCTGAAGCTGATCCTGCTTTCCGCAGTGTTGCTCACGCTGTTTGTACTGGGCGTTCTGGTACATGTGACCGCGTTGAAATGGATCTTTGCGGTGCTCGCCCTGGCAGCGATCGTTCTGTTCTGGATCCGCCCGCTGATCGACTCCAACAAGCGTCTGTGCTTTACGGTGGTCTTCGGTCTGCTGTTGATCCTGGCACTGATCCCCTTTGGCGGCAGTACGCCGGACAACCAGAATACCGGAAACCAGAATCCGGGCACCGTTGTGGTGAATAACCGCGGCGCCGCGGAAGGCAACGGGCAAACTGCCATGCAAAATCCGGCGCAGAATACAGCTGCCAGCATCGAAGTAACACAGGCACCTGTGAATACGCCCGGCCCGGTGAATGATACCGCCACGACGGATCAGCTTCAGAGTTTCTTCTACTTCTGGTCTGTGAACAAGGAAGATGAGATGCTCAGCCTGTGCGCGCCCAGCTGGCAAAGCTCAGTGGACAGTCCGAAGACCGCGTTGTTCGGTATCAAGGCTAACCGTACGCCGCAGGACTATACGATCGAAAAGATGTCCGGTACCCCTGAGGACAACACGCGGACTGTGACCTTGACCTCCACCATGGACCGGAACAATGGCAAGGAACCGGTCAAGTACCGGATGAACGTGCTGATGGTCAAAGAAAACGGGATCTGGTATGTGGATCCGAGCTCTTTGAGAAGCTATGATCCTGTTGAAAGCCCCACGCCGGTGACCGCCACCGCGACACCTACGGCTCCGCCGGTGAACAGCAAGACGGTACTTTACTATAATCCCGAAGGCGGATCGAAGTATCACCGTGACCAGAATTGCCAGAGCACGAATCAGCGTTATCTGCCACTGAAGGGCCAGTTCACTTATGATCAGTTGAATGACGAAAAGTACGCCAAACTGCAGCCCTGCAATGTCTGTGATGCGCCGGTGCGCTGAAAAATGAGATCAGATATGGATCACGGATTCAGGAATATGGACCTGCAGGATATGCCGCTTGCGTGTCCACTGCAGGGTAAGCTGGTCGCTGGAATCTCCGGGGGAGCGGATTCGGTCTTCCTGTTCCATCTGCTTCTTTCCCTGCAGGGAAAAGGCCAGCTGACGTTTGAAGCGGTGCATGTGAATCATGGTATCCGCGGCCAGTCAGCCGATGAAGACGAGGCTTTTGTGCGGGCACTCTGTCTGGAACACGAGGTTCCTTTTCACGTGTATCACGCATGTCTCGGTCCTGATACGGACGAAAACACCGCGAGAGAAGCCCGGTACGGGTTTCTGCGGGATGCTGTACATGCATCCGGAGCGGATGCGTTGGTATTGGCCCATCACATGGATGATCAGGCAGAAACTTTTTTGCTGCACCTCCTTCGGGGAGCGGGACCGGCGGGCCTTGGCGGCATGCGGCCGGAAACGGAGAACCGTGGGATCCGGATCCTTCGCCCGCTTTTGTGCCTGCGTCGGGATACCCTGCGACAGAGCTTGACCGAACGGGGCCTTTCCTGGCGGGAGGATGAAAGCAATACGGATGCCCGGTATGCCAGAAATGCCCTGCGGATGGAACTGATTCCCGGCATGGAACGACGTTTCCCCGGGGCGGTGAACCATATTGCCCGGGCGGCTGAACTGATCCGGGCGGAGAACGATGCGACCGGTGAACGCGCGGAAGAATTTTTGCGAACACACGCCGGAAGAGACTGGCTTGAAACGGAACCGCTGGCGGGAATGAACGAAGCGGACCGGCGGACCATCCTGCGGCTTTGGTGGAACCGGTCATTTGGCGCCGGATTGGATGAGCGTAATCTGAGTTACGAGCAGACGCTGGAAATGGAAGAGCTCGCGATCGGACAGGCCAAAGGCCGTGTCAATCTTCCGGCCGGAATGACTGCGGAGCGCGGAAAGCATCACCTGCATCTGACAGGCCATGCGAAACCCGCGTTGGTCGAAACCCCCTATGATCCGCGGGGAGTGACTGTGGGCGAACTGCAGCTCCGGACCGCCGTAAATGGAACGGGCTTCGGAAACGGAACAGACACCCAGGCGTTTCCGAAGGATTTTCTGGAAGGGACCGTGTTACGCGGACGAAGGACAGGAGACAGGATCACTCCCTTTGGAAGCGAAGGCAGCCAGAAACTGCAGGATTATCTGGTCAACCGTGGAGTGGATGCCCCATGGCGTGATCAGATCCCACTTTTATGCAGAGACCAGGAAGTTTTGTGGGTGGCCGGTGTCGGTACCGGAAAGATCCCCCGTGTGAACGCGGAAACACAGACGGTCCGTCTGAGCTGGACCGGTCCGATGCCCTGGATGAAAAACGGGACGAAAATCTGAAATACCGAATGAACGGATCCCCCATGAACAGGGAATAACGAGAGAACTATCGTGAGAAACGATTGAAAGGAAGCAACAGAGCATGGAACAGTCAGCGAAGATCTACGGGGATCTGTGCAAGATCCTGGTAACCAAGGAAGAAATCGCGGAAAAAGTTCGTGAAACCGGGAAAAAGATCACGGAAGATTTCGCGGGGAAGACCCCTGTGATGGTGTGTATCCTGAAAGGTGCCGCGACTTTCTTCACGGACCTGATGCGTGAGATCGACCTGCCGGTGACCACCGACTTTATGTCCATCTCCAGCTACGGCAGTGCCACGAAATCCACGGGTGTTGTCCGCGTCCTGAAGGACCTGGACCGGGACATTCTGGGAAAGGATGTCATTATTGTGGAGGATATCGTGGACTCCGGAATCACGCTGAACTATCTGAAAAACAGGCTGGAAGGACAGGGCGCGGCTTCCGTTACCATCGTGACGCTGCTGGATAAACCTGCCAGAAGAAAAGTGCATGAACTGACTGTGAACTACAGTTGCTTCAATATTCCGGACGAATTTGTGGTCGGCTATGGGCTGGACTATGATGAAAGATACAGAAACATTCCCGATATCGGCGTGCTGAAGCCTGAAATCTATGAGGGAAAATAAGTCACGCGGCGGCGAATGAAAAGACACAAGGAGGACCCCAATTTGAAAAAGAACAAGGGAATTGCGGGATATATCGCGGTGCTGGCAGTTATTCTGCTGATTGCGGTGATCCTGAACGGCGGGCTGAACCAGACCGTCAACAAACGTATTGAATATCCCAAACTGCTGGAAATGATCGAGGGTGGCCAGGTGAAAGCCGTGGCGATCCGCAATAATTCTCTGGTAGGTATTTTGAATACAACAAACGTGGCTCCGGCCGATTTCCCCGAAAGAAGCTACGATTTTGAGACCACGATCGGCGCGGACTTTATTGAAACCGTACGCCAGATGGAAGCCGCAAAGGAAAAAAACCAGGGAAAATCCCTGGAACAGATCTCTGTGAACGATCTGTCCTTTACGGTCGAATATCGCGCGCCTGTTTCCATTCCGTGGTGGTATGACTTCCTGCCTTACGCCATCATGCTGGTGATCTTCGGCGTGGTATGGTTCCTGGTGATGCGGTCCCAGACCGGCGGTGGCGGGAAAGTGATGAACTTCGGAAAGAGCCATGCCCGGATGCAGGATCCTTCCAAGAACAAGGTGACGTTTGCCGATGTGGCCGGTGCCGACGAGGAGAAGGAAGAACTGCAGGAAATGGTGGATTTCCTGAAGAACCCGAAGAACTATACCGAGCTTGGCGCGAGAATTCCCAAGGGCGTCCTGCTTGTTGGCCCTCCCGGAACCGGTAAGACTTTGCTGGCTAAGGCTGTGGCGGGTGAAGCGGGTGTACCCTTCTTCTCCATCAGCGGCAGTGACTTTGTGGAAATGTTTGTCGGCGTTGGCGCAAGCCGTGTGCGTGACCTGTTTGATCAGGCCAAAAAAGTGGCTCCCGCAATCGTGTTTATCGACGAGATCGACGCTGTGGGCCGTCACCGTGGCGCAGGTCTGGGCGGTGGTCATGATGAGCGCGAACAGACCCTGAACCAGTTGCTGGTGGAAATGGACGGTTTTGCCGTGAATGAAGGCATTATCGTGATGGCCGCAACCAACCGCAGAGATATCCTGGACCCCGCCCTGATGCGTCCCGGCCGTTTTGACCGGCAGGTGACCGTGAACTATCCCGATCAGCGTGGACGTGTGGCCATCCTGAAGGTGCACAGCAAGGGCAAGCCCCTGGATACGGATGTCGATCTGGACAACATCGCGAAACGGATGCCTTACGCCACTGGCGCGGATCTTGAAAATGTCATGAACGAGGCCGCAATCCTGGCCGCACGCGGACGGAAAAAGAAAATCGACCAGCAGCTGTTGATCGATGCGATCGCCCGTGTCCAGATGGGTCCGGAGAAGAAGAGCCACAAGGTGAATGAGAAGGACCGTCGTATGGTCGCTTTCCATGAAGGCGGTCACGCGATCGTCGGACACATGCTGAAAGGCTGCGACGAGGTCCATCTGATCACGATCGTTCCCAGAGGACAGGCCGCAGGTCACACCCTGAGCCTTCCCGCGGAAGAGCATGACAACATCAGCCGCAGCGAATTGCTGGATCAGATCGCGATGTGCCTTGGTGGCCATGCCGCGGAAGAAGTTGCGCTGGGCGAGATCTATACGGGTTCTTCCAGCGACCTCAAGCGCGCGACTGAACTGTGCCGCAAGATGGTGACCCAGTTTGGTATGAGTGAGAATCTTGGTACCATTTATCTGGGCAGCGATCAGGAAGTTTTCGTGGGTATGGAATTCGGCCAGAGCCGTGAATACAGTGAAGAGATCGCTGCTAAGATCGACCATGAAGTGAGCGCGATGCTTGAAGCGTGCTATGCGCGCGCCAAGCAGATCCTGCGTGAACAGAAAGACCGTCTGGAACAGTTGACCGAAGCGCTGCTGAAGCATGAAACGCTGAACCGTGCGGAATTCCTGGCTCTGATGGAAACCGGAACGGTTCCGGAAGGCCTGGGCGAGGACAAGCCGCGGCCGGCTGCCGAGATTCCGGCGGATGACGCGAAAAAAGAAGACAAGGAAGAAAAGAAGGACGCGGAGGCGGACCGGAAACAGGACGGATCGAATGAGATCCATCTGGATTGACAGACAGCCGGAAACACATCCCGAAAAAACGAATTGAAACAGACTGAAACGGAAAGGAGGGGGCGCAATGGGGGATAACCAACAGAACGAGGTACGCCGCACCCGCAGAACCGACCGATATGCGGGCGAAGGAACTGAACCAACGGCGGGCATGAAGACCAATCCGGGCACAACAGCGCAACCTCCCTTGAAAGGAAATGTCCGCAGGACGACCCAAAGCGTACCCGCGCAGGAAGTGGCCGGCATGACCGGGCCCCTGATGCGGCCCGCTTTTGACAGAACAAACAACGGCACGACCGGCGCACAACCGGTCCGACGTCAGACCGCGACGCGTGGCACAACGATGCAGCCCAACACGAATCGGAACGCCAACGGAATGATGAGGACGCAGGCCGGCATGGACCAGACCGGGACCGGAATGAGACCGGCGCAGATGGGCATGAACCAGACTGGGACCGGAATGAGACCGGTACAGATGGGCATGAACCAGACTGGGACCGGAATGAGGCCGGTGCAGATGGGCATGAACCAGACCGGAACCCAAATGATGCCGGTACGAACGGGAACGCCCCGGAACGGAACAGGAAATCCACCATCCCGAACGGGATCGAACCCCAATGGCTTACAGTCAGGATACAGACCGGAAAATCCGGAACCTGGAATGAACGGATACTATCCGTCTTCCGCTCCCCAAAGTGACTGGCAGAACGGATTTGTATCGCAACGGGAGGTCCGTCAGCAACAGGCTGCCATGCAGCAGTACTACGCACAGCAACAGTACTATGCCAACGCGCAAAAAAGCTGGAAAGAGAACACAGGCACCTTCCAGCAGGACGGAACACAACGTGGCTTTGTGCCGCAACAGACTCTCTCGGGTATTCCCAATGTGAGTGCGAAGCCCCCGAAAAAAACTTTCAGCTTCCGGAAACTGATTCCATGGCTGATCGCGCTGATCGTGATCGGCGGGTTGGTTTGCAGCTGGTTCTATGTGATCACCCCGGCCATGAGAGCCAAAAAGATCGAGGAAACGGTCACCCCGTTTGACAATGTATATTGCAACGGCGTATACGTGGACGAGATCCATCTTGGCGGCATGACGCCTGAACAGGCTAAAGCGGCAGTGACCTCCCAGATCCAGCAAAGAAATGATGCCTGGAAAGTGGATCTGACCTATGAAGGCCAGCCCATTGCTTCCATTACCGCGGATATGCTCGGTATGAAAGTCGATGTGGACACGGTGCTGAGAGAGGCCTGGAAACCGGGACATACCACATCGAATGGCAACTCCCAGACCTATGAGGAACGCCTGCACGCCATGAATGTGTTGGCAGTAGCCCCGTATAAAGCCTATACCGCCACCCCAAGCGGCGATACCAGCGTGATCGATCAGATGCTGAACAGCATCAAAGCTCAGGTGGATTATCCGGCGCAGGACGCGATGGTGGTCGAGTTCAATACCACACTGAGTTATCCATTCGTTTTCAAAGACGAAGTTTACGGACGGAATCTGAACACGGAACCAATCAAGAAGCAGCTTTACGAAATGGTGTCCGTGATGAAGAGCGGCAGCGTGGACCTTCGCCCCGATATTGTGGAACCGAATGTAAAGCTGGTGGATCTGAAAAAAGATTTTGAATTACGTTCCTCGGTGTATACGAATATTTCCACCTCCTCCACCGAGAACCGCAATGAGAACATCCGGGTCGCTTTTTCCAAGTTCAACGGAATGAAGCTGGAGCCCGGACAGAAGTTCAGTTTTAATAGCGTTGTGGGTGAACGTACGCTGAACAATGGCTTCAAGACGGCGACTGAATATGTCTACGGCGACCATGTGGAAGGCGTGGGCGGCGGTGTATGTCAGGCCAGCTCCACCCTGTATAGGGCTGCTGTATGTGCCGGGTTGCAGATCGTGGAACGCGAACCGCATTCGGACGCCGTGAACTATTGCGACTATGGCATGGACGCGACGGTCTATTGGGTCGGCAAGCGTAAGATCGACCTGGTTTTCAAAAACGATACCGAAAAGCCGGTCTATATCGTGGCAAATGTGCAAACTGATCCCGGAAACAAAAGACGGCTGATCGCCAAAGTTTCCATATACGGACAGTATATGGAAGGGGTCCGGTATGACATGGAGAGCAAGATCGTGGAGGTCATTGATCCGCCCACCAAACCGACCTATGTCAAAGACACCGAAGGGACTTATGTGACCTATACCGATCAGCAGCAATCCGTGAGTAAGGCGCAGGAAGGGTATATCGTCGAAAGCTACCGTGTCCAATACAACGGTAACGAGGTCGTGGGGAAGAAGCTTCTCTACACGGATGAATATCCGCCGAAAGCCGAACGGATCTATGTCGGGGTCAAGGACAGAAAGTAAAAAGGAATATCGCAAACATACGGAGGGCTCAGTCAGATGTATCCCATTACTGAAAAACAGATTCTGAATGAGAACGTTGTCCGGATGGACGTTTATGCCCCGCTGGTTGCCCGCAAGGCCCAGCCGGGGCAGTTCATCATCTTCCGGACGGATGATGAGGGAGAACGGATCCCGCTGACGATTGCGGGCTATGACCGGGAAAAAGGCACAGTGACGATCATTTTCCAAAAAGTCGGTTATTCAACAGAAAAACTGGCAGAGATGGAATGTGGAGACAGCCTGTTGGATTTTGTGGGCCCGCTTGGTGAACCCAGCGAAACCGAAGGCGTACGGAAAGCCGCGGTCATTGGCGGCGGACTGGGCGTTGCGATCGCCTGGCCGCAGGCAAAAGCACTGCATGACGCAGGCGCGGAAGTGGACATGATCGTAGGCTTCCGCAATGAAAGCCTGATCATCCTGAAGGATGAGATGGAGCAAGCAGCCGATGATGTGACCATCATGACGGATGATGGATCCAACGGCCGGAAAGGCTTTGTGACCCAGGCCCTGGAAGAAAAACTGAAGGGCGGGAAGCAGTACGACCGTGTGATCGCCATTGGCCCGCTGCCCATGATGAAAGCTGTATGTGAACTGACCCGTCCTTACGGCATCCGTACGATCGTGAGTATGAACCCGATCATGATCGACGGGACCGGTATGTGCGGAGGCTGCCGCCTGACCGTGGGCGGAGAAACAAAATTCGCCTGCGTGGATGGACCGGATTTTGACGGCCATCTGGTGGACTTTGATGAAGCGATTGCCAGAAGCAGAATGTTCAGGAACGAGGAAAAACAGATCCGTGAACATCACGCATGCAGGCTGACCGGGGGGAAATGACTGTGCCAAACATGAGTATGACGAAAACGCCCATGCCGGAACTGGATCCGAAAGAGCGGATCAAAGGGTTTCAGGAAGTAGCCGTCGGATATACGGCGGAAATGGCCGCGGAAGAGGCGCAACGCTGCCTGCAGTGCAAAAATGCTCCGTGTGTTTCCGGTTGCCCGGTGAATGTACCGATCCCGGACTTCATCGCGAAGATCCGCGAAAACGATATTGACGGTGCTAACCGACTGATCCGCGCGCAGAACGCGCTGCCCGCGGTCTGCGGACGGGTATGCCCACAGGAAAAACAGTGCGAGAGTCACTGTGTGAGGGCTATTAAGGGAGATGCCGTCGGCATCGGACGTCTGGAACGGTTTGCGGCAGACCATGCCACGGAGACTGTGACGGAACCTGCCCCCAAGAAAGACCGTAAAGCGGCGATTATCGGCAGCGGTCCTGCCGGCCTGACCTGCGCGGGTGAGCTGGCCCGTGCGGGATGGCAAGTGACGGTGTTTGAAGCCCTGCATACACCCGGCGGTGTACTGATGTACGGGATCCCTGAATTCCGCCTGCCCAAGACACTGGTTCAGAAAGAGATCGGAAAGATCCGGGATCTGGGTGTGGAGATCGTGACCAACGCGGTTATCGGCAAATGCATGACCGTAGACGAGATCCTTGAAGAAGGGTTTGACGCGGTGTTTATCGGCAGTGGCGC
>JAZUFB010000357.1:0-3117 GCA_045640475.1 Clostridia bacterium
ACAGAAATTGCCTTATAGTTGACTTCGTGGTCACGGCGCGCGCCGTTGTAATACACATCCCCCGCCCGCAGGCCATAACATCCGCCGGTGCGCAGCCACCAGTCGCCGGCAGCTCTGTTGCTGTCATCCTTATAAGCCGGCTTGTTCCAGGCGCCTTTGGACACCGCGTAGTCCGTCGGCGCGCAGATGCGGTCCGCCGGTTCCGGGAAGTATGTGAGCACCTCATCCGCACTCAGAAGGAAGATCCTGTCCTGCGTATTGGCGCAGCATACTTCCACATCGATCCCGTAGGGCTCCCGTTTTTCGATCTTCGCGATCTCCAGCCAGTTCACATCCACGTTTTCGCAGTCTGTAACCAGGATCGCTTCCTGCTCCTGCTCTGTAAACGCGCTTTCCATAAATTGACCGTTCAGCCAAGTCCGCAGGCTGCAGGTCTCCCAGGTGACATAATCCCGCACCGTGTTGTAGGGTTCCCGATCCAGCCCATAGTGGCTGATCAGGAGCACCCGATCCCCGTCCACCTCCAGCACGCGCCATTCGATGGGCGTACTGTCCTTCCCCTTGGCGGCCTGCGGATAGTGGCCATAGGTCACATACGCGCCGGGCGTCACTCCCACGGGCGCCTCCGCAGCCGCAGTTGTATCCGGATCCTCCGCCAGGGCCAGTCCAAGGAGCAGCAGCAGAGCAACACAAAGCGAGATCACGCGTTTCATAAAGAATAGCCTCCTGTCCAATCGGAACATATACAGAAAACCGTACCATTCCATCATAAGCCAAGCCCCGTCCGGAATCAAGAGTACTTCCTGATCCCGGACGGGGCTTATCGCATTTTTGATGGGCTACAGATCCTTGGATCAGCCCTGGTTTCTCATAAAGTTGATCAGACCGCCGGAGAGGATCATACCCTTCTGGCGTTCGGTCAGGGGCAGCAGCACCTCGTACTCCTCGCCCTTGGTATCGTTGCGCAGGATCAGCGTTTCCTCACCCGCCGCGACCTTGTCGCGCACGCCGGGCAGTGTCAGCACATCCATCTGATCGATCCTGTCATAGTCCGCTTCGTTTTTGAAGGTCAGCGGCAGGATACCGTTGTTGATCAGATTCGCCTGATGGATACGGGCGAAGCTCTTGGCCGCCACAGCACGGATGCCGAGGTACAGCGGCACCAGCGCGGCGTGCTCGCGGCTGGAACCCTGGCCGTAGTTCTGTCCGGCCACCAGGATGCCGCCGTTCTCCGCCTTGGCGCGGGCCGGGAAGGTCTCGTCCACGGGAGCCAGGCAGAAATTCGACAGGTGCGGGATGTTGCTGCGGAAAGGCAGCAGCTGGCTGTTGCTGGGCATGATATGGTCCGTGGTGATGTTGTCTTCCATCTTCAGCAGGACCTTGCCGGTCACATCCGCTTCCAGATCGTGGCCCAGCGGGAAGGGTTTGATGTTGGGGCCGCGGACCACTTCAACGGTGTCTTCGGCGCCGGGCGCTACCGGCGGGATCACCAGATTGTCGTTCACTTCAAAGTTCTCGGGCTGGGGCACTTCCATGTCGATATCCAGCTCCCGTGGGTCGGTCAGCACGCCCTTCAGGGCGGTGATCGCGGCGGTCTCGCAGCTGGTCAGATAAATGCCGGCGGATTTGGTCCCGCTGCGGGCATAGAAGTTACGGTTGTTGGTGCGGATGGAAACCGCGTTGGTCTTCGGGCTCTGGCCCATGCCGATGCAGGGACCGCACGCGCTCTCCAGAATACGGGCGCCCGCGCCGAGCATGTCCGCCAAAGCGCCGTTCCGGGCCAGCATGGTCAGCACCTGCTTGCTGCCGGGGCCGATGACGAGGCTCACTTCGGGGTGCACGGTCTTGCCCTTCAGGATCCGCGCCACGCGCATCATATCCTGATAGCTGGAGTTGGTGCAGCTGCCGATGAACACCTGGTCCACCTTGATGGGGCCCACTTCCTTCACGGTCTTCACGTTATCCGGCATATGCGGCAGGGCAACCAGCGGCTCGAGCGTGTTCAGGTCGATATCCACGATCTCGTCATACTGGGCATCCGCGTCCGCGCTCAGGGGACGGAAATCCTGCTCGCGGCCCTGCGCCTTCAGGAAGGCACGGGTCACTTCGTCGCTGGGGAAAACAGAGGTGGTCGCGCCCAGCTCGGCGCCCATGTTGGCGATGGTGGCGCGTTCCGGCACCGTCAGGGTGGCCACGCCTTCACCGATATATTCCATGACCTTGCCCACGCCGCCCTTGACGCTCAGCCGGCGAAGCACTTCCAGGATGATATCCTTCGCGGCCACGCCGTAGGGCAGTTTACCGCTCAGACGGATGCCCACGACCTTCGGGCAGGCCAGGAAATATGCGCCGCCGCCCATGGCCACGGCCACATCCAGTCCGCCCGCGCCAATAGCCAGCATCCCGAGGCCGCCGCCGGTGGGCGTATGGCTGTCACTGCCCAGCAGCGTCAGTCCGGGCACGCCGAAGCGTTCCAGCTGTACCTGATGGCAGATGCCGTTTCCGGGCTTGGAGCAGAAGATACCGTGCTTCTTGGCCACGGTCTGGATATATTGATGATCGTCCGCGTTTTCGAAGCCCGTCTGCAGGGTGTTGTGGTCGATATAGGCCACGCTCTTCATGGTCTTCACGCGACCGATCCCCATCGCTTCAAACTGCAGATAGGCCATCGTACCGGTGGAATCCTGCGTCAGGGTCTGATCGATGCGGATGGAGATCTCCTCACCGGGGACGAGATTGCCGCTCAGCAGATGATCCTTCAAAATCTTATAAGTTAAAGTCATTCCGATGTTCCTCCTTCGGTTCAGTCCGGCGACGCATTTCAGCGCCATTTCCGGATAGTCCCATTTTGGCAACCGTCCCCGTGAAAGTCAACTGTTCCGAGCTGAAAGAACACAGAAACAACCGGAGAACAAAACATGTGACAGGGGACGGTCCTCTGTCACATTTCTCCGTATGGGAAGGGTTTGCCCTTCTCGCCTCCTTGCGTTCAAAACCACGCCGGCAGAAAAGCTAAAGGTGATTCAGTTTTGCATTCTCAACATTTCCAATAAAGTGTCCGGAGTATATACGGGGATCTTCGCGCCACTAAAGTCTCCCACATTCCTGGTAACGATA